>NVSR01000006.1 GCA_002401295.1 SAR324 cluster bacterium | reverse complement strand
CGGGCTTCTTGCCAATAGCAGACCTGATCCTTATCACTGATGATTGCAAGTTCACAGAGTGTCCCCCCCCAACGAACCAACCCATCAGACTCCATTTTGCAATCAATCGCTTTCTTAAACTTTTCACAAGCTTGCTTCAAATGACTTCTCTTTGGCTTTTGCCCCTTCTCATAGGTCCTTGCTAACAATAAAAGAGCATATCCAAAGCTATCGTAGATTTCATATGTTTCAACTCCTAGTTGCAATACTGCTTCAAATTTCAAACAAGCCTGAGAAAGGTTATCCTTTCTATCTTCTACAAGTCCTTCATTTGACAATCCTAAAAGAGCCCCTCCCCAAAATCTATTTAGTGTAATTTGAAGTTCTTTTGAGCAGCTTGAAATTGGAATTTGCTTAATTACTTGAATAGCGTTCAGAAACTGCAGTCCCTCTGTATAATTGACAGCCAATAGGGTGGAGAAAATAAATCCAGATTTTCTTCCTTGTTCTGCTGTGGAGAGGTACTCTAGCTGCCTTATATTTTGTACAGACTCTAATTTCCCATTCCAGATAACACGGTGCACATTTTCTAATTCTACACCGAACATTTCTCTATATTGTTTATTCCCTGCGCGAATTGATTTCTCCAGTTGCCGGAGTTGTGAAGAAGTTATTTTCTTCTCCAAAATACTACCTAAAATGTTACATTTTTCCTGAACCCCCATCCCAACATAATCTTTAAACTGCTCAATAAAGCCGTCGAGATCAAAGTTATTTGGAAGTCTAGTATCCGACCTTTGCAATTCCCTTGAAAGCTCAGCAAAGAGAATGAGGGGCTCAATTTGCTCTTGTCGAGTGGGTGGAAACTGTATTCGGTTTAACTTTTGAGTATATTCAATATTTTTTCTATCATTATTTAAGTCGGCATATAAAGCTGCAATTTTTTGTAAAATCAATTCATTGCGACCATTTATATTTTCAGCTTCTAGTAGTTTTTCCAGTGCTGTTTGATAATGTTTCATTCCTTCAAGAGCAGTCCCTAAAGCTACAAGGTAATCCGAATTTTCTGGTCTAATTCGACAAGCTTCTTGAAGTTGCGCTGCTGCTTCCTGCCAGTTACGGCTCTTGAGCAAGAAATCTCCATAATGAAAATAGCCTTTAGCATTTTCAGGAGCATGAATCAGTACCGCTTGAAACTCTTCTTCCGCTTCGGTAAAAAGGTTATCCTTCTGGAATTGAAAAGCCCTCTTTAATAGAAAACTGATATCATTAGGATTATTTTGTTGAATACTATGTGCGACTCTTTGATACGCTTTAGAGATATCATCCGTAGGATTTGTTTGCACAAAGGTAAATTCATCCAAAGCCAATTGCGGTTTGTAAGGAATCATAAAAATCCCATGAGAATCATTTGTCCAAGCGTTAATCGCACCGGGTAGTTCTTGAGCAACCCAATTTAAGCGCTCATCCAGCAAACTGTGATCTGATAAAAGGCTTATGGGGATTGGTGAGGCAACTAATAATGTTTTAACAGGACGAGTCTTCGGTGCTGTCATCATCGATTGATAGGCATCCCGAACTCCTTCAATATTTTGTTTATTGAGGTTAAACAACAAAATCACAAGATCTGCAAGCTGATGTGTTGTAATTCCAGAAATATCTGCTAAGCCAGTCCTAGAGTCGATCAGTAAATAATCCGGATTGAATTCATCTTGAATCTTCTTTTTTAACTCTTCAAAAAACCGAAATCCCTGCTTTTCTCGATATAATTCTTCCCAATTAATGCGACTCAAAACCTGCTGATAATTCTGATCCTTCTTGCCTGCGGGGATCACCCGGACATTTAGGTTACCTTGAGCTTGATAACTATAGGCATCCAAGCTCGGTAAGTTTTCAGGGTCAACAGTCTCAGATTGGCTGTAATGGTCGACATACTCTAAAATTCCACCTTTAGTTGGGAATTGTTCAGGATTAAAAGGAGCCACCTTGTCAATTCCAGGAGCTTCCAGATCTAAATCAATAATAACGATCTTTGCTCCCTCATGAGCTAATGTATACGCTGCATTTGCTAAGCAAAGTGTCCGCCCTACTCCACCTTTGTAAGAGTAAAAAGTAACAGTGAACATTAGGCTGCTCCACTTGCTGCTGATTCAGTCTTCCGCCAAAAGAAGAAGGCATCCGAACTATTATGCTTCCGCCCACAAGTATCCAAGTACTCTCCAACCTCTTGCGGCACAACTTTTGGTTGAGATTGAGGAACAACTAAGCCCCCAATCAGTGATTGCCCCTTGGGTGTTAAAAATACCAAAGAATTTTTCCCACGCTTAGCTCGTACAATCAGTCCTTTCTTTTCTAGTTTTGGCAATCGGTTCGTCAAAGCATTGGGCGATTTTCCTAATTTTTTTGCCAGCTCACCAGATAAACAGCCATCCCGATGTTTTGTCAGCTCAGATAATAGGGCCTCATCGGCAGTCCCTCTAATTTCAATGAGCGCTTCCTGGGTAGTGCGAGTATCTTTTAAGTTACTAATCAAAGAGCGTAACATTTCAAGACCCCCCATTTTATGATCTACTTTGACCCACGCAGGCTGCCCACTACGATAAAAATAGTTCAAGAGAGAAGAAAGCAGTGGATAGATTTGCTCCATTTTTTCCTTCTCCCCCTCAAATAGAAACTTGCGACAGAGATCTACCAACTTTTGATAACTGATACGAAAGAGTCGTTCATCTTCTGCTTGAATTGCTTTTTTCAAACTATCAATCAATTCTAGAGTTGCCATGCTATCTCCTACTTGCTGCAAAGAAGTTCACTCTATAAATTTATTTTAACTTACAATGTGACTCACAATGTGACTCACATTGTATATTATATGTGATTTAATATTATATCCAACTCATACTTTCAAGGTAAATGTAATATCCATGTGCAATAATCAAAGAACGTCTCGCAGTCGATAAAACTGAAGTGCAGGATGCTTGGAAGCTGTCCCTTGAGGAGTTTTAGGAAAGGCTTTAAATTTTAAGGAAGGAGCATATAGAAATGACAGGTTATTATTATTCCCCTGCAAAATTTCACAACAACTGATGGACGCACAACATGCTGTCAATACAGCATGTTTTTTCCCATAATCATCTTTGGCCATGTGGTGAAAGTCCCGTGCACCAAATGCCATAATAGGTACCCATAAATAATGGCAAGGCACCCGCCCCAGGATCGTTCCAATTTTTGGAAGCAAGTAGTCAAGACAGATTAGAGTCGACATTCTCCCAATTGGTGTATCTACAAAAGTAATTGGAGAGTCACACCAGATGGGCTCCTCCAAACAATCCCCAGCTTGTAATCCAAAAAAGTCCCGTAAGTTCCCATCTTTGTTTTTTGAGCGGAGTTTTTTTTGGCAGCTGGTAATATTGTGATCGGTTAATTTGAAGGCCTTCTGCTTGTCATGGGTCCATAACTCATTGCCAAATCCATCCAGCATGATGGCTCGATTTACCAAATGTCCTTCTTGACTCATATAATGAAAACTTCCAGCAACGACTAGTCTAATAATCCCATCATCATTCCTCTCTTGAAGCCAATTTTTGATTTGTTCGCAGCTACCCGCATCAATCGTCAGTTCAGGAAAAATGAGAATATTCACTGCTTGGGAAAGAGACTCCTCAAGAATTTCATTCAACCTTTTTTGAACCCCGCCTGTTATAGGAGATTGCATCTCAGTATATTGAAATCCAACTTTGCCTTTTTGTCCTGGACTCGTCTTTACTACCGGATGGAATCCTTCATCACAAGCAGCCAGACCAATAGTCAAATCCTCAAGTCCTTCCAGAGAACGGTAAAAATTGCTCAAGATATGAGAGTCCTCTTGATTGATAAACAAGATATCTTTGGAATCAACCTGCTTATTTTGAATGACGCAGTGATGTTCCAGCAGGGTTCCCGCAAGAGTGCTGGAAAAATAACCTGAATCTTGGCTCAACCTACTGCTCTCACCCATCCATTCTTGGTATACAGGTGGAAATTGGGGAATGATCTGATAACTCATAATGGCCGGATTCAAGCCCTTATTCGGTATAATTGGTGAATAATAGTTGGGATTTCGCAGCCGTTCACTCACATCAGTAGAGAATTGAAATTCATCCGAATCAATTCCAGCTAGAAAATTATCTAACCTGGAAAGCAAGGCGATTAACAGTGCTTGGGCCTTGATTTCATCATCTATCTGAGGAATCAGATCTTCTAATACTGTGTATAGGGAAAATTCATTATTTTGATTCATGAGAGGCTGGGAAATAAGATCCCCCATGAATACATTACCTTCAGGTTGGGAACTGAGGTTGATTAGCTTTTCTTCAAAGGGAAGGCCAATATGATAGAGTGCAACGAATAACTCATAAGGACATGATATTTCTGAGAAAAAAAGCTGCTCTTTGAGTACTTCCAGGATTGGCTTCAATGTTTTTCTATAGCGAAGGGGTTTAATATTCGTTCGTGAATTTCCCTTCATTCTTTATGTGATTGATTTCTTGGAATCAAGCTATTTTTGTGTTGTTCATACAAATTCTAATCATAAAATTCATTCTCACTAAAATAGTAAGAATGCTCCCTAGTTAGCTATTTCTACGTTGAAAGCGTTTGAAATAAAGAATGACACCAAAAATTATTAATAGAATGGGAACCACCAGTAGATTCAATAGAGTCAATAATGTTTTTTCTGCTTCAATATCTTGTCGCAGCAACTTGCGAATATTCCTCAACTCACTCTGCGTTTTCTTTTCCTTATCGCGGAATTGTTGAATTTTATCCAGCTGCTCCTTCGACAGGATTACTTGATTGGTTCCTTGCTGAAAATTCAATTCACTCAGCTTTTCCTGCACTTCTTGGAGCTTCACCGACAAGGATTCTTCCGCTATCTGAAACCTCTCCTGAGCTACTAACGCTAACTCATGAAAACGAGTAAAGGGACGACTAAAACGTCCCCGAGAACGAATTTCCATCATCACATCGGATCCACCCAAGAATTCTACCATATTCGTGAAAAAGATAAGATTATCATTCTTGGGCTGACTGATCACCTCACCTAAAAGCTGGAACTGATCTACGCTGAACTGATCAGCCAGAAAATCCACATCAGTGATTAAGAGAATTTTCGCCTGATTTTTGGTTTTACTCAGATGTGGTTTGAAAATAGGGGATTCTTTTTTATCCTCATTTTCTTTTTTAGATGTGGGACGTTTCTCAAAAGCAGACGTCAATTCACCCGTTAAAATACCTGCCATGGTATAAGTGATGCCATCTGGTTTGATAGTTTTATTCAACTCACTGGGACTACTGAAGCGTAACATGACATTTTCCACCATGCCTGCTTGGTCAGAGGACTGAATCAAAGGATTCAACTTCAGAGGACTCCTTCCATCCATAGTGAATGCTCCCGGTTCCACCAAGAGCATTGTCTCCAAACCTTTGGTAGCGATTAAATTCTGATTGAAGGCGGCTGGGGGCAAACTATGCCACAAGTAAAAAGGTAGTACTCCTTGCTGGCTGTTGACCTCGGTACCACGCTTACGGTCACCCAGGAGCGCCCCTTTTTTATATTTTATCCCCCAATGGGGGAAGAGCTTTTCCAGGTCACTACTGGATTGAGCGGGTTGCCCCATACGTGCCAGCAAGGCTGCGGATTCATCCACACGTGTATTCGGATCCACCAGAATGACTAACTCACCACCACGCATTACAAACTGATCAATCGCGTATTGGGTGCTTTCCCCTAGGTTTTTCGGGTGGACTAGCAGCAAGATACTAATATCATCGCTGATCTCTTCAGCATCCACCTTGATTGGCTGCACCTCAAAACTTTTCTCCAGTTCTTGAATGAAAAACCATTTTGGACGCCCCCTTTGTCCCTGCATTTGCTGCATCTGGTTCACTTGCTCACCCATGACGGGCAAGCTGCTCATGACGCCAATAGTATTTTCTTTTTCTCTGGAGCTTTGCAGTAAAAGTTGGGTGATATCGTATTCCAGGAATTGCTCCCTGCGAATATCAAAAAAAGGAATGTTGAGTTCCTTGTCTTCCTGCAGGATGACTAAACCCATGGTAAAAGTTTCCATTCCCAAATTAATGGCTTGCAAACCATATTTCTTGGTCCATTCCTCTTCATCCGAATCAGGCTTGGGATCATAGCTCTCAAAAGTCAGCATTTCAGGATTCAAACTTTGGTATTCTCGCAGCAACTCTTCTACTTTATTTCCATAACTCTTATAGGAGAGGGGGATCTGCTTGGAGCTTTTACTAAAGTAATACTTAATTACCGCAGGAACTTGATATGCCGCTACGATCTTTTGACTACCGGCGGAAAGGGTGTATAACTTCTCTTCCGTAATATCCAGGCGGAAAAAGAGCTTTGAGGCAATTACATTAACAGCGATCACAATGACCAAAACCAGACCAATGCTCAGGAGCCTTGTCCCCGCTACTTTTTGTCCTTTCTTTTGATTCGTCATACCTGGGTTGAGGTAAGAAGTTATGTGATTAACTGTGGGGTCAAGAAGCTTTTTTATAATCCAGGATCAATGCATTGATCACCAACCCACCGCCAATAATCGAAAGAAAAAAGACCAAATCTCGGCTATCGATAATTCCCCGTCGAATCGAATTATAATGGGTGGTAAAACTAAAAGAGGAAACCACATCGGTAAACCAGCTTGGAAAGACCTGATTCAGCATGTCCATAAAAACGCCCCATCCCAATAAAACCAGAGTCAAACAGACAATTACACTCAGGATAAAACTAATCACCTGATTCCTGGTCAAAGCGGAGGTCACACAAGTGATGGCCAAGTAAGTACCTGCCATTAAAAAACTACCCAAATAACTGGTAAACATCACCCCATTATCAGGTTCTCCCAGATACCAAACCGTGATTACCATAGGAAAGGTCAAGATCAAAGCAATGCCCACAAAAATCCAGGCTGAAAGGAACTTACTCATCACCGTCTGCAGCATGCTGATAGGTAAGGTAAATAGCAGTTCAATAGTCCCGGAATTCCTCTCTTCAGCCCACAAACCCATGCCAATAGCTGGAATCAAAAAGAGGAATAACCAGGGATGAAAGAGAAAAAAGATTTCCAGACCGGCTTGATCAGAGTTGAAAAAACGTCCCAGGAAAAAGGTACTGCCTACAGTGGAAATCAGAAAAATTACAATAAAAACATAAGCCACAGGAGAATAGAAATAGTTCATCAATTCCCGTTTCATCAGAGCGATCATTGGTTTCATTTTAACTCCCTGCTCCTAATGTCAGTTTGCGGAAAACCTCTTCCATCTGGCCTTTTTCTCGTTGAATCTCCATCACTGACCAGTTTTGTTGAGCCAGGAAATGATTCACCTCAGACAAAATATTCTGCTGCTGTTTTGGATAAACCCTCATAACACAAGCATTGTTCCTACCTTTCGGGTCCAACTTGACCTTTTCTACGGCCCCCAGTGCAACCAAATTTTGAAGCATTATCTCATCAGGACATTTGGCTAAAGTTAAGGTCACCACGTTATACAATTCAGAGTGAGCAAGCAGGCTTTCGGGAGAACCGTCGGCGACTAAATTCCCTTGGTTAATAATAATCGCTCGATCACAAAGAGCTTCCATTTCCTCTAAAACATGGGTGGAAAGAATGATGACCTTCTCCGCTGCCATCTGCTTGATCAGCCTGCGTACCTCATGCTTTTGATTGGGGTCCAAACCTTCAGTAGGTTCATCCAAAATCAATACCGGGGGGTCATGAATCAGCGCTTGGGCAAAGCCAACCCTTTGTTTGTATCCTTTCGAGAGGGTATCGATACTTTGGTAACGAACCTTTTCCAGCGAGGTGAGCTCAATAACTCTCCCTAGTTTTTCTTTCTTTTCCATGCGGGAGAACCCACGCACTTCCGCAATGAAGTTTAAAAACTCCCGCACCGTCATGTTCTTATAACTGGGAGCACTCTCCGGTAGATATCCGACCATCTTGCGCACTGCTATTGAGTCGGTAATGATATCTTTTCCCCCAATCCTTGCGGTTCCGGAAGTAGGAGTAATGAAGCTGGTTAACATCCTCATGGTCGTTGATTTACCCGCTCCATTCGGCCCCAGAAATCCTAGAATTTCTCCTTTATTCACATCAAAGGAGATTGCATTTACGGCTGTGAAGGAGCCGTAACACTTGGTTAATTGATCAACTTCAATCATAATAGAGTCGATTATTTTAGTAAGATCATTGGAAATAAGGCTCACCTCTGAGAATGGCACCGAGGTTTAAGCTTAGCAGATTAGTATACACGGATCAGGAGGAGATGTAAGGAGGCCGCCATCTAGGGCAGCGCTAGTATTTTTCGGTGGGGGATTTTTTCTTCTAATTTACTGAATGAATGGAGGGGCCATCTATCCGCAGTTTTAAAATTCAAGGGGCTCAGCACTAAATTTCAAAACGATCCACCAATCTTTTTAAATCCTTAGCCATCAGATTCATTTCTTCAGCTGTTTGAGTTTGTTCTCGTGTTTGATCCGCCAAATTCTTTAGGTGTATTTCATTGTTATCACTAATTTGTAATACTACAGAAAAGATTTCCGCCACTTCTCCAATCTTAAAATTTTGATCATGAATAATCTTAGAAAAATCACCAATTTTGGCTGTGTTCTTTTGAACATGTAGTGACAAGGCATGCAGGATTTCTCCAGTTTGTAGAATCAGTCGATCTCCTTCATGCACATCGGCAGCACTCATTTCGATCAAATGATTGATCTCAAAAACTGAGTTCTTACTCTGTTCTGCTAAGGTCTTCACTTGATCCGCGACCACAGCAAAGCCTTTTCCATATTCACCAGCCTTGGCCGCTTCAATGGCGGCATTTAAGGAGAGCAAATTAGTTTGGTTGGAAATTCCCGTGATGACATTCACGATGCCACCAATTTTTTTACTGTTTTGATTGATTTTATCCATAGATGCAATGATACGACGAATGGCTTCCGTCCCTTCTACCGCCGAGCTTTCCGTTTCCGAGCTTTCCTGAATTAATTCCTCAAACTGTTGACTGACAGCGGTAGAGGATCGATTCATTTCCTGTAGAATAGGATCCGCTTTCCTAATAGCAGCCGCCCGAGTATGGGTACCCGCCAGGATATCATCAATCACTTTTTCCGCTTCAATGGCACTGCCTTTAATAGTCTTGGAGGAATCATTCAGGTGAATCGAATTCGTATTAATATCTTTAATAATCGATTGTATAGTATTCAAAAAATGATTAAACCAGCTTTGCAAATCTCCGATCTCATCGCGTAACTTCACTGTAAAGCGATAAGTTAAATCCCCCTCGTTCTGAGCGATGTCTTTCATCATTGCTGAGACCCCCCGAATAGGCTGGGTGATGAAATGAACGGTGAACCAATGAATAAACCCCACACAAACCAGTAAAATAAAGAAGCTGATCACCATGATCATTTGTAAGTTTTGAATTTTCTGCTGGGCTTGTTGTTCGTATAGTTTGACCACCTTATCGGACACCACTAAGAGGTTCAAGTCCTGCGCTAGAGCCATGCGTAGCTCCTCAGAAACTTGGGAAGAGTTTTGCTCTCCCAAAACGGACTCTAACTTTGGTCGAAATTGACTCCAGGTCTTTTGCACAACTAGCAACTGTTTGAGGATCTTACTGTCCTTAGTAGCGGGAACCTTCCATTGCTCATTGCCCTTGATCAAAGCTTTTAGTGATCGATCAAACAGGTCCATTGTTTGAAGGGCCTTCTCCCGGTTAGCATCACGACGGATTCCCAAAGCATAGGTGGCCACTTCCTTACTCATTTTTTGGCTCAACATCCTCTGCCTACCTGCCGTATTGATCACGATAGAATCGGACAGCTGACTTTCCAATGTAAAATAACTTACTGTATTTATAATAGCGGCACCAAAAATAATCAAAATAATCAGCAAGGTAAACTTCTTTTGTAAAGGCACCCCCGCTTTTTCAGTCTCTATCTCTTCCATTTGCTTCATCCCCTCCAAGAATCCGTTTCTGAGCTATAATGAATTGTTTTAATAAAACAATAATTAAAAAAATTCGTCCTCAATTGAATGTACTTTAACTAACACTAAAATTAGTTTTTTAGAACCACTTTCATTTTTTTTTCAAAGTCCTAGCTTTCAGGCTTATTTGGAGGCTTCTCTTTTCTCTGCAATCAGGTAGAAACCTTGACGCCGACCAAGCAAGGTAGTACTCAATCAAGCTGCAACTTGAGTTCTTAGGGGCTTAGAAACAAAGTTCCTGCCTCCTGATTCCTAAGGATTCCATTAAGGGAAACCTGCCTTTCCTCTTCAGGGGAACCGGAGGCTCACTAATACTTCTATGGGGAAGTAAGAGCTGACGGATCAAACCTTCACCGGAGAATAATTTGAGATTCGAAACCTTTGTGGCCAGCCGTTACTTGAAGAGCCCCAGAAAGGATCGTTCCATTTCTGTGATCACTAAGATCTCGATTACGGGGGTTGCCTTAGGCGTGGCGGCCTTAATCGTTGTGCTTTCGGTGATGAATGGTTTTGAAAGAGACCTGCGAGGAGCCTTGCGAGGCGCGAATCCTCATTTGACCGTTTACTCCATGATGTCAGAGGGCATTACCGGACCGGAGAGCAAAACTCTGGAAGCAAAGATCAGAGAGGCCATTCAGGTGGAAGAAGTTGCTCCCTTTACCACCAGTCAAGCTTTAATCATGGGTAGAAACAAACCTATGGGCAGCTTGATTAAAGGCATCGACGCACAGAAGGAACCTCAGATTACCAGGATGAACTTCTTTGTCCGCACTGAACTCTTCGAGGTACAGCGCCAAAGGGACCAGACTCCCGAAGAAAAAAAAGCAGAAGAGGAGAGGGCGCAGAAAAGCTTGGATTTGCTCGCACCACATTATGAAATGGTAGCCAGGCCCAATGGCAAACTACGTCGAACAAAAGTTTCAGGCATTATCATTGGCTCACAATTAGCTAAGAACTTGGGCGTCACCATCAATGATTGGGTTACCGTGATTTCTCCGGAAGAAAGGATCACCCCCATGGGTAATATGCCCCGAGCCAAAAAGTTCAAAGTTGTTGGTTTTTTTGAGTCGGGCATTATGGGTTATGATGAAATTCTATCTTTCGTCGACTTAAAATCAGCGCAAAAAGTCTTCGGTTTGAAGGATAAGATCACAGGACTGTCCATTTCCCTGGCAGATGGTGACATGGCGGAAGAATACAAAAAAGATCTACAAAAAAGCGTTAAATTCCCCTTCACGATTACTAGCTGGATTGAACAAAATAAAAATCTCTTTGCTGTGATTCAACTGGAAAAACTGGGTTTAGCCGTAATTTTAACTCTGATCATTATCATTGCCGCATTCAATATTATCAGTTCGCTAGTAATGTTGGTCATTGAAAAGAGTAAAGATATCGCCATCTTGAAATCCATCGGGGCGACCAACAGTTCCATCCGAAAGATTTTTATGTATCAAGGTTCCATCATAGGCTTGACGGGAACGGTAATTGGAGAGATTCTTGGGATCACTCTTTGCTGGATTATCTCGGAATATGATGTGGTGGATATCCCTAGCGGTGTGTACATAGGGAATCGCATCCCCATGTATATAGAGCCTTGGCAACTAGTGATGATTGCTCTGATTTCTTTTATGATTTGCTTCATCGTTACGATTTTTCCATCCCTGAAAGCTTCTAAGCTCAATCCCGTTGAAGGCCTACGGAATGAATGAGATTCTGCGCATTGAAAAACTAAGCAAAACATTCCTGGATGGAAGCGGCAACCAATTGGAAATCCTGCAGGCAATGGACTTTTCCTTCCCTCAGGGTAAAAGCATATCTATTGTGGGTCGGTCCGGTACTGGAAAAAGTACCCTCCTGCAATTATTGGGTGGCCTCGATCGTCCTACTCAAGGCAATATTCTTTTCCAGGATGAGGATATCTTCAGTTTTTCCTCAGATCGACTCTCCAACTGGCGCAACCGTCATGTGGGTTTTGTTTTTCAGGCACATCATTTATTACCAGACTTTTCAGCCCTGGAGAATGTATTGTTGCCCGCCATGATTATGGGAGTAAAAAAGGAAGTTTATCACAAACGAGCACTGGAACTGCTCAGTTTGGTTCAGTTAGAAGACAGAGTCCATCATAAGCCAAGTCAACTCTCCGGTGGAGAACAACAGCGTGTTGCGATTGCTCGATCCCTGATCAATGCTCCTGATCTGCTACTCACGGACGAACCCACAGGTAACCTGGATGTACATACAGGTGACGTGGTGGGACAGTTACTGCTAGATATTTGTAAAGAAACTCAAATCACTCTGATTACCGTTACCCATAACCCCCAATTAGCTGCTGCTATGGACCTTCAGTTAGAATTAACCGAAGGAAAACTAGTCGAGACCTCACAGCTATGAGCCACAATCAAAGGACCCCCATTTCGGGGCCAATATTCATGGATAGTACTTTGTCTGTTCTTCAAAAACTTCGTGGGCGATTCCTCTTCCTTTTGCTGACATTTGCCCTGCTCTTCAGCCTGACATCAACGCTACAAGCACAATCCAACACTATTTTCCTACAGGGAAAATTGGTTGAGATTCGCTTGGAAGGCATCAAGCTGATCGAAAAAGGTTTGATCTATGGCACGATCAATTCTGTAATCGGGTCTTCCATTTCCCCGGCAACAGTCTCGAATGACCTCAAAGACCTCTACGGGTTGGGGTACTTTCAAGATGTGTCCGTGAACTATGAAATCCTGGAAAAAGGAGAAATTGGGCTGGTTTTTAAATTTCTGGAAAAACCCAGAATTGAACGGATCGAAATCAAGGGCAACAGTATCTTCGAAAAGAAAACCTTGCAGGAGAAACTGAAAGTTTTCGCCAATAATATGATTGACGAGAAACGCATTCGCAAGGATGTGCAGATGATTCAGGAAGAGTATCGTAAAAAAGGCTATTTGCGGACCATTGTGGATTATAAGATCCGGAATCTGTCTCCTACATCCATCTTGTTAACGTACAAAATTGATGAATCACCGCAAGTCTTCCTGACAAAGATCAATGTTACCGGACCGGAGTTCTTTTATCCTCTGGATATTGAGCGCCTCCTGCAATCCAGCGAAATTGACTGTTTCTCCTGGGCCAATGATTCCGGTGTTTTTCAAGAAGAAAAGATTAACGTTGATTTGCAGATCATCACTCAAACCTATCTGCAGCAGGGCTTCATCAAACTTAAAATCGATAAGCCTAAAATCGAACTCGTTCGCACCAAGGATTACTCCAAAATTATTGTAGATTTAAATATTACAGAGGGAGCGCAATACTTTGCTGGCAAGGTTGATATCATCTCCCAGGATGGTGAGAAATTTCTTTTTGAGAAAGAAGAAATGTTGGCTAAACTCTCCCTGCAAACAACACAGGTCTATAATCCTTTCAAGCAAAATAGAGATCAATTTACCATCAAGGATGTCTATTTAGAGCAAGGTTACGCCAAAGCCATCGTGCGGGTCAGAACGAAAATCAATGAAGACACAAAAACAGTGGATGTGACTTATTTCGTCACCCGTAGAGAAAAAGCCTATATTGGCCGTATTGAAATCCAAGGAAATTATGAAACCTTAGATCGTGTGGTACGACGGGAGTTGGATATCCACGATAATGAACTCTATAACGGACTTAAGATCCGAGAAAGCCAACGAAAAATCAATCGTTTGGGGTTTTTCAAACCAGGCACGGGTATCCAGTTCCGCCAACGAGGTGGGGGAGAGGAGAATATGTTGGATTACAATATTCTCTTGGACGAAGCGCAAACCGGTTCTTTTAATGCCAGTCTCAGTTATTCCGCACAAAGCGGCTTTGCCTTGGTACTGCAAATTTCCAAGAAAAACCTCTTTGGTACGGGAAGGAGCGTCACCTTTTCCGCGGAACGGCAACAGGAAGGAGGAGATACTCGCTATGACTTCTCCATGGTGAATCCTTACTGGTTGGATACTAAGTTCACAAATTCCTTCGGTCTTTTCTCTAAAACAAACTCCGGTGATGACTATGATATCCAAACCAACGGTTTCAATTTAGGGCTCAGCTATCCCATTTGGAAAAACTGGAATCTCTCCACCCGCTACTCTTGGAAAGTGGAGAGTTACAGCGATATCACCACAGATGGAGAGGACACTCTGGATGGAGAGACTAAAAGTAATCTGCGTAGTCTCAACCTGGGTGCTAGATACAGTACAGTGAACCACCCGATGTTTCCCTCTAGTGGATACGAAGCTTCCTTTTCCGTTGAAAACTACGGTGGCTTTTTGGGAGGTAACACGGAATATCGAAGTTACAACTTTGATACTCGTTGGTTCTCATCATTGAATGAGTCTGAAACAGTTGTTTTCATGACTAGGTTTCGCCAGAATATCCTGCAGCAAACGAATCCCAATGTTGATATCCCGACTCACAAGCGTTTTTCCATCGGTGGCATCACCACTGTCCGTGGGCATGATTGGGGAGAAATTGAAGGCCCCACTAGTGATTCGGAAAATGAATCAAATTATTTAAGAACTCAGTTCCCTTATCAAGGGGATTTTAGTGATTGTGACAATGACACGGCTACTGATGGGACAGCTTGTTCCAGTCTGCCTACAGAAAAATCGGATGATCGTAAATACCTGGAGAGGCATTCCGGCGGTACTTTACAGCGTATCCTTAACGTGGAACTGCTCTTCCCTTTAACACGTGAAGGCAGGAACATTCGGGGCGTTATCTTTTATGATGCGGGGAATGTCTGGTCAGAAGAAAAAGCCTATGACCTAACCGGAAACAGTAGAGATCTTGGTTATTTCCGCAGTAGTATCGGTACGGGAATCCGACTGATTACCCCGATGGGAGTACTAAGATTTGAATACGGCATGAAGTTGGATCAAAAAGCTAGTGAGTCCCCCAGTAAATTTGACTTCCATATTTCTGGACTTTTCTAACCATCAGTCAGACGTCGGGCACGAAGCCTGTCCGACATCCCTCATATTGATCGCTGGGAAAGCAACTCAAAAGCCAAAAGAACTATAGAAGACTTTCCTGGCACTAGGGCTCTGCCCCGCAAACTCTCCAGTTTCCTCTGTGTATAGAGTATATCCAAGGATCCATGCCCTGCTAAAGGTTATTTCCGCTCCGGCAGAATAATAGCCTTGATTATATCCTGCTCGAACTGTCAAAAAACTCAAACCCGTATCCATAGGAAAGAGCCCCAATTCAGTTCCCGCATGCAAGCGCCGATTTAAACTTTTGTCACCTTTCGAACCTTGCTGAAAAGAGAGATCTCTCATATCTGCGGCAAGAGTCCAGCGAAAGATGCCAAATTCATGAGTCATCGCTATGCCTACTGCCAATTCTCCAGGTACGGCTGTTGCGTCATCCAATTTGATTTCTTTTCGCCACACCGCTCCTATCACCATGCGAGCCTTATTGGGAAGGCGATAAAGTAGCCCTATATCATAACCACTGCCCGTACCTTCCACTCCATCATCCTCTATTGTGGGGAAAGGCTTCTCCTCAATGGCATCACCCATTCCATAAACAAACTGCAGTTCTTTCCTTTGGACCTGTTTATAGGTAAAGCCCAGAATCCACTTTCCCATCCCAATCGGTAGGGAAACTCCTGCTTGCTGGATTAAGTCGTGCCGGATGGAAGCATGGATTTCCGGTAAGCTTGGGTTGCGTACTGCCACATTCAGTACAGACTCATAAGTTTTATTGGCAGCAAAGGTAAATCCCATTTTGTTAAAATTGATGACCAGATTTGCACTCATATTATTGAAGGGATTAGTCAAAAGACCGGAATCCAGCTTGAAGTTGGTCTTTACATAGAGTTTCTTCCCAATCTGCTCATCCATGAAATCAAATTGTTTCTGCTGGGTGTCCAGATCAAAACCACCATCCTGAGAGTCTTGAAAGAGCTCAATTGCGTCATCAGAAAGAGCCACTTCAATCGGTAAATAATCAACCCACCAGCCGGTGATGTTTGCCATGACTGCAGGATTATAAAATAACACCGCACTGTTGGTGGCACTGGCAATGCCTGTATTGCCCATGGCCAGMGCCCTGTAGTCTTGTCCAAAACGTTGGAATTCTACYGCATAGATTCCATGGCTTCCCGTGAGCAACAGGAGTAATAAACAGATCCCTCTGATAATTTTTCTTGTCACCATCTAAAACCCCGGATTGAGTAAATAACCAAGAACCTCACAATCATTGAGCTGCATGTCCGGAGTCGCATTGGGTGGCAGAATCCCATCGGCATTACAAAAAGATACGGATAGACCAGAGAGAGTGATAGAAAAATTGGTACCCGAATCCATACTGTTGTAAAAGTTTAAAATACTCAGACCACTGATTCCACTTCCTTTATAGTTGTCATTAGCGAGTTTATTGTAATAAAGAACGCTGTCATTTTGAATGGTGCATTTGTTAATTGTTACGGTTTTAAATTCAATGGGGTTGGAGTCCTGATAGCCCACAGTTGAAACATCACTGGAACTATTTCCACAAAGCCCATCATAGAAATTAGTTCCCAAACCAACAAAACTTAATTCAGGAGGAACACCAGCCACTAAGGTGGGGGCAAAAGAACAATTCGTAATATCAGCCGGATCTCCGGCACAAGTAGTGAAACTGCCATTCACTACATTTAAGGTCAGCAGATCTTTCAACTCTTTAAAAATTAACATGCTTGAAACAAGCATGACTTCCAGGTACATGATCTGAGTTTTCTCTGTCACATCCAACATAATGTGATCCAGAGCCTGCTTATAATCCGCAGCCTCTGCAGGAGTCGTGGGTACATAATTAAAAAGCAAATTAGCGGGAGTCACAGAATCACCCGTTAAATCAGCCATTAAAGAAAAGAGTGAAAGCCCCGAGCGTCCCATATAAGATTGAGCAGTTAAATGCCATCCCTCATCATTCTTCACCCCTTCACATGCTGCAATGGCAGCGTCCCATTGTTTTTCATCTACCAGCAAGCGGCATGACTCAAGCTTGGCTTCCTGATGGCTGGCATCACTATCTTTACAAGACTGCACTCCCACAAGAACTAACAGGATGAGCAAAAGTCTAGATAAAATGAGTATTTTCATTGTTTTATAGTTTATTTTGACTGATGACTCACAAGACACACGAATAGAAGAATTTGAGTGCCCCTCTCTGAACCCAAAATAACTTGAATTCAGAGAGGGATACTAGAAGAGGAACTTCTGGAGAGAGTATTTCAAGGACTATGCCTTTTTTATTGATATGATAGTCTTTTATTCAAAAGCAGCAATTCGCTGGGAGACGCCTTCAATGATCCAGTCAGGTGTGGATGCTCCGGCGATAATACCGACCTCTGCCTTACCTGCAAACCAATCGGAGTTTAACTCAGCAGCCGTTTCGATGTGGTAGCTTTCTACATATTGTAGACTCAGTTCAACCAGTTTCTTTGTATTTGAAGAGTGATATCCGCCAATTACGATCATAATCTCGACAGTTTGGGCTAATTCTTCCGCTGCTAACTGACGATTTTTTGTAGGTGAACAGATGGTGTTTTTAACCTTCAGTTCTTTCACTTCAGGACGCATTAACTCAATCAGTCGCTCCAACTTATTCTGTGAAAAGGTACTTTGGCAGATTACGCCTACTTTATCGGGAAAATTAACTTGGCTAATTTCCTTTTCATCATTGATCAGAATAGGCTCATGCATGCGGGAAGCAATTCCTTTCACTTCAATGTGTTTTTTGTCGCCGATGATCACAATATGATAACCCTCTGCCTCCAGTTTTTTCCCCGCCCGATAGATCGCACTCACCAAGGGACAGGTCGTATCCACCACATCCATGCCCAAATCATCCAGGTTGGCTAGTTTTTCAGCTGTAGTCCCGTGAGCTGTAATCACAATCGGAGTTTTCTCTTCTCCCGTCACATCATGAATGACTCTCTTTTCCTTTTGTTCCAACTCTTGAACCACCTGTTTGTTGTGAATCAAGTCCCCCAGGATCGAAACCGGGCCGTATTGGTCAACTATATCCAGGGCCCTTCGTACTCCCCAACAAAAGCCTTGCGCTTCCGCAACAATAATATTCCTCATGGTCTCCTGATATTCCTGTAAAAATTTCTCTTTTAACAATTTTTCAATTATTTTTTATAGTAAAACATATATTTTCTTCCAGCACAAAAAGCTGTATTATTTTAACTATTTGCGAAGAATATAGTTTTTAGATCTGGTATATAGTACCGAAACAATACGATTTAGCCTTGACAATTAGTACCAGCGCAGTACCCTTTTAAAAAAACGAATCGCGATAATCCGAATTCAGCATGTCCCCGAATGCTTTGGCAAGCTGTTTTTATCTGCTTTCATGCAGGGTTATTCTCATAAAATATCTGGTCAACTTTTCTATGCTACGACTCTCAAAAAAAGCCGATTATGCCATTGTTGCTCTCAGCCATCTTCAAGTGACGCAGGCACCGGCTTCAGCGAGAACAATAGCCGTGACCTATCACCTCTCGACACAAATGCTAGCCAATGTTTTGAAATTATTGGCAAGCTCGGGGATACTTCACAGCAAACGAGGTGTGACCGGGGGTTATACCTTGGGAAAAGACCCCAGTGAGATCTATATCGGTACCGTCATTGATATCATTGAAGGTCCCTTTCACATTTCTGACTGTGCCAATGTGGCAGCAACCTGCGACGCGGAAGCACACTGCCCCGCCAAGCTGCCCATGATAATGATTCATCAAAAAATAAAGGACTTTGTCGATAATCTGAGTCTGAAAGATATTGTCAATGAGCAAGCTTTCAGCCGACTGTCGGTGGAAACGATCAACAAATAATCCAGATCCCTGAAACAAATATGGATGACCAAATCTATTTAGATTATTCAGCAACCACTCCCGTTGATCCAAGAGTTTTGGATGAAATGCTGCCTTTCTTCACTGAAGCTTTCGGTAATGCCGCTAGTAAGAGCCATAGCTTTGGCCTACGAGCGGAAGATGCCGTAGCCACGGCCCGGCAACAGATCGCCGACTTGATTGGCGCATCAGCGAAAGAAATTATCTTTACCAGTGGCGCTACGGAAGCGGATAATCTGGCCCTGTTGGGTATCGCTGAGATGTATGCTGAGAAAGGGAAACACATCATCACTTGTGTGACGGAGCATAAAGCTATTTTAGATCCGGCCCACTACTTGGAAACTAAGGGATTCAATGTGACTTTCCTGAACGTGGACAAGCAAGGTAAAATCGACTTGGATGAGCTGCGCAGTGCGATCACGGACCAAACCATTTTGATTTCTTTGATGGCAGCCAATAATGAAATTGGAACCGTACATCCCATCAAGGCCATCGGAGAAATTGCACGCGAACATGGCGTGTTTTTTCATACGGATGCAACTCAAGCCGTGGGAAAAATCCCACTGGATGTAGAGGAGATGAACATTGATCTACTCTCCATGAGTGCTCATAAACTTTACGGTCCTAAGGGTGTCGGTGCTCTCTACGTTAGAAGACGACGACCTCGTGTACGCTTAGCACCAGTCATGCACGGTGGTGGTCATGAGCGAGGCATGCGTTCTGGAACACTCAATGTTCCCGGTATTGTAGGATTTGGCGCTGCCTGTCACTACGCTAAACTGGAATTAGAGGAAGAGGGCAAGAAGTTACAGGGTCTGCGAGAGAAGCTTGAAAAAGGCTTAGAGGAACAACTGGATTACCTCTATCTCAACGGACATCCCACAGAGCGGATTCCCGGACTTTTAAACCTGAGTTTTGCCTTCGTTGAAGGAGAAAGCCTGATGCTGGGATTGGGAAACATTGCAGTTTCCTCGGGCTCAGCTTGTACCTCCGCCAGCTTGGAACCTTCTTATGTGCTGCGAGCACTCAAAGTGGGTGATGAGTTAGCCCATTGCTCCATTCGCTTCAGTATCGGAAGATTTACAACTGAAAAGGAAGTGGAACAAACCATTAAGAAAGTCGTTGCGGTAGTGAACCGCTTGCGTGAAATGTCACCTCTTTATGAGATGGCAAAAGAAGGAATTGATTTGAGTTCCATCAATTGGACGGGGCATTAATTCTCACTTTAAGAATTTCAGCACTTTAAATCCCCAGGGAATTCCCTGGGATTCTATGCATGACCGCAGCGGTTATTAAGGAGAACATTATGTACAGTGACAAAGTAATCGATCATTACAATTCCCCACGCAACGTAGGCAGCATGGATAAGGAAGACTTATCCGTAGGAACAGGCATCGTAGGTGCTCCCGAGTGTGGCGATGTGATGAAATTGCAATTGAAAATCGTAAACGATCAGATTGTGGATGCTAAGTTTAAGACTTTTGGTTGTGGTAGTGCTATCGCTAGCTCCAGTCTCGCCACAGAATGGGTGAAGGGAAAAAGTGTGGATGAAGCGCTGCAAATCACCAATTACGAGATCAGAGAAGAATTGAATCTACCTCCTGTGAAGATTCACTGCTCCGTATTAGCGGAAGACGCAATCAAAGCAGCCGTAGCTGATTATAAAAAACGACAGAAATAAATAATTCAGGATAATCCTTAAGGGAGAAAAAAAATGATCGGTTTGACGGAAAATGCAGCCAAAGAGATCCGAAAGGTGATTATAGAGAATAGTTTACCCGAAGGCACGGGCATTCGGATTGGCATCAAGGGTGGCGGTTGTGCCGGATTTACTTATGTATTTGACTTTGATGATCAAATCGGGGAATTTGACGAGGTCTTTGAATCCCAGACACTGAATGTCATTGTGGATAAGAAAAGCCTGATTTACATCGATGGCACAGTGGTGGATTTCAATACTGGTTTAACAGACCGCGGTTTTAAATTTCAAAATCCAAAAGCTGATGCTGCTTGTGGATGTGGTACTTCCTTTACCCCAAAAGCTCCCAGCTTTGGCTAATTGAAAAGAGAGATATGCTGACAATAGAAAATTCGAGCACACTGCAACACAGTGCCTGTCAAGGTTGTGAAACATCCTTGCAACAGCCAATGTACTGTCACTCCTGTCATAAATTACAACAGCTCAAGGCAGGAGTGAATTACTTTGAAATTTTCAGTCACCCCATCTCTTATACCATTGACCAGCAACAAATCGAAGATAGTTACGATGAACTCCTGCTCACCTTGCATCCGGATTATTACGCCCAAAGCGAGGCTCGGGAGCAAGTACTCAGTATGGAGCACACTACTCTTTTGAATGCAGCGAAAGAAGTCTTGTTTAATCCCTTCGAACGAGGCAAGTACCTGCTGAGCCAGTTTGCCCCTCTGGAGGGGAACCTCACAGCGAATCCTCCACAAAGCTTCATCATGGATATGTTTACCCTGCAAGAAGAGTTGGACCAACTCGAAAGCGGGCAGGGCGACCTCCACGGTACTGCTCAAACGATTCATGCTCTCATGGATGAAACAGATCAGACTTTGACGGAATATTTCTCCGCACTCCCCCAGGCAGGAGAAGCCAAAGATATGATCTACAGTATTAAAGAACAGTTAGGCAAAATAAAGTTCTTACTCAACTTAGAGAGTCGCCTCCAACAACTACAAAAAATTGGTTGCCGGTCGGCGGTTGGCAGTTAGTAACTGACAGTTGGCAAATTACGGTTCACAGTTGACAGCTAATAGTCAACAGAGAGAGCATGCAGCCATATCTATATTAAGAGTGGGTCATAGCGTTGACTATTCAATCAATGCTCATAACAAGCCGCCCCGAGTACATGCATTGATACTATAGACTGGTAGGCCTACCTACGCCCGCCTTAGATTCATCTAATAGCCGTGAACCGATACGTGTTGTATGATTTTCTGAACAACCGACAACCGGCAACTGACAACTGACAACCGACAACTGACAACTGACATGAGTGAATTGATTATTGGGATTGATCTTGGCACAACCAACAGTCTGGCTGCCCAAGTCACAAGCAGCGGACCTGAAGTTATTGAAAATGATTCTGAGACAACTCAGATACCATCCGTTGTAACCCTCTTATCTTCAGGAGATTTGGTTGGTGCGGCAGCACGCAAAAATCGGCTGCAATACCCAGAATCCACCTTTTACTCATTCAAGCGTTTTATGGGACGAGGGGCTAAGGATGTAGCGGAAGACCTCTCTTCTCTGCCTTTCCCTGTCAGTATTGGTGAGCGTGATAATATTCTGCTGGGAGAAGCGGATCGTCGCATTTCTCCCGAAGAGATGTCCGCAAAGATTTTGTTGGAGATCAAGAGGAAAGCAGAAGCAGTCTTAGGTCAAGAGGTTAAAAAAGCCGTCATTACGGTACCCGCTTATTTTGATGATGCCCAGCGACAAGCAACTCGTGACGCAGCCCAATTGGCAGGCCTGGAAGTCATGCGTATTATCAATGAGCCCACAGCTGCCGCAATTGCCTATGGCTTGAATGAGAAAAAGACAGGGAAAATTGCGGTTTATGACTTTGGAGGAGGTACTTTTGACGTCTCTATTCTGGACCTGAAAGGCAAGCTATTCAAAGTACTCTCTACCCATGGTGATACTCACCTGGGAGGCGATGATCTGGATCAATTGATCGTACAAAAACTGGTCGCATTACTAAAGCCTCAAGCACCAGGATTGGATTGGACTAGCCCCGCCATCAAACAAACTCTGAAAAAGTTTTCCGAGGAATTCAAAATCCAACTGAGTAATAGTCTGGAAGTTACTTTGGAGTTTTCCTTTCCCCAAGCTGATTTAAAAACAAATTTAACCTTGAGCCGGGAAGAGTTGGATCAAGCGATTCAACCTAAAGTTCAGGAAACTCTGGATCATGTCACGCAAGCTTTGGCGGAAGCCAACCTGACTGCTCAAGACATTAATGAAGTCGTCTTGGTGGGTGGTAGTAGCCGAATTCCCTTAGTCCGTAAAATGGTGGGGGATTACTTTTCCCTACAGCCTCATATTCGGTTGAATCCTGACCAAGTGGTCTCTTTGGGAGCAGCCATTCAAGGTCACCTCTTAGCTGGAGGTAGCCGTGACTATCTCTTGATGGATGTAGTTCCTCTATCCCTTGGCCTTGAAACCGTGGGAGGAACCTTCTCCAAGCTGATCATGAAAAACTCTTCCATCCCGGCCAAAGCAACGGAGATTTTTTCTACCTCCGCCGATAACCAGACAGGTATTGAACTCAATATTTACCAGGGAGAGCGTGAGTTCGTTCGAGATTGTCGCCGCTTAGGCAAGTTCATTCTCAAGGGAATTCCAGCTATGCCTGCCGGTCTACCGCGAGTGGAAGTGAGTTTTTTCGTGGATACCAATGGCCTCCTGACGGTTTCAGCCAAAGAGCTGCGCAGTAAAGTGGAATCTCAAATCGATATCATTCCCAGTCATGGCTTGAAGCGCAGTGAAATCTCGCAAATGATCCGAGATTCTATGGAATACGCCATGGATGATTTCACAGAACGAAACTTAGTAGAATTCCGCGAAAAAACGACTGCCATCTTAGAAGGCATCGATAAAATCTGGGATAAAGCTCACCGCTTCATCTCTCAGGAACAGATGGATAAAATCCAAGCTCACCGCAAAGTGCTGGAGGAAATCCAGCAAGGCCCAGATCCTCTAAAGCTCAAAGCCGCCATCGATCACATGGGCGACCTAACTCGGGACCTGGCCGACTCCATCATGGGTGATGCTGCCAAAGAAACCCTGCTCAACGACTAGCACACAACCACAGTAGTTTTATCAGACAAATACAATTTTATAGGATGGGCAAAGCTTGCATGCCCATCCTCCGAACCAGAACCAACCTCTAAGAGAAAAATAGGGGCTGCTCCAAAGCTGAAAAACGTCCCCCTTTCATAAAAGTCCCTCCTGTATTATTGTACTTATATAAGTACAATAAAATTCATTTTTCATTCCCAGGAGAAATGGATGAATGCGATCAATTATAGCGATTGACGTACTAATTTAAAATCAACAATGGATCAGGTTTGTGAGAACCATGAACCTATCATTATCACCAGAAAAAATAGTGATAACCTGGTTTTACTTTCCTATGAAGATTATTCCGCAATCGAAGCAACCTCCTATCTGTTAAGAAGTCCTAAGAACGCTAAAAGATTGAGAGAGAGTATTGCTTGTCTATCGCACTGAAGAAAGCGAACTGCATATTCTTTCTTGTCGACACCACTATTAGCTTGATCAGAGTATTCTTCTTACCCAGTCAATCAAACCTGCAAACTAGACTGAATACGGCCTATATGGAGTTGATCTATAATCAGGTTAGTGAGCAGATCAATCAAAAGCACCTGTCAAAATTCCCATTGGCCCCGCATTTAAAGATCGAATATTAAAATTCATCAAGCCAACCATTTGAACTCACTATAAAAAAAGACAACGCTATACTTAGTTTGAGAGTGGTAAGCTCTCCGCCAACTGCCAACCAACAGTAGCTTTATTTGTTTGAGCCTGCTACTCGACAACTAATCAGTAACAGGCTATCTTTGCTAAACAGTTATTCAGCGTAAGTTACCATAGTAAAAGAATACAGCCACACAGACGTTGCTTATCACCCCAGCAAGCGCTTCCTTTAAATTCGTAACTAGTAGACCACAATGCTCAAATTTTTAACAAAAACCTTGTTTGGTTCCTACAGTGATAAGGAACTGAAAAAATATGCATCTATTGTAGAGAAGGTCAATTTACTGGAAAAGGATTACCAAAACCTGTCTCAAGAGCAGTGCCAAGCTAAAGTTATTGAATTCAAGGAACTATATCAAAAGGGAACGACTCTAGATGATTTGCTGCCGGAAGCTTTTGCTTTAACGAGAAAGGCAGCTATGGATACCCTGGGTCAACGTCATTTTGACGTACAGCTGATGGGTGGAATCTGCCTTCACACGGGACAGATTGCGGAAATGAGAACAGGAGAGGGTAAAACATTAACCTCCACACTACCTGTAGTTCTCAACGCTCTGACTGGTAAGGGTGTGCATCTGGTGACGGTGAATGATTACCTGGCAAAGCGAGATTCCGAGTGGATGGGTGAGATCTATGCCTATTTGGGCTTAAGCGTCGGGGTGGTCCTGCATGGTTTGAGTGATCAGCAGAGGCGAGATGCATATGCATCTGATATTACGTATGGTACCAATAACGAATTTGGGTTTGATTTTCTGCGCGATAACATGAAATTTGATCTCAAAGATTATGTGCAGCGTGAACATCACTATACTATCGTGGATGAGGTGGATAGTATCCTAATCGATGAGGCCAGAACTCCACTAATTATTTCCGGACCTTCAGAGGACTCTACAGATCTCTATCATGTCATTGACAAGGAACTCTATGGCTTGACTCGTGAATGGCGTGTGAGCGATAACCCTGATACTGAACTGGTCGTCAAGGCAAAGGGAATGGATCCCGCTGATGTGAAAAGTTTCCTCAAAAACTCTGAGAGTCTGGATGTGATTGTTATCGGAGATTACACGCTGGAAGAAAAGTCCAAGAATATCCAGCTGGCGGAACGAGGCATCGAAAAGATACAGGAACGTGTAGCCAATATCATGAAGACGGATAATCTTTTTGATTTTGAAAATATTGATATCCTCCATCACGTCAATCAGGCACTGAAAGCCCACTACGTTTTTAAACGAGACATCGACTACGTAGTTCAAGGTGGCAAAGTCTTGATTGTCGATGAGTTCACCGGTCGTTTGATGGAAGGAAGACGCTTCAGCGATGGCTTGCATCAAGCGTTGGAAGCCAAAGAAGGCGTCAAGATTGAGAAGGAAAATCAAACCCTGGCCTCCATCACCTTTCAGAATTATTTCCGTAAATATGACAAGTTAGCCGGAATGACCGGTACGGCGGAAACAGAGAAAGATGAGTTTATAAAAATCTATGGCTTAGGTGTGGTGGTTATCCCCACAAATCAACCAATGGTCAGGAAGGATCAGCCCGATGTTATTTACAAAACAACGGCAGCAAAATACCGAGCAATTGTCAACGAAATCAAGCGAGTCTACGCTTCAGGGCAACCTCTATTGGTTGGTACCGCTTCTATCGAGAACTCGGAGATTCTGAGCAGCTTGCTCCAAAAGGAGAAGGTTCCTCATAATGTATTGAACGCCAAACATCATGATAAAGAAGCCGATATCATTGCCAAGGCAGGGGATATCGGTGCCATTACCATTGCCACGCATATGGCGGGACGGGGAACGGATATCAAGTTATCGAAAGAGGTCTTGGAGAAAGGTGGTCTTTTCATATTAGGTACGGAGAGGAATGAGTCCCGACGTGTGGATAATCAGCTGCGTGGACGTTCAGGGCGACAAGGGGATGCAGGTGAGAGTCGTTTCTTCCTCTCTCTGGAAGATGACTTGCTCCGTATTTTTGGTGGTGAGAGAATTGCCAACCTCATGAATAAGCTGAAAATTGACGAGGATGAGGCCATCGAACACGTCTTAATCTCCCGTGCTATTGAAAACTCCCAGAAAAAAGTAGAGGCCCACAACTTCGATATTCGGAAGCACTTACTGGAATACGATGATGTGATGAACCGCCAACGGGAAATCATCTACCGACAGCGCCGTCGATTGTTAGGTGAGGAAACGGAAGAAGTCTTCCTGGATATGGTTGATGAGATTTTAGAGAATATCTTTGATCAATACTGCAATGAAAAGTTCACTGATGAGTGGGACTTTGAAGGTCTGCATCAAGAACTCTACACTATCTTCCATGAAAAAATTACCTGGAAAGAGAAAGATACTCCGGAAAGGGAAGAGCTCATCAAGTGGTTCGATGAACAAATTCACGCTAAGCATTTGAAAAAGAAAGAAGAGTTCGGAGAGTACCATGGAATGGTATTACGACAAATCCTCTTGGAAATTACCGATAACATGTGGAAGGACCACCTACTTTCCATGGATCATTTAAAAGAAGGCATTGGCATGCGCGGTTATGCGCAGAAAAATCCTCTGACTGAGTACAAAAAAGAAGGATTTGAACTCTTTGCCGGTTTGATGGGTCGTATTGGTGAGGAATGTGTCAAATCATTCCACCATGTTTCCATTGTGGAAGAGCCACCTCAAGAAGTCGAAAGGCAACCTCAGGAAATGGAAATGATTCATGGACAGATGGATGCACTAGGCGCACAGGAAGAGGCTCCTGAAGCACCAAAACACCAGCCAGTGCGCAAAGGTAAGGTGATCGGGCGAAATGAGCCTTGCTATTGTGGCAGTGGCAAGAAGTACAAACAATGCCATATGAAAATTGACCGCGAAGCGCGCCGAGAACTCGAAGTAGAGTAAATTCGTCCCACTGAGTAAATCTTTAAAAAAAGGGAATAGCTTCCCTTTTTTCCCTCCTCTAGGTTATCCCTGATTCGCTTATCCGGATTTTTCTATGAGTTTAGCCCTAAAAAATATTCCCGCGGAAAAGGTGAGGAGTTTTTTTTTGCACCTCCTCTTCTTTTTTCTGCCTTTCAGCATTGCCGGTGATGATTTTTCGATTATTGGCTTGTACCTGACTACGATTTATCTATTCATCAAGAAGCGAGAACATTGGCAAGCGACGTTTATCCAGGGTGGAGTACTGCTCTTTCTTTCTGGATTTATACTCAGCAGTGCCTTCTCCAAGGATCCCTTACTGAGTTTTTCCTACCTGAGAAACCTTTGGCGGCTGCCCCTGCCCTTTTTCGTATTCTTTGCCTTGAGAGGAACCAAACAGGACTCCCTGTTACGACTTTTGTTGCTGTCCTCTTCACTCGTCGGTATTTATGCAATTATTCAGCATTTTACGGGGATTGACTTTTTGCGTTCCGCCAAACTACAAGCGGAATATACCCCTTATTTTCCTGGAAGGTGGAATGCGGTTGGTATTTTTTCCCATCACCTGACTTACGGCGGAGTCTGCTTATTCATTTTTTCCATTTTTACCCCTTTAGCTTTCAGCCCCAAGCTATCAGTTAAGTCCAGACTGCTGTATGCAGCTGGAGCTAGCATCAATTTAGTAGCCTTAATCCTCACTTTTGGTCGTAGTAGCTGGTTGGGAGCAGGATTGTCCTTAGCGGTCATCATCGCTTTTTCCCTGAATAGGAAATTGTTAATCACACTCATCCTGATCGCAGGAATCAGCGTGTCCGGTTTCTGGCTAACAGATAATCAACTGAAACAATACTTATTGACCTCTACTTCCATAGGGAAACGTTTTGCTCAAGGCCTCTCCTTACAAGCCAATAAAGATCGCTTATTAATGTGGAAAGCCGGATGGCAAGTGATCTCCGATAATCCTATTCTGGGATTGGGACCCAAAATGGGGGAAGAAATCGTTCCTTATTACCAAAAAATTGCCAAAGAATTCAATCACCGTTACCAGCATCAGCCTAGTGTAGGACTCCACAATATTTATATTCAGACCTGGATCGATTTTGGAATTCTAGGCTTATTAGGTTACTTGCTGTGGATGTTTTCTGTTATATTTCAGTCAATTAAAAAAATATGGTCTTCGGGGATAAGAGCTAGCCAGTCTAATGTACTACTCCTGGGACTGTCAGCTGGTTTAGCAGGTAGTATGCTCGCGGGCTTCTTTGAAAATAACTTCCGAGATGGAGAAGTACAATCCATCATCCTCACCTTCATGGGGATGACTTTAGCTCTTTTATATCCTTTGGGAAAGCCTGTTTCTAGGCCTCATAAAGGATGACAAAACCATCTTGCTTCGATACTATCCAGGATTGCTTGTCTATATTATCTACCAGACTGTTGACAGTAACCGCACAATCATGATTCCGGCCCAAAACTATGACAATAGATACCAGTAATATTTTGCAGGTTAATATCGAAGATACGATGCGCACTGCATACATGGAGTATGCGATGAGTGTCATTGTGGGTCGGGCACTTCCTGATGTTCGTGATGGTTTAAAGCCAGTTCATCGACGCATTCTGTACGCAATGCACAGCATGAATTGCGTTCATAATCGTCCATACATGAAATCTGCCCGAATTGTCGGGGAAGTGATTGGTAAGTACCATCCTCATGGTGATTCGGCCGTTTATGATGCAACGGTGAGAATGGTTCAGGAGTTCTCCATGAGAAATCCTCTCGTGGATGGTCAGGGAAACTTTGGTTCCGTGGATGGAGACTCTGCCGCAGCCATGCGTTATACAGAGATTCGTCTCCAGAAAATATCCCAAGAATTGTTGGAAGATCTGGATAAAAATACAGTTGATTTTATTGATAATTATGATGGAAGTTTGCAGGAACCCAGTGTCTTGCCAACCAAAGTCCCCACCCTGCTGATTAACGGTTCAACTGGAATCGCAGTGGGAATGGCGACAAATATCCCTCCTCACAACCTGAAGGAGGTGATTGCCGGTCTGCTCTTTTATATCGACAACCGCGTAACTTGTACCCTGGAAGATCTCCTGCCCCTGATTCACGGACCCGATTTCCCTACGGCGGGCTTAATTATGGGAAGGGAAGGCATCTATAGCGCCTACCGGACAGGAAGAGGCATTATCAAGATTCGGGCAAAGACTCAGGTCGAGCCGATCCTAAAAAGCAACAGTCGAGAAGCCATTATCGTGACTGAGCTGCCTTATATGGTGAATAAGGCCAGGTTGATTGAAAAAATCGCGGAATTGGTAAAAAATAAGAGAATTGAAGGTATTCAAGATCTACGAGATGAGTCCGATCGCCAAGGAATGCGTATTGTCATCGAATTGAGACGCAATGAAATTCCCGAGACAGTCCTGGCGAATTTATTCAAATACACGTCCATGCAAAGTTCTTTCGGAACTATCATGTTGGCGGTCGTAGATGGACAACCTAAGGTTCTACCACTCTTAAGCGTACTGAAGCTCTTTATAAGCCACCGTATCGATGTGGTTGTGCGCAGAACTCGTTTCGAGCTGAAGAAAGCCGAAGAAAGAGCCCATATCCTGCAGGGATTGAAAATTGCCCTGGATAATATTGACGCAGTGGTGCAACTCGTTCGTTCCTCAGCCAGTGGTAAAGTAGCCAAAGAACGTCTGGGTGAAGAGTTTGCTCTCTCCGCAGTCCAGGCCCAGGCTATTTTGGACATGAGGCTCCAACGATTAACCGCTCTGGAAGTGGATAAGCTGGTCTTTGAACTGGACGGGCTGTTGGAAAAGATCAAGGACCATCAAGAGATCTTAGGGGACGAACAAAAAGTTCTGGATATTATCAAAGAAGAGCTGGTCCAAATCAGCGAGACTTACGGATCAGAAAGACGCTCGGAAATTGTCAATTACAGCGAAGACATTACCGATGAAGATTTGATTCCCGTCGAAGAAATGGCCGTCACCATGAGCCGCAAAGGTTATATCAAGCGTTGTACCGTAGATACCTACCAAGCTCAGCATCGTGGTGGTAAAGGGAAAATGGGCATGAAAACTCAGGATGAGGATGCACTGGAGCATATATTCGTGGCCTCAACACACGATACCCTATTGATTTTTACCAACCATGGGAAAGTCTATTGGAAGAAGGTTTATGAACTGCCTCTAGCCGGTCGTATCGCCAGAGGACGGGCTTGGGTAAATATTTTACCTTTGGCTGATGATGAAAAGGTCGTATTTTGTACGCCTATTTCAGAATATAGCGACGATACCTTCATCACCATGATCACGAGAAAAGGTATTATTAAGAAAACAGCCCTGACCGCTTATCAGAACCGGAGAACCAAAGGCACCAAAGCCATTCTCATCGATGAAGATGATTCTCTGATCACAGTCCGACTGTGTAGAGATGAAGATTTGATTTTCATCGCTACGAGAAACGGTATGGCCCTCAAATTTCCATCCCAGTCTCTGCGTACTCAAGGACGTGTAACTCGCGGCTGTAAAGGGATTCGTCTCAAAACAGATGACCAGGGAAATGTGGATCGTGTGATCTCTATGGAAATCGTCTCGGAAGACGGCGTGATTTTGACGGTAACTGAGAACGGCTTCGGCAAGAAGACCCTGGCATCCCAGTATCGACAAGGTTCTCGCGGCAACATGGGAGTCCTGAATATCCGTAATAGTGAGCGTAATGGCGCTATTGTCGGCTCGATCCTGGTGAATGAAGAAGATGAACTCATGTTAATCACCGGAAAGGGAAAAATCATTCGCCTGCCCAGTGGTCAAATTCGCCAGACAACCAGGGTAACCCAGGGAGTCAGCCTCATCAGATTGGATGAAGATGAAAAAGTAGTCTCTATGGCTAAAATTGTCCCTGACGAGGATAATGACAAAGACAATGGTGAAGACAGCACAGAAGTAAATGGTGAAGATAACACTGAAGGCAATACCGAAGTGAAAGTTGAAGATAACACTGAAGGCAATACCGAAGTGAAAGTTGAAGATAACACTGAAGGCAATACTGAAGAGACGGGTGAAGATAATACTGAAGCAGCAGAGTAAAACAAAACCATGAAAGCACAACGTAAAACTTTTTGGTGGCGAGGGGTGAAACTATTCTACCTCTTATGCGCTGGTATCTTGGTGCTTTCATCCTGTCAAAAGGATGGAGGCCAAAAGATCTTCAATGATGCGCTAGAGCTGGTGGAAGACAAAAAGTATGATGAAGCGATCCAAAACTTCATTACCTTAACCAAAGCTTTCCCCAATGACGCCTTAGTTGACGACTCTCTTTTCTGGATTGCTAATATTTATGAGCATTATCTCAAAAATCCGAAACAAGGCATTCGCTTCTATCGCTCATTGAATAAGAAATTTACTCAATCAGAGTATTATTACCAATCAATGATTGGTTTGGCCCGAGTCTACACCTCTCTGGATAACAGTGAAAAGCGCAAAGCCGTTCGGATCTATCAAAGATTAAAAAGGTTGGAACTGCCCAAGCAAGAGAAAGCCAAAAATCAATACCAATTAGCATCCTTATTATTTAATCTCAAACAGTTTGATCGCAGTCGGGCAGAGTTAAAAAGTCTGATTTTAGAATACAAAGATACGGAATACACAGCTAAGGCATTCCATCTGATTGGCTTTTCCTACTATGTAGAAGGAAAAAAGCAACTGGCGAAAATTACCTTTCGTGAAGCGGATCAAAAGTTTGAATACTCCCGAGCCTCCCTCGCCTCCGCAATTGGTTTGGCCGATATTTATGAGGAAGAGGACCAGCTATCGGCAGCCATCAAAGTATACAAAAGTATTCTCCGTCGTTTGGAACAGAAAGAGGTCTTCTTTCAATTGGCACAAGACAGAATAGCCAAACTGCAAAGCAGGTTGAAAAAGACTAACAATGGATAGGCCGAAGGTCTCCCCAGATGACTATCAAGACTAAATAATTTATTTTACCAGCTATATAGCTTAAGTMAGGTTCCCGGTCCAATAYAGAATTATGAGTAAAGTCATTGCGATTTCCAATCAGAAAGGTGGCGTGGGTAAAACAACTACGGCCATCAACTTAGCTGCTTCTCTGGCTGTGATTGGTAAAAAAGTTCTTTTGATTGATTTTGACCCTCAAGGTAATTCCACGAGTGGCTTGGGTTTCATTCCTTACGAGTGTGAACAGAACATTTACTCCGCTCTGATTGGAGAGACTCCTGTTCAGTCGCAAATCATTGAGACCGATACCCCAAAATTGCAGTTAATCGCGGCCAATGTTGATTTGTCCGGTGCGGAAAYCGAATTAGTGGGCGCTCTTTCCCGAGAACTCAAATTRAGACGAGCAATCGAGCCAATTCGCGAGGATTTTGACTATATTATCATCGATTGTCCTCCTTCCTTGGGACTCTTGACGGTTAACGCCTTGACAGCAGCAGATAGCATCCTGATTCCTATGCAATGTGAATATTATGCAATGGAAGGTGTTTCACAGCTTTTGGTTACGATCAACCTCATCAAAGAAACATTGAACCCCCAGCTGGACATTGAAGGGATTTTACCCACCATGTATGACRTCCGCAATAATATTTCTAAGCAGGTGATAGAAGAAGTGAGAACACATTTTCAAGATACTGTATTCAAAACCACCATACCTAGAAATGTACGTTTGAGTGAAGCCCCTTCCTTTGGCAAACCCGTCTTGTTTTATGACAGGGCCAGTAAAGGGGCCGCTAGTTATCTCGAACTAGCCAATGAGCTGATAGCCAAACACAAGCAGCAGGATGAGCAATGAGCACTAAAGAACGGAAAGCTTTAGGCCGTGGTTTTAGTGCACTGCTGAAATCTGTAGACACGACAGCAGGGGAGGAAACATCCAACTTTCTTCAAGTCAGGCTCAGTGATATCGCCTTAAACCCTAAACAACCACGAACCCACATCGATCCAACTCGTTTGGAGGAACTGGCCCAGTCCATTCGCATCAAGGGAGTCATCCAGCCCATTTTACTGCGCAGGAAAGTTCAAGGGGATAAAAAGTATGAGTTAATCGCCGGTGAGCGACGCTTTCGTGCTTCCAAATTAGCTGGCTACGATAAGGTTCCCTCAGTCATCAAACAGATTAAAGATCAAGATGTCCGGGAAATAGCCCTGATTGAAAATATTCAGCGGGATAATCTCAATCCCATCGAAGAGTCCACAGCTTATCGAGACTTACTCGAAGAGCATGGATACACCCAGGAAGATTTGGCCAAACGTGTCGGAAAGAGCCGATCCACTATCGCCAACATGATTCGCTTGCTGCAACTACCCGCTGTGATCCTGCAGGATGTTTTGGAAAACAATCTCTCAGCAAGTCATGCTCGGGCTTTGTTAACCGTTGAGAGTCCTAAGCAGCAAGAAGAGTTGCACCAACGCATCCTGAATGAGAAGCTATCTGTCAGGGATACGGAAAGATTGTCCCGTAATAAACCTGTGAAGCAACAGAAAAAAACCAACTCCTCTAAAGCTGAAAAGAGCTTGGATCCGCAGATGCAACTCAATCAGGACCGATTGCAGGAACTCTACACTTCCAAAGTCAATATCAAAGCCCATGGAAACAAAGGGAAGATCGAGGTAGAGTTTTACGATGCCGAGGATTTTAACCGAATTTTTGCCCTGATGTTAAGTGGCAAAAAAGAAACCTAATTCCTGAGTAAAGCCTTGAAATTTACAAAAGAACAAAAAACAAATAGCTTCCTCTCCGCATCCGTAGAGTTAGAGGGCAAGCTGACCGTTAAGGGTGGGATTCGCATTGATGGAACTTTAAATGGGTTCCTGGAGAGTGAGTCCACTATTTTCTTGGGTGATACGGCAGTGATCAACGCACAAATTGTGACCAAATCGCTGGTTTCCAGTGGGAAGATAAAAGGCTCGATTGCTGCGGAAGATACCGTAAATATTAATTATCCAGGATCTGTGGAAGGGGAGATTAAGACTTGCAATCTGAGCATTGAGAAGGACGTTTTCTTCAATGCCAAATGCCAGTTGCTGAGTCCTCAGAACAACCATCTGCCAAAAAAGAAGAAACCAAAGTTTCCCAGGAAGGCCATTCCGAATCGGGATTAAAACTGTGCGGGGAAAGGGGATCTGAAGAGAGTTGAGCCGTCAATAAGCCGGGTTCTGTCCTTGATCGAGATCAAGTTGTAATCATTTAACTAGGAATCCGGTTGCCCGGATCCTCAAGCGTCCTACCCGGTAGCTAGGCGAGCAACCTGTAACACTACCCTATTTGGACTTGCTTCGAATGGGGTTTACCCTGCCAGGAATGTTGCCATCCCTGCGGTGGGCTCTTACATTAAAGAGATAAATCTCTCCCACCATTTCAACCTTACCTGTGCTGGTCGAAACCAGCCATCGGCGGTATATTTTCTGTGGCACTTTCCATGGAGTCACCTCCTCTGGCCGTTAGCCAGACATCCTGCTCTATGAAGCCCGGACTTTCCTCCGACAACCCTACTACCCTAAGGCAATAGTCTGCCGGCGATTACATTTCAGACTCAACTCAACCTCGAAACTAGCAAGCATTGCCGAGATGATCAATTCCATTTTTCCAAAATCTTTTAAATTTTCATAATATCAGTATGATTGCTCAAGTAGCTTTAGCGATTCCTTATTCTACGCCCTATGATTACGTAATTCCTGAGGAGTTATTATCTCAGATACAACCTGGAATCCGGGTACTAGTTCCTTTTCATTGGCGTATGATGATTGGTGTGGTCGTCAAAATCAATAGCAGCTCCACCGTAAAAAAGCTCAAGGAGATTCGTGAGGTTGTGGGGTCCGAACCCATCATCGACAGCAGAATTTTGGAGCTGACTCAATGGATTGCTCAATACTACTTGTCTAGTTGGGGGGAAGTACTGGATGCCGCCATTCCCACCAGCTTGAAACCTAAAGTTGAAAAAATCGTACAAATCAAACAGGAAGCAGAGAAGTGGGCACTCTTGTCCCCGGAAACCCAGCAATGGCTATTAACATTGCAAGGCATGAAGTACAGCAAATTAAGCCGTACTCCAAGCTTCCAACAAACTCAAAGCCTCTTCAAAAAAGTACAACGACAAGGAATCATCAAATTTGAGTTTGAACTGAGCAAGTTCCCCACCTCCAGCCAACAGGAAGAGTGGCTATTACTCCATCCGGAGAATCTAAAGCAGCTCAAAACCAGAAAAGGCAGTAAGGCTTCCCTCATCATTGAGCTACTGCAATCCAAAGTACGGGAAAAACGACAACATCTACAGGAAGCTGTGCCTAATTCCGGCACAGTGATCCGGCAACTCTTAAAAAAAGAGGTCCTGCAAACGGAATGGTGCAGCCCTTGGGATGAAACAGAAAAGCAGCAAATCCATTGGGACAAATTTCTGGAGTTGAATCCGGAACAACAAAAAGTGATGATTCCCATTCAAGAAGCCATCCAGGAGCAAACCTATCAGACCTTCCTCTTGCATGGTGTGACAGGCAGTGGAAAAACGGAGATTTACCTGCATGCGGTACGCGATACGCTGCAACAAGAGAAAACCGTCTTAATTCTGATCCCGGAGATCTCACTCACACCACAAACAGTGCATCGCTTCAGGGAACGTTTCGGTGAGCAAATAGCCGTGCTCCACAGTGGTATGGGCGATAAAGAACGCTGTCAGGAGTGGTGGAAAATCAAGGAAAAGGCTTGCTCCATTGTCATCGGAGCCCGTTCCGCTATCTTTGCACCCCTGGAAAATATCGGTTTGATCGTTGTGGATGAAGAACACGACTCTTCTTATAAACAGCAGGAATCTCCCTTTTATAATGCCCGGGACACAGCCGTCAAAGTTGCCAGCCAGCAGCAATGCGTAGTGATTTTGGGCTCAGCCACGCCCTCGGTAGTTTCTTTTCACAATGCTCAGGAAAAAAAATACCACTTRTTGACGCTCASCAAAAGAGCCAACCAACAACCCATGCCCAAGTCTGAAGTCATCAACCTGAAAGAGGAAAAACGGCAGAAGGGCGTGTTTTACCTGTCCACCTATATTGTAAATAAGTTGAGGGAGAATTTTGAGAAGAAGAAGCAAGCCCTCATCTTCTTAAACAGACGAGGTTACGCTTCTTTCCTGGCTTGTACGGCCTGTGAGTTACCCATGCTTTGTCATAACTGCTCCATTGCCATGACTTGGCATCAGAAACATCAGAGCTTGATTTGTCATCACTGCGGATATCGAGAAAATTATCCACAAACTTGCCCGGCTTGCAAGCATCATAAATTTCGTACAGAAGGCATCGGCACACAACGAGTGGAGCGGGATCTAAAAATCCTCTACCCTCAAGCCCGTTTTCTGCGCATGGATCGGGATACCATTCAGAAAAAAGGAGCACTGGAGCAAAGCATCGATTTGATCAATCAGGGGAAAGTTGATTTCATCATCGGTACGCAATTGATCAGTAAAGGGCATGATTTTCAGAACATAGGCATTGTTTCCATCATTCTGGCTGACATGACCCTCAATATTCCCGATTACCGTTCATCAGAGCGAGGTTTCCAACTATTATCACAAGTATCGGGTAGAGCCGGCAGAGGCAAAGATGGAGGAGGCATGACGCTGATTCAATCTTATAACCCGGAGCATTATTCCATTAAAACTGCCCTGGATCATGATTACCTTGCTTTTTACCGCCAGGAAATCGAAATGAGAAGCATCCTGAATCACCCCCCAGTTTCCAGGGAGATCCTGATCAGACTCAGTGAAAAGAATCCCCATCATGTCCAACAGGCGGCTCAGGAGCTAGGAGCAATACTACAAGGACAGGCGATCACCTATAAGTTTCAAGTATTGGGGCCCATTGAGTCTTCCATTGCCAAGGTAAATAACCGCTATTACTGGGAAATTCACTTGAATAGCAACCAAATCGGCAGAGTGAAAGGCTTTCTCTATCAACTCTTCTGGAGTTCGAAGTCCTGGTCCCCCAAAGGAGGTACCCGTATCTCCATTAATGTAGATCCATAATCGGTAGAAGACTCCCCTCTGTTTCCACTTTTAAATTTCAAAGCAAAAGTAAACGTAAAAATAGAGGGAAGTCTTCTTGATCCAATTGAATCTGGGCAAATCAAAAAAAGCCAAATACTATTGCGTCACTTCACCGGAATCCACGTTAATACGGATAGTCCGCGACATAGTTTTTGGTATGTCATAAGTCAGGACTGTTTGACCGGCACCCACATCCATGAATTCTTCTCCATCCATCACCGCAAAAATCTGGACCTGACCGTTTTTGTAGTCAGCCTTTTGGAAAGGTTTGATCTTTGCCCTGATCCTGGCATATCCACGTTGATTCAATGAGACATACTCGTCAAAAACAATTTTATCCAACTCTAGGCTGAGATAAACAGCACCGGAGCGATAGATATTTTTCTGGGTTTTGTTTTCAATAATTTGCAGAGTGAAGAACATCTCCTTTTCTTGCCCTGCTTTCGGTAACTGGATGTGCGTATTGTCTGGTTTGATCAGGACACGATAAGGAAGATTCCCCACCTTTTCTTGAATATTTCCTTCTCGAGTCATGCCTTGCACTCGTTGGCCAGGTTGCAATAAGATTTTCTCGTCCTCATTCTCGATGGAAATCAAACCGGCGGATAAGGAGATATCCAATTTCCCATTGCGTTCTACAAAAGCTACGTTCGTGCCTTTGATACCAATGGTGGCTGTGGGAGTTTTGATCATGGTACGTTGTCTGCCTTTCGTGAATTTCCCCCAAAAAGAACCCAGCGTTAATTTAAAGTGATGAAAGAACCTTCTAGTTCCCGTTTTCGACTCTTCTGATTTTTCAATCACAAAGCGGGTTTTTTGAAAGAGACGAATCTCAGAGCCATCGCGAAAAATAATGGTGGCTTTGGCCCTACGCCCCGTTGTGACAATATCCCGATCATTCAAAATGAGGCCTGTTCGACCCGGGATTTTTCTCGATTCCTGGCGTACACCGATTTTCCTTAATACTTCAATTTCTCCCGAAAGTTTGCCCAGGCTGGCAACGGCGTCGATTGCATAAGCCGTGGGGGTTGCCAATAAGAGAATCAGTAATAAGGATAGTAGTTTTGATTGGAAAGGACTTACTTTCATTCGAGTCTCCAAAACATGGGATGTTCCCTATCCACCAAATTTGGGGATCAAGAGAGATGACTGTAGATTAGTATTTAATTTTGAGTGCAAATACTATACGAAAGCTGAATAGCAGCGGAGGAATTAAGGTAAATATCTGTTTTTGCGTAATTAAACATCATTTTTAGAGTAGAGCTTACTCTTAGTGAACTCTCAAAGAAATAAAATTACAGTCAGTACAACCTCAAAAGGTCGAGGTTGGTACCAAATTTGGGAGGGTGGTGGTTATAACTTCGGCCAACGAAAAATAAATCAATGGTAGGGCGGGCCTACGCGCCCGCCTCTTAGGGTTCAGTAATCATGTATTGCCGTTGCTCGTCTTCATTCATGGTGATGTTTATGACTTCCGTGCAAGCTTGTTGGACTTCGGGAAAGGAGTTGACCCATTCGATGAAGGTCAATACATCCTCACGCTCTAAGCTCTCCCAGATTTCTATATTATACAACTCATCTTCCGACTCAATGCGGTAGAGGTCAAAGTGATGGACCGTCAGAGCATTCGTCTCATATATATTGCATAGATTAAAACTGGGGCTGCTGATTTGTGTCACGAAATCCTTTGAGATTTTTGACAAAATCTCCCCCACCAGATGTGTTTTACCGGCACCTAAATCACCTACCAGCCCAATTACCTTTCCTTGTAGACTTTCAGGGCTTTTCCCTGAATAATAGGCGATTATTTCCTTATCAGTCATAGTTTTTCTATTTCAGTCTTAAAAACCACCCAGCTTTCCACTAGGGTAGGACCTCACCGCCCCCACCAGTTTGCCTGGGATCAAATTTATTTTGATTTTTGTAAGATCTCCCATCATGACATCTGACGAACAAATCATCCAGTGTTGGAACCAATTTATTCATTTTTTGAATCAGCACCTTGACCCGGATGAAATAGAGGCCTGGGGTAGCAAGTTACAATTAATTAGATTTCAGCCTGATAACGTGATTATTGGGGGAGTGAACCAGTTTTTTTGCAACTGGATGCGCGACCGGCATCAGCAGTTATTGAGGACGAAAATCTATGATTTTTTCTCCCCTCTGCAAATCAATCCTGAGTTCCAACTAGTGATCCAGGTGGGCAAAGAAGCAGCCACGAAAGTACCGGCTCCCAAAATCAGTCAAAGCACAGAACACTTCAATGACGGCCTCAACCCACAGTTTCGTTTTGAAGAATTCATCAATGGTAGTAATAGTGAGATGTCCTATGCCGCCTCCATGGCAGTAGGAGAAAACATAAAATCGAACAAATACAATCCATTATTCATCTGTGGTGACGTGGGCTTGGGTAAAACTCATTTGGTACAGGCCATCGGCTTGCGAGCCAGAGAACTGGATCCCAGCATTAAGATCCGTTATGCCAATTCACGAGAATTCACCAATGAAGTGATCAACGGAATCCGTTTCGGAAAAATTCAGGCGGTCCGCAACAAGTATCGCTACGTGGATCTTTTGATCATTGATGACATTCAGTTCCTCGAAAATAAGGAAAGTACTCAGGAAGAGTTTTTTCATACCTTTAATGAGTTGATCCAAAATAAAAAGCAGATTATCTTAACAGCGGATCGTTACCCCAGAGAGATGCAAAAGCTGCAGGAACGCCTGGTCAATCGCTTTAACTCTGGTATGGTCGCTCGTATCTATGCTCCGGACTTTGAAACCAGAGTCGCGATCATTCGTACGAAGGTGGAAAAAATGAAGATCCCTCTCAATGAGGAGATCATCAACTACATTGCCAATGCCGTGAAGAGTAATGTGCGGGACCTGGAAGGTATTTTAGTGCATATCGAGGCCAGTTGGTCTCTCCTGGGACAAGAAATTTCTCTGGATATGACGAAGCGAGTACTCAAGGATGTACTCAATTTGGAAAATAATCCTCAAACGATTGCTTCCATCATCCAACTCGTGGGTGACAAGTTTGGTGTCTCAGTTGAAGATATCATGTCGAACCGGCGGGAGAAGGAGATTTCTAAAACCAGACAGCTTGCCATGTATGTGACTCGTGAAATCACGGGACAAACCTATCCCGTGATCGGCAAGAATTTTGGTGGAAAAAACCACACTACAGTCTTACAGGCTTGCAAAAAGATGAAAGAATTGCTGGAAGCGGATCCCGAAATCAAACAAACGATCACGGCAATTCTCCGCCAACTGTCCTGATAGGAAAAGTTAATATAAACAGTGTTTTTATCATGTTGTATCCCCTTAAAAACAGGGGGTGTGATTAGTTTTCATCGGATTGTGTTTTCTTTGGTCTCTATTCCTCAGAGCTCTCTCCTCTCAGTGGTAACCATGTAAGAAGGAAGGATTTACAGCTTTTTAAACACAAAATAAACATCTATAAAAAACCTGAAAGTTCAACAATTTAACATAGAAACCTCAGAAAACACCGACCCTACTACTACTAATGAATATAAGGATAAAAAGAATTATATTACTCGAAGCATTACAGTTGATCGTAAACATTTCTCCGAAGGCCACCAGTGAACCGATCATTAATAATGTTTTATTGGAAACAGAAGGAGACAATGCAATCATTGTCAAAGCGACTAATTACGATAATTCTTTTGCCGGTAAGTTTGAAGCGGAGATCTTAGAAGCAGGTAAGATTTGTATTAACACTTCTAAGCTGTTTAATTTGGTTCGAGAGTTTCATGGAGAAGATGTCTCCATCAAATCTACGCCACAAAATTGGGTCTACTTAACCTGTGGTAATTCTCGCATCAAATTACCTGGTGTAGAGCCTGAACTTTTTCCCACTATCGAATTCAAAGATCTGAAGACATCCTTCAGTCTTCCCGGTTCCCTTTTCAAGGCAGCCATTGATCGTACTTTCTTTGCGATTGGTGAAAATGAGTCCAGAAAAAATCTGATGGGATTAAACCTGAAGATTGTGGCTCCCAACCAAATTTGTTGGATGGGTGCTGACGCCTTCCGTATTAGCCAGGTGGTGACCCACTTGGAAACTCCGATTGATGCCGAAGGCAATATCATCATTCCCAAAAAGAGTCTGACTGAGGTCAAAAGGATTCTGGACTTCCGAGAGAATAATGTTCAGGTCTCCTTTGATGAAAATACCTTCCAGATCTTTTCAGAAGATGTGAAATTCAAAACCCGCCTGATTGAAGCGGATTATCCGAACTTGGACAATCTGGTGAATAATGTGGGACCCATCTTATTGCGCCTGCCCAAGAGAGAATTGATCAACGCAGTCAAAATTCTCTATCGTGTTTCCGATGAAGATCTGAACTCCGTCTTAAAACTAACCTTCACTGAAGGCAAAGCTTTGATCGAAAGCCAGAAATTGGAATTCGGAGAAGGAAATGACGAACTGCCTTGTGATTATGTGGGGGAACCTTTGAGCATTGGTCTCAATATAAAATTCTTCATGGACGCGCTGCAGGTTTTTGATGGAGCAGCTGATCAGATGATTACTTTGAACCTGACAGCATCCTTAGCCCCTTTTGTGCTGCAGAGTGAAGCTTGGGAACATTTTAAAACGATCCTGATGCCTGTAAAGATTAAATGGTAATTCAGTCCCTGGCTTTGTGGAACTATCGGAATTATTCACAGTTTGAAATTGATTTCCACTCGGGAATCAATTTTATCTATGGGAGGAATGGACAGGGGAAAACAAATCTCGTTGAAGCGATTTACTTTTTAACGCATCTACGTTCCTTCCGTACGGCCAAGATTAGAAACCTATATCGGGAAAAGGAAGTCACTGCCTCCATTAATGCCCAACTTTCCAAACAAGGGGTGGTACATACGGTGCAAATCGGGTTGCAGAGTAATCAGAAAAAAGTCTTAATCAATCAAAAAAATCTAAATTACACGTCTGATTATATTAAGAATTACTTTTCTTTGCTCTTTGCGCCGGATCAATTATCCGCTTACAAAGAGTATCCTCTGGAGCGTCGCAATTTTTTTGATCGTGTCTTGATTTTAGTTGTAGATCAATACTTTCAGCGACTCAAAGAATTCAATCGAATCAAGAAACAGAAGAATCACCTGTTGAGACATCAACGGGGGCAAGAAGTTTTTGTCTGGAATCAACTGCTGGCAGAGGTGGTACCTCAAATCGTCAGATCCAGAACCAGGCTGGTGGAGCAGGTGAATGAAAATCTGTCCGAGATTTTTCAGGAATTGACGGGCCGTTCCGATCATTTGGAGTTGTGTTATCGCTGGGATCTGGAAGAAAAAGTGGGGGATGACCCGGAAAAACTGCTGGATTTCCTCAATGGAAAACTGGAGTCAGAGCAAAGCATGGGGCATATGTGTTATGGGCCTCATAAAGACGATTTCTGGATGACTATCAATGGGAAAAAGGATAAACTATTTTTCTCACAAGGTGAATATCGCATCTCCTTTCTTGCACTTCAATTAGCACTCAACCGGGCCATTACGGATTCTCTGCAATTTTGTCCCGTGATCTTATTGGATGATATTTTTTCCGAGTTAGATACAGAGGTTTATCACAAGACGTTGGAATATATCTCCGCGAATCACAATCAGGTTTTCATCACTTCTACCTCGATTCCCAAGAAATTCCAAGGATTGGGCAAGGCATTTCAAATAGAACAAGGGCGGTTAGTGAGCTGAGTGCATCCTTCGAGATCAGGATGCAGGGCAAATCTTTGTTACACCCTCAAAAACACTTTGGTTTAGGCTAACAATGACAGAGAATACAGATACATACGAAGCTAGTGACATTGAACAATTAGAAGGTTTAGAAGCTGTAAGGCTCAGACCGGGCATGTATATTGGTGGGGTGGATTCACCAGCATTGCACCATTTGGTTTTTGAGATCGTGGATAACAGCATTGATGAAGCCATGGTGGGCTATTGTGATAAAATTGATGTTTCTATTCTATCGGATAACTCCATCAAGATTGTGGATAACGGGAGAGGAATTCCCGTCGGCATTCATGAGAAAACACAGATCCCAGCTTGCCAATTGGTCATGACATCACTGCATGCCGGTGGAAAGTTTGATCAATCCAATTACCAGTATTCCGGTGGCTTGAATGGGGTGGGTGCCTCTGTAGTGAATGCCTTGAGTGACTTCTTAGAAATTCAGATTAAAAGGGACGGTAAGATTCATCGGCAGACCTTTAGTAAAGGGGATGTGACCAGTGAATTGGAAGTGATTGGTGAGACATCAGAAAGCGGAACCATGGTGCTCTTTCACCCCGATGTTACGATCTTCGATGAAGTCAATTATAGCTTTGACATCCTATCCACCAGACTACGGGAATTGGCTTTTCTGAGCCCGGGTTTGGAGATTAACTTGGTGGATGAAAGAACAGATAAAGTTCATAATTTCAAGTTTGAGGGTGGAATTGTTACCTTTATTGAGCATTTGAATAAAAATAAACATTGTATCTTACCGGAACCCATTTTTGTCTCTGGGGAGACCAATGGCATTAAAGTGGAAGTTTGTTTTCAATACAACGACAGCTACAATTGCCAAATTCATACTTTCGTTAATAATATTAATACAGTTGATGGTGGTACTCATGAGCAGGGATTCCGTGGCGCTTTGCTCAAAGGCATCAATAAAGCGGGTTTAGAGAATAAGATCTTTAAAGTTGCTGAAGATAAAGTCAGTCAAGATGATGTGAAAGAGGGACTGACGGCCATTGTCAGTATCAAAATGCCGGGTCCTCAATTTGAATCTCAGAAAAAGATCAAGCTCACCAATGCCAATGTGCGCGGTATTGTGGATAAAGTACTCTTCGAGCATTTCTCGAACTACCTGGAAGAAAATCCACAAATCACCAGAAAAATCATTGAGAAATCTATGGATGCCCAACGAGCTCGTTTGGCAGCCAAGAAGGCTCGTGAACTGACTCGTCGTAAGAGTGTTTTAGAGATGAGTTCCTTACCCGGAAAATTAGCCGATTGTCAGGAGAAGGATCCCCAAAAGAGTGAAATATTCCTGGTGGAGGGAGATTCTGCCGGTGGTTCAGCGAAGCAAGGACGAGATCGACACAATCAGGCCATTCTGCCTTTGAAAGGAAAAATCCTGAATGTAGAAAAAGCTCGCTTCGACAAGATGTTGAATAGTGATGAAATTCGGATTTTGATCACGGCTCTGGGTGCTGGAATCGGTAGAGACGAGTTTGATGTAGCTAAGTTGCGTTACCATAAAATTGTGATCATGACCGATGCCGATGTGGATGGAAGTCATATTCTGACGTTGATCCTTACTTTCTTCTATCGACAAATGACGGAGATTATTGAGCGAGGTTACCTATATATCGCTCAACCACCTTTGTACAAATTGAAGAAAGGCAAGTCAGAAACCTATCTGCAAAATGATCGTGAGTTAATGGATAAGTTATTCAGTTTCTCCATTCAAAAGTACAAACTTGTGTCTGAAAAAGAGCAGAATTTGCAAGAGTTTGTTCAAAGGGTGGTGTTGTTGAATTCCAAACTGGAAAATTTAACTTACAACTCAAATTTGCGCGTGGTTTACGATCTCCTGTTCAAATACAAAGAGCCTGTGGAAGAAGTCAGCTTGAAATCGATCTATGAGAAGATGCTGAAAATTATAGAGATCAATCCCAAAGAGAAGTTAGTTGTCACTTTGCATGAAGAGCGGGACGAGTTGGAACTCTATTATGAGGAGAGGCGTTTTCACTTGATTACTTCTGTCTTGGATACCTTTGACATGCCTTCTTATAATCGCTTATTAGAGCGTTTTGCGGACTTTGAAGAGCTGAAGATTGATAATCAGTTTCACCTGCAGGAAAATGGTGAGGGTGAGGGCGAACGTCAATCCTTCAATACGGCCACAAGTTTGGTGAAATTTCTCTTAACAGATGGCAAGAAGGGGACTTACTTACAGCGATACAAGGGATTGGGAGAAATGAATCCCGAGCAGTTGTGGGAAACTACGATGGATCCCCAAGAGAGAAAGTTGCTGCAAGTCAGCATTGATGACGCGATTGAAGCGGATGAGATCTTTACGATTCTGATGGGAGATCAAGTGGATATTCGACGAAAATTCATCGAAAACAATGCGCTTAAAGTGAAGAACCTGGATATCTAAATCGATCCATGTAAGGCGGGCACCTGGCCCGCCTTACCGATGAATCGGGCCGGTCTCTTATTCGATAATCTTAGGGACTTTGATAAACTTGTTTTCCATATAGTCGGAAAACTGTTCCGGTGAAACGGGAGAGACTCGCTGTTGATCCTGGTAATAGACTTTCTGCAAGGATTCATCCTTTTCCAGAGTATCTTCCCCGATCTCCACTGCCTCAATCATGCCTACATAGCCGAGAATTCCCTTAAACTTATCCTGAAAGTATTTCTCTTCCTGAGCATCCAGTTTTAAGTGAGCAAGTTTCGCTACTTTCTGCACATCAATCTCTGCGGTCATTATTTTCCTTGTTTACTGGTTAATTCCGGTATAATTCGGCCTTCCATCTTCAAATGGATACCATATACCCTATAGACTTCTTTTTGGGCATATTCGACTGTTTTGAGTAGGTCCTGGAAAGTAGCCCCCCCAACATTTTCGATAAAGTTAGCGTGTTTGGGGCTGATCCGAGCCTGACCGATGCCTTTTCCCTTGAGACCACAGGATTCTATCAGTCTGCCTGAGGAATCCCCGGGAGGATTCACAAAAACCGAGCCCCAAGTTCTGGCATCCAGAGGTTGAGAGCCTTTACGGCGCATGATGAATTCTTTTTCCCGCTTCCCAATCGCTTCCGAGTGATCTACTTGCAGCTGTAAACCCAGCTTTAAGATAATACCGGGGGTCTGCATAAACCGAGAATGACGATAAGAAAAATCCAGGTACTCTGCCCGGATGGTTTCTACCTCTCCCGTTTCACTGAAAAATTCAACCCATTCAACAATATCTTTCATTTCCTGTCCATGAGCTCCGGCATTCATGAAGGCCGCTCCACCCATGGTTCCGGGAATGGTGGTTAAAAATTCCATTCCTGAAAGATTATTTTTCTTAGCGATTCTGGAAGCCTGAATGTTGGCGATACCCGCACCTACAACCAATTGCCTGGATGAGACTTGAGCAACCTGGGAAAAGTCTCCTGCCAAACGAATCACAATTCCGGGGAACCCCTCATCCTGAATCAATAGATTGCTGCCCTTGCCCAGCACAAACCAGGGGCATTGATGCTCTCTGATGATCTCAAACAATCTTGTGAGTTCATCCAAATCATGGACCGTCAAAAACAGGTCTGCCGGACCACCGACACGAACACTAGTTTTATTGGCAAGTGGCTCCTTTTTTCTTATTTCCTCTTGCCAGGAAAACTTGTCGAGGCTGTGGAATAACTCCTGAACTCCTTGCTGATCCATCATTCTTTGACTAAAAAATTTGGTTGTTTACCAAAGTTTCAATGGTTTCCCGTTTGCGAATCAAACGAGCTTTCCCATCAGACTGAATCAAGACTTCTGCGGGACGCATCATGCTATTATAATTACTAGCCATAGAGAACCCATAAGCACCCGTATCACGGATCAATAACAAGTCTTGTTCTTGGATCAAAGGCAGTTCTCGATCCTTTCCTAAATGATCACCGGACTCACAAACATTACCCACCACAGTGACAACTTCCTTTTGGGAGTTATCCCCATTTGTGGCATGGATGATTTCATGATAAGAACCATAAAATTCAGGACGTAATAGGAAATTAAATCCTAAGTCCGTACCGATGAATTTAATGCCTGAATTGACCTTTGTGGCCTGTACCTGAATCAGACAAGAGCCTGCCTCAGCCACCAGAAATCTGCCCGGCTCGATAGCAAAAATAGGTTTTCTACCTGTTTCTTCCATCCAGTTGGTTAATAGACTGGTAAAGGTTTCCGAAAACTTTTCCAGGGGAAAGGGTTGCTCTTGTTCCCGATCGTAAGGAATCCCGAATCCACCACCAAAATCGATGTATTCAATTTGGGGATACTGCTTGGCAATATCCAGCATCGTCTGAATTGCCGGAGTAAACTCTTCTCCCTGCAGGAACAGAGAGCCGATATGCATTTGAAAACCCGTCAAACGGCAAGAATGTTTCTTGGCGATCTCAAAAGCTTCTGGAATCCCATCAGGTTCAATGCCAAATTTTACTTTCCCTGCGGTGATCACTTTTTCATGGTGTCCCGCTCCTTTTCCAGGATTGACACGGATATAAACTTCTTTACCTGGAGCGAGGGCACAGTAAGTTTCCAGCTGGGATAAGGAATCGATGCAGACCAGAATATCCTGATCAATCACTTCCTGGAAATGCTGAGGCTGCACATTATTACTAAGAAAGAGAATCTCTTCTTTAGTAAATCCCGCCAGCTTTTCCTGATAAATCTCTCCCACAGTCATGGCGTCAACATGCAACCCCTCTTGCCTGGCTATTTTTAGCAAGGCGATGGATGTATTTGCTTTGGCTGAATAATAGACTCTGAAGTTGGGTAGGGAACAGAGGTTTTTCATTTCGCGACAACGGGCGCGCATGGTCTCTTCATCATACAGATATAATGGAGAGCCAAATTGCTCAATCAGCTCTGTTGCGGAGGACTTCCCGAACTGGAGTTCCCCCTTTTCTCGATCCAATGGGTACATGACTATTTTACCAAATATTGTTGAACTTTTTCTTGGAAATTTCCCTGGTAACGAGGTCCAATCTGGCTAACCACTGTGGCAGCACAATAAGCCGCCAGATTACCTGCTTCTTCTACAGTGTAATCTTTAGTGATTCCATACAGGTATCCAGCTGCGAAACTATCACCGGCACCCGTTGTATCTACAGCTTTGACTTCGAAGCATTTGATGTCAGTAATAGTTCCATCTTTCAGAATTTTACTGCCTTGCTTGCCTAAGGTTAAAACGACCTGCTCCACACTTTCAGATAACTTTTTAAGTTGAGCTTCAGGATCCTTTTCACCTGTCATGATAGCTGCCTCAGCATCATTACAAAACAGTAAATCTACATAATTATCCATTAAAAATTGGAATTTTTCTTGATGGCGACCGACACAAAAGGAATCCGATAGAGTCAGGGAAATTTTGGTTCCCACTGCTTTGGCATGTTCCAGTGCTGCCAGTACAGCTTCCTGTTGCTTGGGAGTATCCCAGAGATAACCTTCAACGTAGATGTATTCGGAATCCTCGATGGCTTTGAGATCAATGTCTTCTTTGGAAAACTCCAGGCACATACCCAAATGAGTATTCATGGATCGCTCCGCATCCGGGGAGATCAAGATAACCGTACTACCTGTAGACCCTTCTTGTTTTTTGATAAAAGAAGCCGTTCCTGACTGGATCAACTGCTTCTCAAAATCATCAGCGAAATCATCGATACCAACTTTTCCATTGTAAGCCGATTTGCCTTCCAATTGCGCGATCATGACCATCGTATTAGCGCAAGAGCCGCCCAGGGTAATGGTTACCTCCTGATCCTGGTGTTTGGCCAAGATCAGCTCCTGCCGTTTCACATCCACCAGGTTCATACTACCTTTAGCGATATCAAGTTCCTCAAGGATTGTGTCTTGAGTGGGGATGATCACGTCTACTAAAGGGTTTCCAAGTCCTAATACGGCGTATTTTTTCATGCTTCTTTTTGGGATTGAATGGTTAATTCGTTTTGGCGAACATTTTCCAGCATAATTTCTTCAAACTCTTGCTGGGCTTTTTGAAAATTTTCCGTGCTCAATTTGGGGGCTACCCAATAAGGTTCTCCCACTCTGATGACAATAGTGGAAAATGGCTTGGGCAGTTGATGCAGATCCCAGCTTTTGTGAGCGATCCATTGTCTTGTTGCGTGAAAATGAAGAGGCACAAGAGGAGCCCCTGATTTTTCCGCCAGAGTAATCACTCCACTTTGTAAGCGATGTCTCGGTCCACGAGGTCCATCGGGAGTAATGGCTGCGGGTTTCCCTTTTTTCAGCCAGCGAATCATCTTCAACAGGGCTCTTGCCCCACCTTTGGATGAAGAGCCACGGATCGTGGTATTACCCATCGATTCAATGGCCGTTGCGATCATTTCACCATCCTTACTTTCACTGACCAACATGGCTATGTTTTGACCGCGTACGGCCCAGCTGAGGAAAGCGATATTGCCATGCCAGCTGGAATAGATCCAACTCTGATTTTGTTCCTTCAGCTTTTCGACATGCTGCAATCCAACCCATTCTTTTCGACAGGTGAAAGCAATGAGGAAAAGAGAATACTTAAGGATCTTAGGAACCAGATATAAAGTCAGCTTGTGTTTGAATGTCTTTTCTTGCGCCATAAGCCAAATTCAATTGGCGGTTATCGAATATAACCGCCAACCGCCAATCGTTTAGTTATTAGCGTGGAGTTCCGTATTCAACTCAATCGCTGATTTGTTAGTCAGGCACTCAATGGTACCGGTTTGGGAGTTTCGTCGGAAAAGCAGGTCACTTTTTCCGGAAAGTTTCGCGGCTTTAAGGACTTCAACAACCTTACCTGCTTGATCCAAAACGGAGACCTTAGACGCTGCGGTCAGGTAAAGCCCTGCTTCAATAGTACAGCGATCGCCTAAAGGAATGCCCAATCCGGCGTTTGCTCCCAGCAAACAATCCTTACCAACGGAAATAATAGTTTGGCCACCACCGGACAAAGTTCCCATTGTGCTACAGCCACCACCCAGATCACTACCCGCTCCAATGATCACACCTGCTGAAATTCTACCTTCCACCATGTTGGGACCCATTGTACCTGCATTGAAGTTCACGAAACCCTCATGCATGATGGTGGTCCCTTCTCCAAGGTAAGCGCCTAAGCGTACTCTGGAGGTTGCCGCAATGCGAACACCCTTAGGTACGACGTAATCAGTCATCTTGGGGAATTTATCAACGGTGTAAATCTGGAGGGTTTCACCTTTGAGGCGAGCATCCAATTGTCGTTGGGGTAATTCCTGTAAGTCAATGGCTCCCTGGTTTGTCCAGGCCACATTGGGTAGCAGACCAAAAATCCCATTCAAGTTCAGCTCATGGGGTTTGACCAAACAGTGGGACAGGAGTTGTAATTTTAAATAAACTTCCGGAACTGTCTGAGGATCTAGATCTTTCTCAATAATCACCGCCACTAATGGCTGTGAACTATTTTGAAATTGCTCAGTGGTTTTTTTGAGTTGGGCCGCAGCGTCAGAGTCACTAATTTTTCCCAAGGCTTCAGAGATCGCACTCAATGATTCCTTAGTGAGCTCGATAGTCTGGTTCCCACCATTCCAATCGATGGCCTTGCCTAATGAGGCGACTACAGATGAAGCTACATTGATGAGTGGATTGGCGAAAAATACTTCCAGCCATTCCCCATTCTGGTTCTTGGTGCCAACGCCTAAAGCAATACTGTGGATTGGAGACTGATCAGCCATAGTCCTCTATTCCGTCTATTAAGTTCACAATGATAATGGTTCGAATGAAAATGTTCCTAAATTTAATGGAATTTCAGGGTAACGGCAAGAGGAAAGACAAAGGCTTTTTGAGGAAAAATAAAAAAAATAAAGGTCTCTCCTATCCCTGAAAACAGGGCTTTTAAATAGGTTTTTTGACTCTGATCAAAAACTAATTGAATAAAAATATTTGACAATAAACGATCAGAAATTTATTAATGGCAGATAGTTTTCGCCGAGATGGTGAAATTGGTAGACACGTTGGACTCAAAATCCAATGGCTTCGCGGCCGTGCCGGTTCGATTCCGGCTCTCGGTACCAAACTCACTTATGAGCCTGAGCAAGTTCTTCTTGCGACGAGGGTAAATTACGAAAAAGGGAACAGCAAAGGTTTTTTGTTGTTCCCTTTTTTTGTTTCTAGGGAGGTAATTATGACAGTATCTGAATCTCTGCAAAGGATCACCGTACTTGGTTCCGGCCGTTGGGGAACGGCTATGGCAATCTATCTCAGTCGTAAAGGGCTGGATGTTACTTTGCAATGCCATCTACCCGAAGAGTATGAGCAGTTAACTAAAACAGACCTTGCCCCTAACCTGCCGGATTATAGTTGTGACGGGAAAATACGATTTGTTTTAGACCTCAATGAATCCATCCAAGACGCTCAAGTTATCATTGTTTCTACGCCTGTCCCCTTTCTACCCGGCTTATTGGATCGTATTGAGCAATTACCTGCCTCAACCATCTTAGTCAGCATCAACAAGGGAATTGAGCGTGAGTCCTTAAAAACAGTCCCTGAAATTATCGCTGAATATTTCCCAAAGAATCCATTGGCCCACTTGGGAGGTCCATGTTTTCCAGATGGCTTGTTGTCTTCAACAACTCCTGTGGCGGAAACCCTGGCTTGTAAAGATGAAGAGATTGGACAGAAACTACAGGAACTCTTCAGTACTTCCAGTTTTCGAGTCTATCGCAGTCATGACCTGAAAGGGGTGGCTCTACTCGGAGCCTTGAAAAATATTTATGCCATCATGGCTGGAATTGCCGATGGGCAAGGCATGCATGAAGAAGTGATTGCTGTCTTGGTGACACGGGGATTAGCGGAAATGAAGCGCTTCTGTCAGGCTTATGATGTCTCCCTGGAAACCTTGTATGGTTTGAGCGGACTTGGTGATTTAGCTTTGACTTGTTATTCTCTCAAGAGCAGCCACAATAAAAATTTTGGTCGCCGGCTGGGTCTGGGTGAAACGGTAGAAGAAGTCTTATCCACCATGAAAGGAACGATTGCCGAGGGCTATTATACCACCAAAGCAGTGCAAAAAATCTCCGAGCAATTGCAGATTGATTTGCCTATCTGTGACATGGCCTATCAAGTGATTTATGAAAATAAGCCTATCCAGGAAGGACTCATCGAACTCATGAGTCGTCCCTTGAAAATCGAGGACTGAAGTGACACCAGAACATTTGGATGCTTTGTATACCCTGGGGATTAGTAATATTAAACTGGGGTTGAGCAATATCAGGCAAATTTTAGATGCGATGGGGAATCCACAGCGGCATCCCCAAATCATTCATTTTGCCGGAACCAATGGGAAAGGCTCTACCCTGGTGACGCTGGAAACCCTGCTCCTGCAATCCGGCTATTCTGTCGGCAGCACTGTTTCCCCCCATTTGATTTCCTTCAATGAACGCTTTCGGATCAATGGCATCTCCGTTGAGGATGCTAGCCTGGATGAGGCTTTTTTCGCTGTTTGCCGGGCTTGTGGCATTGATGCCTCGGACTTTCGAGAGACGGCCCAAAAGAGTCGGATTCGTCCTACTTTCTTCGAGTTTGCCATTGCCATGGCTTTCTTCCTGTTTCGCAAATACCAAGTCGAATATATTTTGCTGGAAACAGGGCTAGGAGGACGCCTGGATGCGACTAATGTCGTGGAAGATCCTTTGGCCTGTGTCTTGACTCGAATCGATTTCGATCATCAGGAATTCCTGGGAAATAGCTTGCCGGAAATCACGGGTGAAAAGCTGGGAATCCTGAAAGGCAAAACTCCTGTCTTTGTGGCCTATCAAAGGGAAGAGGTCACCAAACAAATTCTTGAGGTCTGCTATGAGCAAGGGGCTCCCTGTTTACTGGCAAATCGAGAGTTTGGATTTCGTGATCAGGAAGAGAGCTTAACACTCTACTTGAGAAGTGAAGATCAGGCAGAGCCGGAAGGTGGAATCAATCACCAGCTGAAAACCAATTCTTTGGGGCTTTTGGGGGACCATCAAAAAGAAAATATCACGACAGCTTTAGCTTTATACTGGTCACTAGTGCCCGCAGCGAATCTCCTGGATCAGGAACAGCTCAGGAGTTGTTTGCAGGGATTACATTGGCCCGCGCGATTGCAGTACTTGAATGAGGATAAAAGCCTGCTGATTGATGGTGCTCACAATGCTTCAGGCATGAAAAGCCTGCTTGAGTTTTTAAATAAAGCTCACAAGGATCAAAAGATCTTATTTGCTGTGAGCTGGCTGGAACATAAAGAGTTCCTGGCTGTTTTTGAGCAGTTGAACCCTCAATCGGTTTCTTTCCAACCCCTGGAAATGAAAATGGATAAGGCTAAGGACATTTCCCAAATTTATCAACTCTTGCAAAAACAAGGATTTCTTGTAGCACCTCCCATGACGGTGTTGGAATTCACAGAGCAATTGGATCAGGATAGCTTACCGGAGCGCGATTTATTAGTTGTGGCTGGTTCCTTATATCTGATTGGTGAGTTTCTTTCTTATCGTCCCTCGTAGCCTGTATTCTCCGCACTCGCATATTGCAAGAATCCCGAAGTTTCTGCATACTCGGTCTGAATAAATTTACTTGCAATTTCCTCATCCTACCAGTTCTGAGGCGGACTAATGAGTCATCAAAAGCAGGGCTATTACGGCCAATTCGGGGGGATGTTCATCCCGGAGATTTTAAAGAGTACTTTCGACGAGCTAATTTCCCATTATGAGGAAATTCGACAAGACCCTACCTTCTGGCAGGAATATGAAAACTTGATGTCTACCTATTCCTGTCGTCCTACCCCTATTACTCCAGCAGACAACCTCAGCCAATATTTCGGTGGGGCACAGATCTACATCAAGCGGGAAGACCTCAATCACACGGGAGCCCATAAGGCCAATAATGTGATGGGACAGGGATTGCTGGTCAAGCGCATGAAGAAAACCCGCGTGATTGCTGAAACCGGTGCCGGTCAACATGGGGTGGCTACGGCAACTATGGCTGCAAAGTTTGGTTTCGACTGCACCATTTACATGGGAGCGGAAGATGTAGAGCGTCAACGCCCCAATGTGTTCTGGATGGAGAAATTGGGTGCGGAAGTGATCCCCGTAACTGATGGAACCCAAACCCTGAAAGATGCCATTAACGCGGCCTTCCGTGATTGGACCGGAAATATGGATACTACCCATTATGTGATGGGTACTGTCTGTGGGCCTCACCCTTTCCCTGAGATGGTCACGTGGCTACAATCGATTATCGGGAAGGAAGCTCGTATCCAAATGCTGCAAGCTGTAGGGCAATTACCGGACAAGATTTATGCTTGTGTGGGTGGCGGTTCTAATGCCATGGGGATTTTTAGTGGCTTTTTGGAAGATGAGTCTGTGGAATTAATTGGTGTGGAAGCTGGTGGTGACGGACTGCAAACAGGACGACATGCGGCTCGATTAGCATCAGGGGATAGTACAGTCGGAATCTGCCAGGGATATAAAACCCGTTTTCTGCAGGATGAGGATGGACAGATGAGGGATACCTATTCAGTTGCAGCTGGTCTGGATTACGTAGGTGTATCCCCCATTCTCTCTCACTACCATGAGACGGGGAAAGTCAGGTTTGAGGCCGCAACTGATAAAGAAGTCATGGCAGCACTAGAGCTGCTGATTCGAAAAGAGGGAATCATTCCCGCTCTGGAATCAGCACACGCCCTGGCTCAAGCTTTTAAGGAAGCCCCCACTTTATCGAAAGAAACCAAAATTTTGATCAATTTATCCGGTCGAGGAGATAAGGATATCTTTACGATTGCTCAGGCCTTTGACGACCAAAAGTGGAAAGAATATATCATTCAGAAAGGAGAGCAATACAATGCTTGAGCAAACCATCAGAAAGCACCAAGAGGATAAGAAGCTACTGTTGATGACCCATTTGGTTTTGGGCTATCCCTCCTTCGATGTGAATCGGGCGATGATCAAAGCAATGGCTGCCGCAGGAGTGGAGTTGATTGAATTGCAAATTCCCTTTTCCGAACCCATGGCCGATGGACCCACGATTATGCAGGCCTGTTGTGACTCCCTGGATAGTGGAACTAAAGTCTCGGAGTGTATAGCCTTTGCAGAAGAGGTATGTGCCGAGTTTCCGCAAATACAATTCTTGTTCATGACCTATTTGAATATTCCTTATGTGTACGGCCTTAAAGCCTTTGTGGAAAAATCAAAAGCCATTGGCATTCAAGGTTTCATTATTCCTGATCTGCCCCTGGAAGAGTCAGAACAGTGGCTGGAACTTTGTCAGGAACATCAGTTGAGCAATATCTTCATTTTCACGCCGACCAATAGTATCGAACGCTTGCAACAACTGGCTAGTGTGGCCGATGGTTTTGTCTATTGCGTGGGGCGACGAGGAGTGACTGGAAAGAAGACCGACTTTGATCAAGAACTTGCGGAACAGATTGCCCTCTATAGAAAACATACAAAACTCCCCATCGCACTGGGTTTTGGTGTGCAAGGGAAAGAGGACATTGAGTTCCTGGCTGGTAAGGCGGATATCGCTGTCATTGGTTCCAAGTTGATCCAATTGCAAGAGGAAGTCGGAGCTGAAGGCGTCGAGCGATTTTTGAAAGAAATCCGCGCGGACTTATGACATAAGCTCTTAGAAACTCCAAATTTAAAGAGGGCTATTGTTCACAAGAGGCAGGACTTTTTGATTTCCAAACCTCTAAAGGAACGAGACAAAAATTACCCCCTCATGAAAATGGTCGTGCTGGGCTAAGGCCCGGCCCCACTAAGAGCTGAAAGAAGCACCTTCTAAACACTTAAGGGGAAAATGACTAATAGGATGGGTTAGTCTTTTCCATTCCAAGTCTCCCCATCTGTAGATTTGGGAAATTCCATTGTTCCACGTGAAACATATTCACTTGGGGAAATTCCATTGTTCCACGTGAAACATATTCACTTGGGGAAATTCCATTGTTCCACGTGAAACATATTCTTGAGTAGGCTGGGTTAGCGCAGCGGCATTCATCAAAAATCCCTGGGGCACTTACCGGGAAAAGTAAACATGATTGTATACTAGTACTCAATCAGGGCTGTTTTACCGGGCAAAACCCTAAATTTCACTTCACCCTTCGACATTCCTTGTTCGACATTCGATATTATTTTAAATATCGAAAATCGAACAAGGAATATCGAAGGATTGCTTCATTTCCAGGCTACTAATTGGAAGCGAAGGAAAAATATTAAATGGAGAGCGGTAACAGATGGGCACGGCGGAGCCTTTGCACCATCCTTGTATACTGAAATAAAGAATTAGAAAGTAAGGCCTTTGGAACTTATAGTCC
>NVSR01000087.1 GCA_002401295.1 SAR324 cluster bacterium | reverse complement strand
AGATTAACGTTCAATAAAATAAGAAAAGTTAAAAATGTTATTTTTGTCATTTAGATGAATTGATTACTCTATTGAAATTAATGGAATAATTATTTTGGTATGACCATTGCTGAAGAAAGAAGTAATTCCTGGTGAGAAAAGGAATTTCCAATCAAGATTTCGGCCTATCGGTAGGAATGAGTGGAATGAGAATGAGAGAGAGTAGATTGCTTAAAATTGGAGAAAATAAGATGACTATCATGGATATGGTTTGTGGTTATTGCTCGACGGGTTGTTCTCTTCAAGTTCCCTTGAAAGAGAAAAAGGCGGGCAAGCTATCACCTGTTGCCTCATACCCTGTTAATCTAGGGAAAGCTTGTCTAAAAGGTAGGGAAGCGCTTGCCCCCCTTTCCGCCGTAAATCGTGCTGTGACTCCTTTATTGCGCAATCAACAAGGAGCCATGGAAAAGGTTGGTTGGCACCAAGCCCTAAATACATTTGTAAAAAGGTTTAAAAAAATTCAGGCAACTCATGGGCAAGAGTCTGTAGCGTTTTTGAGTACCGGTCAGATTCCTACGGAAGAAATGGCTTTTTTGGGCGTTTTAACAAAGTTTGGAATGGGGATTCGTCATGGTGATGCCAATACCAGACAATGCATGGCTACAAGTGTCACGGCTTATAAACAATCCTTTGGTTTTGATGCACCACCTTATACTTATAGTGATTTTGAACAATCGGATGTTTTGATCTTTGTAGGTGCAAACCCTTGTATTGCACAGCCTGTGATGTGGCAAAGGGTTCGTCGCAATCCTAATCAGCCCAAAATAGTCGTGATTGACCCACGAAAAACTAAGACGGCTTTGGCAGCGACCCATCATCTCGCTTTGCAGCCCAAATCGGATCTCACTTTGTTTTATGGGATCGCCAATATTCTGATTGAATCCTCTTGGATTGACTCTGATTATATCGCAAAAAATACAAATGGGTTTGATTCCTTTCGAAGCTTGGTCCGTGACTATCCTTTAGAGCGTTTGACACTAGAAACAGGGCTTGCAGAGCAGGAAGTTCTGGAATTAGCTTCATTGATCCATCAAGGCAAAAGAGTCTCTTTTTGGTGGACTATGGGGGTCAACCAGAGTCATCAGGGAGTTCGTACCGCACAATCTCTGATTAATTTAGCACTCATGACGGGTAACATCGGCCGTCCGGGCACGGGAGCCAATTCCATAACGGGGCAGTGTAATGCCATGGGTTCCCGTCTTTTCAGCAATACCACCGGACTGTTGGGAGGGCGTGATTTTTTGAATGAGGCCGATCGGAAAGAAGTTGCTGAGATTCTGGAGATTCCACAGGAGAGCATTCCTACTGAAAATAGCTTGCCTTACCACCAAATACTGGAAGCGATTGAGCAAGGAAAAATCAAAGGACTTTGGTGTATCGCAACGAATCCCTTACACTCTTGGGTTGATCAATCCAGGCTAAAGAAGACCTTGGAGAAACTTGATTTTTTTGTCGTTCAAGATATGTACAATGATACATTGACAGTGGATTTTGCTGACTTGTTGCTACCGGCAGCCGGATGGGGAGAAAAAGAAGGGACTTTTATTAATTCAGAACGACGCATTGGAAGAGTTAAAAATATCTCCCCCGCACCGGGAGAAGCACAGGCTGATTTTTATATCTTTAAATCAATCGCTGAATACTGGGGATGTGAGGAATTATTACAAAAGTGGGAAACGCCGGAAACAGTGTTTCAGCTGCTCAAGAAACTTTCCAAAAACCGTCCCTGTGACTTTTCGGGTATCAAGGCTTATTCTACTCTGGATCAAGCAGGAGGAATCCAATGGCCCTTCCCAAAGGGGGCTGAAATACAGGATAGAGAACGTCGTTTGTTTTCTGATGGCATCTTTTTTCACCCCGATGGAAAAGCTCGCTTTCTTGCGGAAGAGTCGAGGCCTCTCCCAGAAGCACCTGATGATGAGTACGACTTTCTATTACTCACAGGAAGAGGAACGATAGCACAGTGGCACACTCAAACTAGAACGGAAAACTCGGCCTTGTTAAGAAAATCATCACCGCAAGAAATCTACGTAGAAATCAATCCTCATGATGCCAGTCAATTAAATATACAATCAAAGGATTGGATTCAAATTACTTCTCGGCGGGGAAGTATTAAGGCACGAGTGTTCATAACACCCCATATAGGGCAGAGACAGTTATTTATTCCAATGCATTATAAAGAAGTTAATGAACTAACGAACCCCTCCTTTGATCCCTACTCAGCGCAGCCCTCTTTCAAGGACTGTGCGGTAAAAATTCAAGATATAAAGTAGATTATATGAATATAGGCTTAGGTGATGCCTATATTCATATAGCTTACCTGTTATGTAACAATCCGCACTTTAATAATGATAATTATATCTTTAATTATCAAAAAGTGTTGAATTGAATAAAAAAAAAGTTAATAATCCCTTCAATTAGAACAGCATTTGAGGTTCTTCCCTCAAAAATTCCTATTCCAGATATTTTAGGTAATGTCATGAACTTGCGCCTCCTCCTTTTGGCCTGCTCTCTTCTTTTTCTCTTATCCGGGTGTGTCACGGTGGGGGATATTCATCAGATGGAGAATGAGACCAATCAGGACAAAATTATAGAGAATATTACCGTATTGAATGACTTGATTAAAAGTGAAGTCAATGATCCAAGCATCTTAAGCTCGGCGATGAGAGTCGCTGTAACTATGGCTCGGAAAAATATTGATTTGGAGAAGGATGCTCCCATTGAATATAAGGTCTTAGTCGATAATTTGAGGCAGCACTGGCAGGCACCTGTTGCTTTGGAAAGGCAGAAGGATTGGGAAGAAAAAGGGTTTCAAGTAGAAGAAACACAATATTATTTACGAGCCTATGCGGTAAACAGTTTGATTAAATTGGGTATAAAGGACCCTATAAAACAAATGATCTCTGTTTTAAAACGCTTAGACCCCAAGGATAAAAAAAGTGACATTATACGGATCGCAGCTATGGAGGGACTGCGACTGAATTTGAAAAAGATTGAAAATAACGCAAATCTCAGGGAGGCAACGCTGGCAGCTTTAGCCTCTGTGTATCTTACATCCAGGGATGAAAAGTCCACTTTCATGCGTTATTTTAATTTTTTGGAAGACAGGATTACCGATTTACCAACACTCAATCGGGTGATCCAAAGGCGTAGAATTCTGGTCCCCAGTCAGGAGGCTTTGAGCTACCTCATCGACTTGAACGGGCGGTTATTGAACAAGTATGTTCTCCAAAAAACGGCTCCTGAAAAAAGTGCCATTCGTCAAAACATTAATTTGCTAATGGCTTTATCCAGTCCTTATTTATCAACGGACTCAGACTATTTTGAATCTTTAACTGAAGAGTCAATTTTGAGTCTGAGAAATGAGGCGGAATTACAAAAAGAAGGGATTCCAACATCCCTCAACCGGCGGAAGGCAAGTATTACCCTCAATCATCATTTCCCCAGTGCTTTTCAGTATGCCATGTTATTATCTTCAAAAAATTCATTGAATGTATTGAAAATATTAATGAGGTACACTGAGAGTGTCCGTGAGTATGAGCGAGAGACAAACGGAGAGAAATCCCCACTACAGAGGACTCTGTCTCAAGTCTTTCCCCGAGACTTTCGGGATCGATTACAATTGATCTCCAAAAGGCTGCTCTTTGAAAGCATAATCTCAAAAGTGCGCTTGCAGAAAAAGAAGTATCGTGATGAATATTATTCATTACTGTATTCTGTATATCCACAGGAGTTTGCCGAGTATCTAAGCAAATATCTGAGTAAGAAATTTAGAGTTGAACGGGAGAAAGAGCCCGCTGCCCACATTATAGAGATGGCCTCTTACGCGGCACAATATGCCTTCCTGAAAAACTTTGAACGGAGTCGCTTGAAGGAGCTCTACGAAGTGCTATTCATGCTGACTAAAAACCAAATTACCTATTTCACTCAGAAAGAACATACAGAATATGTGAAAACAATCGGTCCTTTTTTGAGTCGGATTTATCCAAAAAGACACGTGGCAATGTGTGCCGACATGAGTCAGAGTTTTAAAAAGACGAATTCTGCTAACAAATTTAAAAATATAGGGCTTTTCACTGAGCTCTGTTTGAAGTCACTGGAAGATCCGAAAAGCTTTGAAATTAATGAAAAATACTGGTTGGCTATTGGCAATGCCCTTCGACTCCATGATAAGGTATCCAGCAATCTGCTTGCCGGTTTTTTCCTACAGCGAGATGTTAGAGTTCTGATTGACCTGTATATGGAACATGTCTTTGACCTTAAAAAGAAAGATACTGAGATTACTTGGTATGACTATTATCTCTTCGGACAGATTTTTCGCAAAAATAGAGCTGAGTTACCCAAGAGTTATGACCAAGGGGTCGTTGATATTTTCATTCGAGGCATTGCCAGTCCTGATGATGCAATCAGTCTGAGTGCCTTGCGTTATGCCTTCGCTTTATCCAGGGAGACTGGTGTTCGTCAGGCAGAAGTCAGACAGGCCGTGGGGCAGCGGTGGAAAGGGCTGCAAATCCCCGATTTTGTTTATCAACCTCAATAATCGAAATCGAAAGGTCGCCATGAAACCATCCATTAAAAAAGCAGAAGGAAATAATATGAAGGGCTCGTTTAGAAAACTCTCTTTGGGGATAATACTACTCTGTTACAGTTTGCTACCTCTTTATGGGGCAACGCTGGAAGCAGCCGTGCAAGCGGAACAAAATAAAGACTGTGAAATACACAAAACGATTCGCGATCAAGAGCGGAGAAAATTACCCTGCCTGGATCTGGAGTTGCCTCCTGTCACCAAAACACTGGTACCTGGGGCATTCAAAAAATGGAGAAAAGTCTTTTGGCGACCCTTAAAGAAAATGGTTTATCAAAGGCCCGAAGCTTCCAACTGGCAACCAAAAAATCTGGGAACAACTGAGGGGCAATCTATCCGCTTTACCACGGTTCATCCCATTGGTAAGCCGGAAATACCCGTRTATTTACAGGGSRAAGTCAAAATYCTTGATCGTGTTTTCATGTTTGATGAGCAAGGTGATTTTTACTATACCTCTGYTCTTGGAGCCGCACAAAACCCCTGGACTGATTATCAAGGAAAAATTCATTTCCAATTAGATAAYCTTACAGGAGACGTCACGCCAAAGGGGATTTTCAACTACAAGCCTAGTGACCCCTTGAAAGCGGCTAAAGAAGGTTACAGAGTGAGTATTCGTCTGGATCAGTCCACGGCGAAAGCAGACATGGTTTTGAAACCAAAATTTGCTCTCAATTTTGTCCCTGTGTACAACGGCAGGGCTAAAAAAACTTCTGACGGGCTTAGAAGTCCTTCGGGCAGTGATGGGGGAAATGGGCGTTCAGGCAATGAAAACTATCGTAGTGGAACTGATGGTGGTCATGGTCGTGACGGAAGAGTGGGACAAAACGCGCTTCGAGCTGGTGACGGAGGTCGAGGAGTAACGCCTCCAGTTATCACTGTGGCGGTTAAAAAAATGAAGTCCTCCTTTTATAAGGACAATTTGATGCACATTGCCATTCAACAGGGGCAAAAGGATGTTGATTATGTTTTTCCTCTAAGCCATCGATTTAAATTCATTGGTGCTGGTGGTACTGGTGGTGCTGGTGGAACAGGTGGAACAGGTGGTGATGGCGGTCGTGGTGGTAAAGGGGGAGATGGTACTCGTGGTTATAAAGGCCAGAGCGGCTCCATGGGGAGTCCTGGCCGTGCCGGTGGAAGAGGCAGCAATGCAACCCGCTATCGAGTCGGTGGTAGTGGTCAACGTGGTGGTACGGGAAGCCGTGGTACTAATGGAGGTCCAGGTGGGCCTGGAGGTGATGGCGGTAATGGTGGTCGTGGAGGTTCCGGTGGTAATGGCGGTGGCGGCGGTAATGGTGGCGATGGAGGTGATGCAGCCAGCTTAAATATTGCGATTTATGGTGATCAGTCCTTTAAAATGCTGATTACAAATGGTTTTGAATATGACCTCTCAGGTGGGCGTGGCGGTAAAGCAGGTTATGGGGGAAAGGCTGGTGATGGAGGCCGTGGAGCAGCAGCAGGTCTTGTCGGTGCCGGTGGCCGTGGTGGTAGTGGTGGCCGTGGTGGCTCGGGAGGAACGGGTGGATCTGGTGGGAATTCCTTCTCGTGGACAGAGAATGTACGAAAATCCAAACAAGTACCTGTGCGCCAATATAACTCATACACCAAGAGTTACAGCACGACTTATAAAACTCGGTATTACACCCAGTCGGTGTCTCGCTTTATGCCGGGAGGGCTTTTGGGTTCGAGTGGTTATAGAGGTTCCAATGGAGCGGGTGGACGAGATGGATCCGCCGGAAGCAGGGGTGAAGCCGGGCATGATGGTAAGCGTGGAATTAACGGAAAGAATGGAGTCAAAGGTCGGAATGGACAATCAAAAACTCCGGTTATTCAAGTCATCAGAAACTAAGGTACTTGAAAATTCGAGAGTTGTAAGTTCTCCCAACTAACGGAACAAACTCCTTAAGGTGCTTTCAAAATAATGAAAATTCAAATGATTCAAAGAGGTTTCATGGCTCGTCAGCTGATTTTTTTACTATTATTTGTCTTGATCTTAGGCGGATGCGCTTCTACCGCAACGGACTACCAAAAAGCAAAAACTACGAATACGATTATTGCCTATCAGCGATTCATTAGAAAGAATCTCGACTCCCCTGAAGCAAAACAGGCACAAATTCGGATCAAACGAATGCAGGCGGCGGCCATAAAAAAGAAAGCCAAACAGGAAGACAATGTCTATTTTACAGCCAAAAAAGCTGGCAGTACTAAAGCTTGGGAACGATTCCTGATTGATCATCGTGAAAATAGGCACTGGGATGAGGCACAGCAAGCATTAAAACGAATGAAGGGGGATAAAAAAGACAGCAAGCGTTTTGCCCAACTTCAAAAAAAGTATCCTGTAAAAAAGGGGATTGGCCAGTATGATGAAAATTTACGACAGGCAATTCAAGGTCATGAAACTTTTATTCGTAAATATGCTCGGAATCTCTATCTACCTGAAGTAAAGAAAACTCTCATATTTCTGAAAAAACTCAAAAGGGAAAATCAAGAGTTTTCTGCCTATAACCTTAAAAATACAGTTGAGGGCTATACTGAGTTCATAAAAAAATATCCGTCGAATCGCTTTGTCTACCGAGCCAAAATAAGGCGTGATACTTTTCTGTATCAATCGATTAGAGAGGTGGATACGATCAAAGCTTATACTTCATTTCTTCAAGAGTATCCGAAGAACTCAAATCGAGATTTAGTTTTGCGTCGGCGAGATTTTCTAGTTGAACGAAAAAAGACGATAAAAAATCTCAAGACTGTTGTTATTGATAAAAATATAGACAGCATGCAAGGGCATCAGGCAAGAGTCAGTTCCTTGAGTATTGGTGGAAAATATTTGGTTTCAGGCTCTTATGATCGCACAATTAAAGTTTGGCAGTTAAAAACAGGAGAATTATTACACACCCTTTCCGGTCACCAGGATCGGGTTTTGGCTGTGGCGACGAATGGTCGTCAGATTGCCTCCGGTTCTTATGATGGCACGGTGAGAATCTGGGACCTTCAAGAAGGCAAAGAATTAAAAAAATATGATGCCCATCAGGCAGCGGTTTCTGCTGTGACCTTTGATGGGGATCTTGTGATTTCTGCCAGTCATGATGGGCGCATCATATTTTGGGATGGAAAGGGCACCACACTGAAAGCTCATCAAGATGCCATCTCCTCTCTGGTGACGAGTGAGAAGTATCTCATCTCAGGTTCTCGCGACGGAACAATTAAAGTTTGGGACAAAAAAAGCTTAAAGCTGGTGAAAACATTGAAGCGACATGAAGATTCCGTCACATCTCTCGCTATCAATGATCAGTACTTAGTATCAGGTGCTTATGATAAGCAGATCAATCTCTGGAAGGTGAATGATGGTTTCCGTTTCTCCAAGAGCCTTACTGGACATGAAGATGCGGTTTTAGCCGTAGCCATCGATAATAATCTGGTCGTCTCCGGCTCTTATGACAAGACCGTCAGAATTTGGGATCTTGAAAAGCAAGGCAATCCGAAGATCATTCAAGGCCATTTCCGTCCTGTTTACTCGATTGCATTGCAAGGTAGTACGATTGTTTCCGGTTCACAGGATCACCGCATCAATGCCTGGCAAAACAGGGAGTATGAAAAGCCATTTCAAGCCATTCAGGAGATCACTAAAAATCTGCTGGTGGATTATGTAAATGTAGTGGAGCAAGTGCCTCCTGAAGTCTCCAAGCCAACCTTAAACAGCAAA
>NVSR01000086.1 GCA_002401295.1 SAR324 cluster bacterium | reverse complement strand
TGTCGAACCAAATCCCATGGGGAGCACAACGATCAACAATCACTCCATTGAGTGAATCCTTACTCATGGCCCGATTGCAAATGGGACAGTGTTTGGTGGGCTCCTCCTGTTCGGTCGGCAGAATCAATTCTTCTTCTCCCTCCTTTTTTTGAGGGCGAAAACGAGTCCATAGTTGTGGAGTCAAATAAAATAAAAGATAAAACGAAATCCCCGCAATTCCCAGAAAAATAACCCATTGCCAATACCATTCCATAGTTGTTCCTTAGGTTTTAAGCGATTGTGTTTTTTGGACTCCCTATCTTCCAGGATAAAGGAAAGGCAATGAAAAAACTCCTGAAAAAATTCTCTGAACTGTTATCTTTGAGCCGTTCTTCCGTCAATTGCCAGTTTGTTCATCTGGCTTTTGCGAGGCGGGAGAAGCTAAAATTCTGCAGACAGAGGTAGCTTAAGGGTAGGGCAATACCTGCCAAAATAATGCTGCTACCGATCAATTGTGTTTGAGTGGGTGATGTTTGATAAAGGTACCAAGTGATTAGTCCCGTGAAAATAGGGGTTAACATGCTCAGCAAGACCGCTTGGGAAATGGGGATCACTTTGAAGGAATAGAGCTGAAAGGTTCGAGAGGCAAAAGGACCAAAAAAAGCAGCCAAAAGCGCTAATCCCCATTGAGTTGCTGTCATTTCCAACAGAGCTTGTAAACTGCCCGGTATCAACGCCATCATGGAGAAGCCCAGTAACAAACGGAGTAAATTAATGGTCAAGGGCTGTACCTGCCGGATCACTCTTTTCATTAAAATCTGACTGAGGCTAAAGCAAAAAGCAGCAATCAAAGCCCAAAAGATACCTGAGGTATCTGCATAGAGCTGCTTTTGTCCCAAATTATTCATGTAGAGAAAACCGCTCAATGCCACCAAAGCACCAATCCAGAAAAACTGGTTTAGTGCTTCTTTTAAAAATATCCAACTTAAAAATATAATTAATAATATTTGTGATCGTAGGACGACAACGGTTATAGCGGGATCTAATAAGCTGAGTGACCGCCCTACCGCATAGTTTCCAAAAACAGACAGGAAGGCAAAGCCCAGTGCAGCCCAACAAGTCACCCTATTCAGGCGTAATTTCTGTTGATTGAACTGTAATCCAATGCTACTAAAACCGGCTGATAGTAAATACATTGCCATAACAAAAATCTCAGGTGCAACAGATTGCACCGCTTGTTTGTAGGGGATAAAAAAAAGTGCTGCCGACAGTGCTCCCAATGTTGCAAAGAGAAATCCAATCCATTGCATGAACGTTCTAAGGAAATAGGTTATGTGTAGAAGTATTGCTTCTTACGCACACTATTGAACGATTTGAATGGAATAGGATAGCCCTCTAGTTTTTTTCCCAACGAGAAAAATAGACCTCTATTGGAGAGAAAAAATAGCTCAAGTCTGATTATAAGCTTCTTTACGGATATTCTTACTACGTAAAATCACTTATATTTTTGTATCTATATTTTAATGTTTTTACTAAATGAATTAGCCGAATGGCTAGGGACTGTGGAAGTGGTTGGTACTATTCAGGAAAGGCTTGTGGTAGAAGCGGGTTTCCACCACAAGTTAAAGGGAGATTTTATCCGTGGATTAACCTAGACAGGCATTCACAAATTCCCAGTTTACCAATTTATCCAAGAAGACGCTCAGGTAGTCAGGTCGTCGATTTTGGTAATCCAGGTAGTAAGCATGCTCCCAAACATCCACTGTCAAAAGAGGTGTCTGACCATGAGCCAGTGGAGTATCGGCATTGGCTGTTTTAACGATTTTCAGCTCACCTGCGTCTAATACCAACCAAGCCCAGCCGCTACCAAATTGAGTCATACCAGCTGTTTTGAATTCTTCTGTAAATTTTTCATAACTACCAAAAGTAGCCTTGATTTTTTCCGCGATGGCACCAGTTGCTACACCACCACCGTTAGGCTTCATGCACTGCCAGTAAAAAGAGTGATTCCAAACTTGGGCGGCATTATTAAAGAGTCCACCACTGGCCTTTTTTACAATAGTTTCCAGATCCGCGTCAGCGAATTCTGTACCTTCAATCAGCTTGTTGGTATTCACCACATAAGCGTTGTGATGCTTGCCATAGTGAAAATCCAATGTATTTTCACTGATGTGTGGAGCCAGTGCATCTTTTGCGAAAGGTAGTTCAGGTAGAGTAATAGCCATAGTCTTCTCCGTTGTTGCTGTGCTTGAAAAATTGATTTCCAGAATCGAATCTTTAGATTCTAAGCGCTTTGTTGATCAAAAGTAAAACAATAATTAAGGGTAGCTCCCCTTTACGGGAGCTACTCTTTTGTAACCCTTATCAGTTGGCTTTTTGTGAGCTTAAGCCAAGGCGGCCAAGGCTTTTTCGTAATTTGGTTCTTCTGTGATTTCAGGCACCAACTCTGTATAAACAACCTTGCCTGTTTCGTCAGCCACGACGACCGCACGAGCCATCAGAGCAGCCAGAGGACCATCAGTCAGTTCTACTCCATAGGCTTTACCAAAATCGCCACTGCGGAAATCAGAAAGTGCTGTTACATTTTCCAGGCCTTCAGCCCCACAAAATCGACCTAAAGCAAAGGGAAGATCCCGGGAAACACAGAGAACGACCGTATTCTCTAACTTTCCTGCTTCCTCATTGAACTTACGAACGGATGTTGCGCAAACACCAGTATCTATACTAGGAAAAATATTAAAAACAATTTTTTTCCCCTGCAGATCACTCAGTTGCTGTGAGGAAAGATCATTCTTCACTAGTTGAAACCCTGGAATTTGAGAGCCAACGGAAGGTAAATCACCAATTGTTTGAACTACATTTCCTTTAAGTTTAGTCTGCGCCATGTCCATCTCCTTTGAATTAGATCTTTTCTAGTAAAAGTTGATTTAGGGAAATCAATCGTAGATTATAGTCCCCGGCCCTCCTCCCCTTTTTAAGAGGACCTCATTGGGGGCACTGTTCAATACCCTGATCCCTGAACCATTAAGTAAAATTCTAATTAAAGATCTAAATTAATGTATTTACTATGTAAAATAACTTTTATCGATAGGTCCTATAGATTTTTTCTATTAGAAGTCTTTTTCTCTAGTTCCGCTCAATCAGGATCTTGGTGAGAGAGAGATAGATCTTTGCTTTCACCAAGAGGTTTTCGGCAAGCAGGATACTCTCGTAAGCCTTTAGCCACTCCTGTTTTTCAGCGTGTTGCCCGGCTTTTTTCCGAAAGTTATAAAATCCAATCACATCCACTAAGGCTTCGTAATATTGGTAAGAGAGTTCAACGTTCGTCACTTTTGTCCCTAGTTTTTCTTCATCCACATCATCGAGGTCTTCCAGGCCGTCCAAAATCATTTTTTCGAATCGCAAGGAGGTCTGTAAATTATTCTGATTCCTACAGATTGTGCTCTTATCCACTGCCAAATGCTGACAAATGTAATCAACCCCTTCTTCAATACTAAGGTCCATCATTTGGACACGTTTTAATTTTTTCAGATATTCTTGCTGCTCTTCTGCCCATGCCGGAGAAAGTAATATCCCAATAAAAACTAGTACACAAAGCACCTTTTTCAAAACAACCCCTTATTAAATACTGTTTTTGTCTATATTTAATATCTGGACAAAAAAACACCTTTTTGCCCAAGCACTATTTATCTGAAATCAGAAGATAGGTCGACTATGCTTAAAAAAATAAATCTTGTGAAGCCTACCGCCCTCCATTTCATTGCCAGATTCAACTCTTCAGGGCAAAATGGCCTCAACAATACTTTTCATTGATTAATAGACCTTATGCATAACAGGCTCATGTCACTAAAATATCGGTTTGAATTTTTCCTTTTTCAAAGTTTACTTTTTCTGTTTGGTATTTTTCCCAAAAGGCTAGTTGTCGCCTTGGGCAGAGGTTTTGGCAGCTTTTGTTACTTTTTGGGAATCCGCCGCTCTGTAGTTGAAACTAATCTGGAAATTGCTTTTGGTGATTCCCTTTCTGAGCCGGAGCGCAAGCAATTAACCAAAAGAGTCTATAAAAATGTAGCCAGTGTTTTTTTTGAGGTTCTCTTGATGAAACACATTTCACCGGAACAATTGGGGAAATATATTCATATAGAAGGACTGGAGGCTTTACAGGAGGCGATTGCCGAGGGGAAGGGAGTCACCGTCGCTGGCAGCCATTTTGGTCATTGGGAATTGCTCACTGCCGGTATCGCTCAAGCAACCGAGAGTTTTGGCTCTTCTTTCCAAGGTTATGCGGGAAAACAGAAAAACTCTCTCTTTGATGACTCCTTGAATGGAATTCGCCAAAAATTCGGCATGAAAACCATCACCAAGTCAAAAGCCGCAACACGACAAATGCTCAAAGTCCTCAGAAAAAAAGAGGTGTTGGGTATATTGGGTGATTTGAATGTCCCTCATGACAGCTTGTTTGTAGAGTTTTTTGGTAAAAAAGCCGCCTATGGTACAGGTCTGCCTACTTTCACTGTGCTCAAAAAAAATCCACTCTTTTTTGCCTGGGTAGTTCGCAAAGGTCCTTTGCAGCATCAAGGGCATATCATCCGACTGAATTATGAGCTCACGGGTGATCAGGAAAAAGATGTTGCTCATGTGGCCTCATTGGTCAGTCAGCAACTGGAAAAAGTGATTCGAGAAAACCCCGATCATTACTTCTGGTTCAATCGCCGCTGGAAGACTCGTCCCGCCGATGAGCCCAAAGAAAATATTTACGGCTAATATCTTGATTTCTATAAATACAGTTGCTAAGGTTTTTTTCCAAGCCCTTTACTCTATTCTACGTCCCTAATCCAGAAATGTTGTTACTTTAGAGGTACATCCCAATGGTTAGACCTAGTTTTCGACTGAGATTTTTTCTCTTGCTGTTTTTTACAGTTCCATTAGTAGCTAGTGCTCAAGTGCCTGTAGATTATATTAAAGAGGGAGCTGTTGGTTGGGGCATCTGGTATGGTCAAGGAAGAGGAACCGTTGATGCCGCACCTGATAGTGCCTCCCAGGAGATTAAGGCCTATACCAATGTTTTGCCTGCTGAGATTGAAGGGGGTGGCATTGTACTGGGTCTGAGTTTCGGTACCTGGGGCATCTCGATAGGACAAGATGATACAGGTGAAATTAGTATCAATAAGACTGCCGATCCTCAAGGAAATGGCATTAGTAGTGATGATGTAACAGTATTAAAAGTCAGGCGAATCAATCGTTCTTTCGCTTTAATCTGGCAACCGGCTCGTTTTTTTTACTTTGGAGTGGGTGAAGATACCGGGCATATAGAATTCCAGCAAACAACAAGCTCCGGAGAAAAGGAGACTAAAAAAATAGCTTATTCCAATCGCTTTTATTCTTATGGCCTGGCATTTGGCTTTGATCCCAAAACCAATGATCTGGCCCCGGTATTTACTTTCTACGTCAAACACCCCATATCTCCCGGCGATTTTTCCGGAGCCACAACCGGTCTGGGTGCGGGACTCTATTTCTAAAGTCTTCTGCTCCAGCCTTTCATCCAAGAGAATACCCACCAGATTACAGAACAAGCAGGGCTACTTGACTACCATCGGGGTAGTCTTTTTTTTTGCTTGTTAGCAGTTTATTACCTTTTAGAAAAAGTCCCATTGATATGTATACAGAACCTAAAATTACTGATTGGTTTCCTACCACCCGTAAAGAAATGAAGAAACATGGTTGGGAAGATTTGGACGTAATCCTGATTACTGGAGATGCTTACATCGACCATCCCTCCTTTGGAACAGCTGTGATTGGTCGGTTGATTGAGCGGGAGGGCTTCAAGGTCGGTATGATCGCCCAGCCCAACTGGAAAGATGATCTGAGGGACTTTAAAAAGCTGGGTAAGCCTCGTTTGTTTTTTGGGGTGACTGCAGGTAACATGGATTCCATGATCAATCACTACACGGCCAACAAAAGACTGCGTTCGGATGATGCCTATTCCGCCGATGGCAAGGCTGGTTTCCGGCCTGATTACCCCACGATTGTTTACACCAAGATCCTGAAGGAACTCTTTCCCGACGTTCCTGTCGTTCTGGGAGGTATTGAAGCCTCTTTGCGACGAGTCACCCATTACGATTATTGGCAGGACCAGCTGCGTCCCAGCTTTTTGTATGAAAGTGGTGCGGATATGCTGGTCTATGGAATGGGGGAGCAGCCTCTGATTGAATTGTTGCGTATGTTGGACAAAGGCGTGCCTTTTGACTCCCTCAAAACGATTCGTCAGACCTCTTTTTTGCAACCTCTGGATGCCAAGCTGCCAAAAAGCAAGAAGTGGGAAACTCTGGAACTGACTTCCCATGAAGACTGTATCGCAGACCGTAAAGCCTACGCTGCCAATTTCAAACATGTGGAACAGGAATCCAACAAAATGAACGCCCGTAGGCTGACCCAGGAAGTAGGAGGAATGAAGCTGGTGATCAACCCTCCCTTCCCCACCATGGAAGCCGAGGAAATTGACGGTTCTTTCGATTTGCCCTACACCCGTCTGCCCCATCCCAAATACAAAAAGCGGGGTCCCATTCCAGCTTTTGATATGATTAAATTCTCCATCAACATGCATCGAGGCTGTTTTGGAGGTTGTAGTTTTTGTACTATTTCTGCTCACCAAGGCAAGTTCATTGCCAGTCGCTCCAAAGAATCCATTCTGAAAGAAGTGGATCAAGTGACGAAAATGCCGGATTTCAAGGGGTATATTAGTGATTTGGGTGGTCCCTCCGCCAACATGTATAAAATGAAAGGTGTGGATATCCCCATGTGTGAGGTTTGCATTCGCCCCTCCTGTATCTTTCCAAAAATCTGTAGCAATCTGGATACCAGTCACAAACCTATGCTGGAGATCTATCAGGAAGCCGCCGCCCATCCCAAGGTCAAAAAGGCTTTTGTCAGCAGTGGTATTCGTTATGACATGTTATTGGGGAAGCCGGAAGATGAAGAGCACAACCAACACGATAAATATGTAAAGCAATTGATTACCCATCATGTCTCAGGTCGTTTGAAAGTAGCTCCTGAACATGCTTCGGATAAAGTCTTAAAATTAATGCGCAAGCCTTCCTTCAAACTCTTTCACGATTTTAAGGACAAATTTGATCGCATTAATCAGGAGCAAGGGCTCAACCAGCAGCTAATTCCTTATTTTATTTCCAGCCACCCAGGATGTCAGATGGAAGACATGGCCAACCTGGCAAAAGAAACCAAGGCATTAGGTTATCGCTTGGAGCAGACTCAGGATTTGACCCCTACGCCCATGACGGTCTCTGCGGTGATCTATTATTCCGGTTATCACCCTTATACACTCAAACCGGTGTACACCCCCAAAACAAAGGAAGAAAAACAAGATCAAAGAAAATTTTTCTATTGGTACAAGGTGGAAAATGCCGCCTGGATCAAAGACACATTACGTTCTTTAAAACTGGATTCTTACATCCCGGCCATTTTCTCCTCTCAAAAGTCAGGTGATAGTAACTCGGCCCCAAAAAAAACCGATTTTTCCAAAAGCAAAAGAAAAAATAAAAACGTCAATTCTCCTAAAAAGAAGCACTGGTCAAAAGGAGCTGGTAGAAAATAACCTCACTCCTTGTTCCTACAACCCCATGTAGGAACAACAGGCCTTCAGATAGAAAATAGATAGACTAAGAAGTCATAATTGAATAAATAGAAGCACTTCATTACTATATTATAGACGATAACCCCAGATTGAGACCCTACCATGGGAAGTGCGGAAAGACGTGCCAGAGAGTTAGAAGCGAGAAAAGCGGATATCCTGGAAGTAAGTAAAGAACTCTTTTTTCAACATGGCTACGAAGGGGTTTCCGTAAAAAATATTTGTGATGCTGCTGAATATGGCAAGAGTAGTATTTATGCCCTTTTTAAGAGCAAGGAAGATATCTATGCCCACATCAATCTGGAGGGGCTGACCATACTCGCGGATATGATGCAGAAAATTGAGGATAGAGACTTGGAAAAGGAATTACTGCTCTGYAGTGAAACCTATTTCGAGTTTTTTCTCAATTATCGCTCCTTTTATTTGGCACTATTTTACTTCGCAAATAAGCAGCCYATTCGAGATCAGCTCTCCCAKGAATTAATTCAGGCACTTGAKTTTCAACGGCAACGAATCACKGAAGAAATTAAAGATCTCTTTCAACGTGGAATGGAGGAGAAGGTTTTCAGAAAGCTGGATGTGGARCAGACGAATYTACTCTTTTGGAGTGGATTRTCAGGGATTATCAGTAATTACAGTTATCTTTCCCCTGAAGAGGTTCCTGTGGAAAATCTACGTGAGAATTGTCGCCAATTTGCCTTCCTCTTYCTCAATGGTGTGAAAAAATAGTTATTCAGACCTCTCACTCCTCATAGCTTGCATTYAYCTGAAATCATCCAAGATTTMTTTAAKAKARATRTAATCAAAGAACGGACTTG
>NVSR01000005.1 GCA_002401295.1 SAR324 cluster bacterium | reverse complement strand
CAAATGAGGCGTTGGCAGGTGAGTAATGAAAAATTGACTCCCATTAGTACCAGGACCAGCGTTTGCCATGGAAAGGATTCCTGGGCGGTCATGACGCAGAGCAGGAACGAACTCATCTGGAAAATTGTATCCTGGTCCTCCAGTTCCAGTTCCTTGAGGGCAACCGCCTTGAACCATAAAGTCGGAAATTACCCGATGAAAGTTCAATCCATCATAATAACCCCGCTGGATGAGGTTAACGAAGTTTGCAACTGTGATAGGAGTTTGGTCCGCAAAAAGAGTTAATCGGATTGTTCCTTTGCTGGTTTCCATGATTGCTTTTAAGTCACTCATTCTTACTTCCTTTTAAGTATCTGGATATTTATTGAAGATCTTCGATCTTGCATTACTAAACCTAATCCACCATTCTTCTAAATTATCGGGATTTCTTCAATAGCATTTTGTCTTTATCCGAAAAATTTTCTGATTTGAGGTGATTATTACTAATAAAAGGGGTGTCATTTTCTCTTGCCATGGCCTGCCTACAGGTAGGTTGGAGTCAGCGCAGCGTCTCCGACTTAAAAATGTCGAACTTGTCGATCCGTTCCTTAATCTGGAATATGTAAAAAAATACACAAATCTTCATCACAGGCCCCTAAAATACTCTCCCTAAAAAAGGAACTAAAAACCCTACTTTTGAACTGTATTTTATTGATATTAAAAGTGATCAAACTTTCTCTTAATTTTCTTTAAAAGCTTGTTATAGTGGGCTTTTGCCAGTACTGAGATCATTGCCTCAGCCTTTAAAAATTTTCTCTCACCCTGGTCCTGTTGATCAAAATCTTATGAAAATACGCCTCCATCAAGTCAAACTTTCTTTAGGTTATCAAGAACAGGACATTCCTAAGATTGTCGCTCAGGAACTGAGGTGTGAGCTCTCACTCATCAAAGAACTCAAAGTTATTCGTCGTTCTGTTGATGCTCGCTCTCGCCGTTCAGCTCCCCATTTTATTGTCTCTGTAGAGTTGGATTTTCCTGCACACCTTCTAACGAAAAATCTCCAAAAAATTACTGAAATTGTAGAGGAACCAAAGATTGTTATTCAACCTCGACTGGCTTCACATCTGGTGGCTAAACGTCCTCGACCGGTGGTGGTTGGTGCAGGGCCGGCAGGTTTGATGGCTGCCTTGGCTCTGGCGGAAGCGGGGCTAAGGCCTTTACTGATTGAAAGAGGAGCTGCTGCACCGGAACGTACGGAACAAGTTGCTCGATTTTGGAAAGGGGATGCTTTTAATGAGGAAAGTAATACCCTATATGGTGAAGGCGGGGCAGGCCTATTTTCTGACGGGAAGTTAACCTCACGAAGTAAAGATCGGCCACGGGTGAAACGTTTTCTGGAGGCATTGGTGCGTTGTGGTGCGTCTCCTTCCATTTTGATTGATGCGGAGCCACATGTTGGAAGTGATGTATTGGCGGAGATTGTACCGCGAATGAGGCAATTGATCATTGATTATGGTGGTGAAGTTCGCTTTAACTGCAGGCTGAATCAAGTTTTTATAGAAGAGGGACGGTTGCAGGCTGTTCAAGTGAATGATGAGAGAATAGAAACTGATGCTTGTGTCCTGGCTACCGGACATAGTGCCAGGGATGTATTTCGCATGTTAGCTTTTGCTGGTGTTCCCTTAGAAGCCAAATCCTTTGCCATTGGTGTTCGTGTCGAGTTACCGCAGGCTCGTGTGGATCAAGCACAATGGCATGAATGGGCGGGGCATCCTCGTCTGGGGGCTGCCAGCTTTCGATTAACACGCAAGGAAGAGCAAGACTCCAGATCTTGTTACTCTTTTTGCATGTGTCCTGGTGGGATGGTGATTGCCTGTGCTTCGTCAGCGGGGCAAATTACAACCAATGGGATGAGTTTATCCAAACGGGACGAGTCTTACGCCAATGCGGCTTTCCTGGTACCTATCCGCCCAACAGACATACCTGTCACGGGTAGTGCTGACCCGGCAATCTTGGATAATTATAAGTTTCAAGAAGCAATAGAGGAAAAGGCCTTCCGATTGGGTGGTGGCAATTATGCTGTTCCCGCATCCCGATTGCAGGATTTCCTGGAGGGTAGAATTTCCAAAGATCTCCCCCCAGGACGTTCCAACCAGCGATCAGTACCGGTGGATCTGAGAGAAATTCTCCCGGATTTTGTCTGTGCCACCTTGACCAGCGCAATTCCAAAGATGTTACAAAAAATGCGTGGAGTTGTACTGAATGAAGTTATTCTTTATGGAGCGGAGACACGTAGTTCCAGTCCTATTCGAGTCGTACGAGGCAAGGATGGGCATTCTACCGGGGTGAGAGGGCTCTTTCCTACGGGAGAGGGAGCCGGTTATGCCGGTGGAATTGTCAGCTCATCCATTGATGGATTGAGGGCCAGTGAAGCGATTATCCGTACCTATTTACCCTGAAAAAATACAAAACTCTAAGGATTTGATAAAAGATGAGACCAGAGGAAGAGGAAAACGAGTTGGAAGACACTCGCAAGAGCCGCTCTCAAATAAAGAGAGAAATGACGGAATTGCAAGGATTAGGCGAGCAGTTACTGACCCTAGGCAAGGTACAATTAGGGAAACTTGATTTACCTGAACGACTATTAGAAGCTGTGTTACAAGCCAAAAAATTCAAGCGAGGTGAGGCCTTGCGTCGGCAAATACAACTGATCGGTGCTTATATGCGGGATATCGATCCAGAGCCGCTTAAATTGCATTTTGAAAATCTCACCCAAGGGAATCGTCAGCAGCTCAAAGCTATACAAGAAGTGGAACGCTGGCGGGACCGCTTGATTGAGGGAGACAAGCAGTTATTGGATGAACTGGGAGAACGTTTTTCTGCTGAGTGGGATTTGCAACGTGTCCGCCAGTTCATTAGAAATGCACAAAAAGAGAAAGAGAGGAGCAAGCCACCTAAAGCTTTTCGCTCTCTTTATCGATACCTCAAAGAGCTGGCGAAGGTCTAATTATAGACGCCTTCCTGCTTATTGGTGGGAGTTGCGTCAGTCTGCTCTTTCTCTTCCCGTGGAGTTGGATTGGGAAAGGAAAGGGTTTTCCAAATAAAAAACAGTGTCAGGACAATCATTACCAGGGCAATGGTGGATGGATATTCTAGGTAGAGCATGCCTGCCAACATTGCTCCCAGGAATTGACCAATGAATTGGCAAAAATTATACACACCACTCGCCGTTCCCTTGGTTTGCGGATCCGTCATTCTGGTCACCAGAGAGGGGAAAATAGGCTCAAAAATATTGAAACCCATAAAGAAAAGGAAACCAGCTGTCAGGTTCAAGGCAAAGGAGTTTAGGGCTTGCCCTAAAAAGAGGATCACAAAAGTCGCCAGAATCAGGATAGCCCCTACAATCATGACTTCCCGAAATTTATTTTTTGTCTCCGCAATGATAGCCGCCGGCACCATTGTCATGGCACCAGCCAATAACATGGGTAAGTAAACCTTCCACCAGTCACTTTTATCCCACCCATTTTCTTTCAAGAGTAAGGGGGTCATAAAAAAGGTGATACTCAATCCCATACTGCAGACAAAGGCCCCCAAATTAATGGTTTTTAGTGGAGTAATGTCCAGCACCCGCCGGATTAAAACACTGGTCTTCTCTTTAGTGAGTGGTACGACTACTTTGGGACTGGGGATGAAAGTGAAGAGAATCACTAAACTCATCGAAGCCATGCCTGTAATGGCCCAGAAGACACCGGATAATCCCAACCAGTGGGCCAGGAAAGGGGCAGCGAACATGGCAACCCCAAAAGCCATGCCAATACTGGCACCCAAACCGGCATTCGCTCTTGCTCGAACCTCAGGGCGGGTCAAATCAGCAATCAACGCAAAGATGGGCGCACTGACAGCTCCGGCTCCCTGGAGAAAACGTGCCAGGATCATAGTGTAAATATTACTGGACATGGCAGCCATAATACTACCGAGAATGAAAATTATAATTGCGACAGCCAGCACAGGTTTACGCCCCGCGCGGTCACTCCAAGTCCCAAAGGGAATCTGTAAAAAAGCGGAGGTTAAGCCATAACATCCCATAGCTAAACCTACCAGCATGGGAGTTGAACCTTCCAGTTCCATCGCCAAGACGCTGAAAACCGGAAAAATCATAAATAATCCTGACATGCGAAAGAAAAGGATCAGGCTGAGGCCAAGGATACTTTTCTTCTCATCTGGAGTGAAAACTGGGGAATTTTGTTTCTTTGCCATGTACTATTAAGGGCTGTCGTTCAGGAAAAAATCGCTTATTGCTGAAGCAGAATGTCACTCAATTGGTGGAGGTGATGAATTTCGTAAGTGATGTTTAGAGCATCCGGCTTTTTCTGTCCTTTAGTATTGAACCAGCAAGTATCAATGCCGTAATTGATGCCTCCTTGAATATCCGAAGTCAGACTATCACCAATGATGAGTACGTCTGATTTTTGGGGTTGCCCCATCTTGCGGAAAGCTGCGTCAAAAATCTTAGGGTCAGGTTTAGCTGCCCCTACTTCTTCCGAAATAATCACTTCAGCGAAATATTTACCAATGGTGGAGTGCTGCAATCGAGGGTGTTGTACTTCTGCGATGCCGTTTGTAATGATGGCTAACTGAAACTGAGGGGCCAGTGTTTCGATCAACTGCTCAGCACCCTCCCATAAATCGGAAGAAGCTGCCAAATGTTTCATATATCCGCGGCTGACCAGGATGGGGTCTGTCAGAATATTCAACGTCTCTAAGAATAGCTCAAAACGTCTGACCTTCAACTTCTCCTGAGAGATCTTTCCTCGTTCCAGGTCCCTCCAAAGTTGATCATTGATCTGATGGTATTCTTCGAGATGGGCTTCCTGATATGGCAGCTCAAACTCTTTAAAGGTTTTCTGTAAAGCAACAAGTTCAGCTTGATCAAAATCAAACAAAGTATCGTCTACATCAAATAATAACCACTTGTACATCATTCTATTATTTTTGTATGATTACCGGTTTTTGCAAGGGGCTAGCTCAGAAGGAGTAGCTTTAAATATTTTTGTAAACTTAAGCAATAAATAAGTGTAAAAAAAGAGCCTTTAAACTCTCTCTAAAAATAAGCGTTTGTAATTAATGAATTCGATCATGAATGAAGGCCTTGGCCTGCTCTGTTGAGGGGCAATTGAAAAAATCCTCCGTACTTCGATTTTCCAAGATCCGACCTTCGTGCATGAAAATAATTCGATCGGAAAAATTATGTGCTTGTGAAGAGTCATGGGTGACGATGACCAACATCCTGCCTGTTTGCTGCTTCCAGCGCAGGAGGATCCCTTCAACCAGTCTGGTATGGTTGGGATCCTGGGATGCTGTCGGTTCATCTAATAACAGAGCTTCCGGTTGCAGAGCCAGGGCTTTGGCCAGGGCTACACGCTGGGCTTCACCTGTAGAGAGTTTATTGGCAGAGCTTTGAACCTTGTCTTCTAGATCAAAAGTTGACAAAAGTTCCTCAACTTGTTGAGGAATCCTATCTTTTTTATATCCTCGTAGTTGCAATGCGTAGGCGATGTTATTAAAAACAGTATCCTTCAACAATGCCGCTTTTGCCGGAACTAAGGTGATTTTTTTGCGTAGAGAAAAATTGCTGAATGGGTTCCTCCCAATTTTCCTTGGGCCATGGATTTTGACTTTTCCTTGATCCGGTTTTTCTAGTAGACTGAGGATTCTTAGAAGCGTGGATTTACCGCAGGCGTTATGACCGATGATGCTGGTGATGTTATCTCTTTCCAGGGTCAAACTACAGGAAAGCACCTGTTTCCCCTGATAGAGTTTAAGTAGATTGGAGCCTTCGATCTTCTGAATCTCTGTCATTGGAGCCTAAAAAAATACTCAGAACTTTCAACTCTTGCGCTGAGTGCTCCGAAGGGAGATTGAAGGGGACTTTTATACCCTTGTCTGTTACCCGAAAGCTAGAGAAAAGACAAAGACTTTCAACGCCAGCACGTAGACTGGCGCTGTCATTTTTTAACTTGCTCAAGCCAATAACATTTTATCCGAGGACAGTTCTTCTCCTTGAATTTCATAAAATTTGGCCAACAGGTCCTTGACGGTCAGGTTTTGTTTTTCCTGACCTTTGACATCAAAAATAATCTTACCCCGATGAAACATAATCAAGCGGTTGCCCAAGCGAAGAGCATCTTTCATCTGATGGGTCACCATCAGGGTGGTGAGTTTCTTCTCACGAACAATGCGCTCAGTGAGATCTAAAACCTGAGCTGCCGTTTTGGGATCCAGTGCAGCAGTGTGCTCATCCAGTAAAAGTACCTCCGGGCGTTGCATGGTAGCCATCAACATCGTCAGTGCTTGTCGTTGACCACCGGAAAGCAGACCTGCCGTATCCAGAAGACGTTTTTCCAAGCCCAAATCCAATTGCTTGAGTTCTTCCCGAAAAAATTCTCGATCCCTTTTCTTGACGCCGATTCCCAATCCCCGCTTTTTACCTCTGAGTTTGGCCAGGGACATATTTTGCTCAATACTGGCATTGGCACAAGTGCCCCGTAGAGGATCTTGAAAGACACGGGCGATAAACTTGGCTCGCTTGTATTCTGGCCAACGGGTAATGTCCTGCCCATTGACTTCCAAGCTACCTTGATCAGGGAAAAAACTACCGGCAATGCAGTTCAAACTGGTTGATTTACCCGCCCCATTGGAACCGATGACCGTAATGAACTCCCCTTCCTCCACCTTTAAGCTGATGTCATTGAGGGCTAAGACTTCATTGACACTATTTCGGTGGAAAAATTTGGTGATATTTTTTAGATGGATCATGACTTCAAGACCTTTTTCTTAATAGATGGAGCTGTCAAAGCAAGAACTACCAAAATCGCCGTGATCAGATTGAGGTCGCTGGGTGCTATGGAGAACTCTCCCAATTCTAAGCCCAAGGCCAAGCCAATGACTAGTCGGTAGACTATAGAGCCTAACAAGGCAGCAACGAAAGCCCTGGGGATACTTTTATCACCGAAAATTGTCTCCCCAACAATCACTGAGGCCAATCCCGCAACAATAGTTCCCACGCCCATATTGACATCGGCAGCTCCTTGATTTTGCGCTACCAAACCACCACTGAGGGCAACCAAGGCATTTGAAATTCCAACACCAAGAATAATAATGGAATGGGTATTAACGCCCTGTGCGGTAATCATCTGAGAGTTATCTCCTGTCGCCAGGACAGCCATGCCCAATTCTGTAAATAAAAACCAAACAATACCAATGATCACCACCAAGGCAAAAACGCCGAATACCAGAGGGGCCGCTAAATATCCGGGAATTCCCATCTCAATCAGGGGATCGAAAACTGTATCCACACCCAACAAGGAGACATTGGGCCCATCCATGATACGAATATTGATCGAATACAAGGCGATCATGGTCAAGATCGAAGCCAAGAGGTGAAGGATATTCAACTTAGTATTCAATAAGGCGGTTACACAACCAGCTATAAAACCAGCCAGAGTTGCGTAAAATAAGGCCAAAAATGGATTCACGCCATTGGTGATGGCCACAGCCGTGACGGCTGCCCCTAGGGGTAAACTACCGTCAACGGTGAGGTCAGGAAAATCGAGGATACGGAACGTGAGGTAAACTCCGATTACCATAATTCCATAGACTAATCCCTGTTCGAGGGCGCCCAGAGCTGCATACCATGTCATAGAGTCAACTATTGAAAAAGTGTAAAAAGAATTATTTAATTAGCTTATTCGCTTTTGCCAGCAAGCTTTTGGGAATGGTCACTCCCATTTTGGCAGCGTAAGTTTGGTTGATATGAAGTTGCAATTCCTTCTGTGTTTCAACGGGAGTTGTCGCGGGATTGGCACCTTCTAAGATTTTCTTGGCCATCACGCCAGTTTGATATCCATGTTTATAGTAGTCAAAACCCATAGCGGCAACGGCTCCACGGGAGACGGAATCCACATCGGAAGCAAAGATGGGCAGTTTGTTCCGGATACCGACTTTGATCGCCGATTCCAGGGCTGAAATTACGGTGCTATCTGTTGTGATATAAACGGCATCGACTCGTCCTACTAAACTTTTGGCAGCTTGGTACACCTCGCTGGATTTGGAAACGGTGACGGGCACTATACGGAAACCTCGCTGGCTAGCTTCTTTCTTAATCACTTTAACCAAAATTTTGGAATTTGCCTCACCTGAGTTATAAATCAGACCTAATTTTTTCAATTTGGGCAAGAACTCTTCAAGCATATCCAAGTGCTTGGCAATGGGTAACATATCGGAGACACCGGTGATGTTTTTCCCTGGACGCTCCCAAGAGCGAACCAAACCAGCCGATTTGGGATCAGTTACACCGGAAAACAGCAAAGGAACTCGCATGTGAGGTGGTGCTTTTTTTAATACTTGTGCCGAGGCTTGGGCTGTTGGTGTAGTGATGGCCAGGATCAGATCCGGATTTTCACCCAGCATTTGTTGAGCGATTTGCCCGGCAGTTCCCATGTTGCCCTGAGCATTGTGTACCCGATAGTCCACTTTCAGCCCCTGATCACGGATTGAATCCTGAAATCCCTTCAAGATAGCACCCAAAGCAGGGTGTTCCACAAATTGACTGATAGAAATTCTGTAAGTCTTTGCCTGAACTGTTGAGAAGGAAATTAAGGTAAAGATCAGGATAAGAAAAAAAACACTCTTTTTCATCATAAAAAAAACTCTGCTAAGTGGGAAATTTAATTCCCTTAAAAACGGATGTATCTACTGTTAAAATCAGAGGACTGAAAAGTGAAGCCAGGTTTATTGCTATTAATGGGGAAAGCAAGGAGAACCTGTTTTGTTGACAAGGTCCTTTTCTTGTTTCCTATCAGGAGCAAGAAAAAGACTAGTGGTGGCGGCCCCTAAGGGGGGAAAATTATTTGATCACCTTATTCGCTTTTGCCAGCAAGCTTTTGGGAATTGTCACTCCCATTTTAGCGGCGTAAGTTAGGTTGATATGAAGTTGCAATTCCTTCTGCGTTTCAACGGGAGTTGTCGCAGGGTTGGCACCTTCCAAAATTTTCTTGGCCATCACACCAGTTTGATACCCATGCTTGTAGTAGTCAAAACCCATAGCGGCAACGACTCCACGGGGAACGGAAGCCACATCAGCAGCAAAGACGGGCAGTTTGTTCTGGATGCCGACTTTGATCGCTGATTCCAGGGCAGAAATTACCGTGTTATCAGTTGGGATATAAACGGCATCGGCTCGCCCGACCAAACTTTTAGCAGCCTGGTAGACCTCACTGGATTTGGAGACAGTAGCGGAAACCACACGGAAGCCACGTTTGCTAGCTTCTTCCTTGATCATCTTGATCAAAATTTTGGAATTAGCTTCTCCTGAGTTATAAATCACACCCAACTTTTTCAATTTGGGCAAGAACTCTTCAAGCATATCCATGTGCTTGGCAATGGGTAACATATCGGAAACACCGGTGATATTTTTCCCCGGACGTTCCCAAGAGCGGACCAAACCCGCAGACTTAGGATCAGTTACAGCGGAAAATAGCAAAGGAACTTGCATGTGAGATGGTGCTTTTTTTAAGGCTTGTGCCGCAGTTTGCGCGGTAGGTGTGGCGATGGCCAGAATCAGGTCTGGATTTTCACCCAGCATTTGTTGAGCGATTTGTCCGGCAGTACCCATATTAGCTTGAGCATTGTGTACTCGATAGTCCACCTTCAGTCCCAGATCACGGATTGCATCCTGAAAGCCCTGCAACACGGAATTTAAAGCGGGATGCTCCACAAACTGACTGACAGAAATTCTGTAAGTTTTTGCCTGAACAGTTGAGAAGGAAAATAATGTAAAAATCAAGGCAACAAAAAAAATACTCTTCTTCATCATAAAAAAACCTTTGCTAAGTTTGGCTATCCAATCAGTTGATATACTCTCTGCTTAAAGTTTCCATCTATGATGGCAATGACAGGGTCAGCCCCCCCGACATGACCATTGATGAAAGGCTTATTTATATTCATCCCCCCGTGGATTGTCCAGTGCTGCCTCGTTGATTGAACTTGTCTGGTTTTCCATTATTTTCTCAAAAAAGCGGTAGTGTTGAACTATGTGCCGACTCAGCTTAAGTTAAGTTTAATGGCAGCGCCGCCCTACGTGGCAGCCAAGGGTAACCTTGGTTTCTGTATCGACTGATTGAATCTATTTTAGGCTAGCTAGCACTTTTTGAGTAGCTAAGCCGAAGACGGTGATCCCTACCAACACTCCTAGTATTCCAAGGGAAAAACCTTGCGGAATTTGCTCACCTAGATAGGAGTAAAAGAAAGTAGCCGGTAATTGTCCCCCAAAATTGGCGATGAGAAATGATCGACGAGACATCTTGGATAATCCCATTGCATAAGAGATGGGATCAAAAGGGAGGACAGGCACGAAGCGAGCGATGACAATTGCTGAGACTCCAAAACGAGTAATCAGGGCATCACTTTTTAATAATATTTGTTGTCCCATCCATTGTTCAATGAAGGGGCGTCCCAGGAAGCGACTGAGTTCAAAACACAACCAAGCCGCTGCTGTGGAAGAGACTAAAGAAAGCAATCCTCCCCAAAACCAGCCGAAGAGTAAGCCATTAGCCAAAGTAATGACAAAGGCGGGTAAGGGAGAAATCACAGCCTGAAGAATCATTAAGAATGCAGAGACAAAGGCCGCGCCGATGCCAAAGGACTGTAGATAATCTCTCAGAGCATCGGCGTTGGCAGATTGGAGGATTTGTAGGCCTTCCTTCAGTTTGGTATTTAAAATACTAGGCAGGTTGTGTGAACTTCCGATAGCAGCTAGTAACAGGCAAATAGTCAGAGCAAGAATCAAAAGTGCTTTGTTCTTTTGGGGCATTTTCATTCTGAATGTTGTTGTATTGAAACGTGAAATCACCTACTAAATGGAAATTGCCCAACTATTTAAAGGCGCTCATTGATTATCATCGATATTAGCAGATAGGAAATGGTATTGATCGCCTGTACCCGAGTATTACAAAGTAATAAGCGGTGCTTGACAAGGGATTTTTGAGGACATATTTAGTCCTTTAGATTCAGTTTGAAAGGAAGAAAAAACATGAGATTTGCAAAAAAGAAAAACAATGTTGCAAAAAATCAATAACCAATTATGATTAAATGCAATTTGAAGATATAAATATTGTTATCTGATCTAAATCTCAGATTCTTGAGGATAGGAAGAACTTGCAACTCTCCAGTCAGATTGTTTAACTTTACATTTGGTCGATTACTGTCAACGAGCCTTCTCTAGTAGTGAGGAGTGCGTACAGCATAATAAACTTTGATAATATTGGCATTGAGCCGCTTGTGCTGCAAGCGACTCCTACCTCCCAGTCTTGAAGGACGGGATTTCACGGAGATTAGATGAACAGAAAGGTCAGGGTAATGGTGGTGGATGATACCATTACCTATCGTCAGATTTTATCAAAGGTTGCTGAAATGTTGCCGAAGGTGCAGTTGGTTGGTACTGCCTCTTCAGGAAAAACAGCTCTGATGAAGATCCCTTCATTAAAGCCTGATTTGATTTTTCTGGATGTAATGATGCCAGAGATGGACGGTATTGAGACCTTAAGGAGAATCAAGCAGTTAAAGCCTAGTATTCAGGTGGTGATGGTCAGTGCCTTCGATATGGAGAATGCCAAGGTAACCTTGGATTCTTTGAAGGATGGTGCCTTGGATTTTGTCGCCAAACCTACCGCTTCAAGTATGCAGGAGGGGATTGCTATCTTAAAAGGTGCGCTGAATCCAATGGTGGAGGTTGTCTTCGAACAACTTTTTGGCAATCAAGCAACGCCTGTTGTCTCTAGGCCTAGAGTTGCCGCCAGAACAATACGTCCTGTGCGCAAGGTATCCGGTAAACAATTCAATATGATAGTTTTAGGTATTTCTACGGGTGGACCGAACGCGCTTTATAAAATGTTTGAAAGCATTAAAACCCGGCTTCCTTGTCCTGTCTTGATTGTGCAACATATGCCACCCATGTTTACCAAGTCCCTGGCTGAGCGTTTGGATTCCATCAGCCCGATGGAAATTTGTGAAGCTGCGGATGGAGATATTCCTGAAAATGGGAAAGTCTATATTGCTCCTGGTGGTAAACACATGGTCGTACGATCCAGAGGGGATCAGTTACGCATCGCTATCATTGACTCGCCTCCAGTCAACCATTGTAAACCCGCTGTGGACGTCTTGTTCCGCTCTGTAGGCTTATTAAAAAATATCAACAACCTGAGTGTGATTATGACAGGCATGGGCCGAGATGGTACGGAAGGTGTGCGTATGCTGAAACGATCCGGGACTTATTGCTTGATTCAGGATCAAGACAGTTCGGTGGTTTGGGGGATGCCAGGCAGTGTTGATGAAGCTGGTTTGATGGATGAAACCCTTCCCTTGGAAAAAATGGGCGGGCGTATTGTTGAACTTACCTCTTAAAGTCCAGTTACAATTGTTTCAATCCACTCCAACAAATATTTGCTCTAAACTCTCCCAGCATTGGTTATGAAAGCGTCTCTAGAAAACCATGAATTTGAAAAAATAAGTGAGTTGTTAGCTACTGACAGTGGGATCATTATAAAGCCAGATCAGAAATATCTGGTAGAGACTCGTTTGCGTGGATTCGCTAAGCAGCGAGAGTTTAATAATTTCTCTGAGTTGTATCAACGATTGGTGGTGAATCGTGAGGATTTTAAATATTTCGTCGATTTGATGACGACTAACGAGACACTTTGGTTTCGAGATCAATCCTGTTGGGAAACATTAAAACACCGCATTCTCCCCGAGTTTATTCGGGAGTTAGAGACTGGAAGGCAGAGTATTACCATTTGGTCTGCTGCTTGTTCCACGGGACAAGAACCCTATTCCTTAGCGATCCAGATTTATGAATTACTGAAAGCAAAAGGAAAAACAGCACTTTGGCCCCGTTTTCGCATTTTAGGGACGGATCTTTCCGACACTGTACTGCAAACGGCAAAGGGGGCCATTTACGATGCTTTCAGTATCAAGCGGGGCTTGAGTTCGTCGCGGTTACACGCCTATTTTGAAGAACGAGAAGAGGGCTGGGCTTTGAATGAGCAAATTAAAGAAATCGTTGAGTTTCGTCCTTTCAACTTGATGCATAGTTTTCTACTCCTAGGTCGTTTTGATTTAATTCTCTGTCGAAACGTGTTGATTTATTTTTCTGAAGCTACCAAATTACGGTTATTAGATAAATTTTATCAGTCATTAGCACCCAACCGTTACTTAATGATGGGTGGTACTGAATCGATCATGGGATTGAAAACGAAATTTGAGACGCTAGCCTTCGATAAGGCTGTTTTTTACCAAAAGAGTCTGAAGAATTGATGGTTCACTGCAACTATGCGGATCACAGTTCCGCTTCGAGATATAAGTTTCCTCCAGAGGCACAAGAATGTTAGACGATGATGATATGCTAGTAGGGTTCCTTGATGAAGCAAGGGAACATGTAACCATGATTGAACCAGACCTACTGGCTTTAGAAGATGTTCCCGGTGATATGGATGTGATCAATCGCTTGTTTCGCAGTGTTCACAGTATCAAAGGGGGAGCCGGTTTTTTTGGTTTGGATAACATGAGTGCTCTGGCTCATGTGATGGAAAACTTGATGTCCAAGGCGCGGAATTCCAAGCTCGTCGTAGGAAGAGATCATGTGGATGCTCTCCTGAAAGGAGTGGATCGCTTGACGGCAATGATTGATGATGTGGCCAATAGCAATGATATGGATGTCAGTGAAGAGATCGCCGTATTGGAAATTCTGGGCAACGAAGAGGCCGCAGCCGCTTCAGTAGAAGGCAGCATTGCACCTCCCGTAAAAGAAGTACCGACCGTGGTGGTCAGCCCGGCTTTTGTCGCACCTATTGTTCCCCTTACGGCTGATGAGCCATCAGCTACAACACCGCAGGCACCTAAATTCAATATTGCACCTGAAGAATTGGAAAGTGCGATTCAAGATGGGATGAACGTGTATGCGGTTTCTGTATTTTTGAATCGTGATATTACCAATCAGGGAAAGACCCCCTTCCAATTTATTTCGGAACTGGAAGAATTAGGCCGTTTTATTGACTCCTATCTTGACGTAGATGGCGCCTCTGAACTGGATGAATGTCTCGATGAGGATTTGCGCTTTGTGTTTGCTTTTGCCACCGTGATGGACCCTGAATTAGCGGCTGGGGTTTTGGGAGTGAAAGAAGATCAAATTTCTTTGATCAATATGGAGGAAATTGAGCGTTTCCAAGCTTTTGAATCCGAGAGTTCTCAGCCAGAGCAGGCTCCCGTTGTGGAACCAGCAGTTGAAGTGAAGGCTGAAAAACCAGTAGAGCCAGTTATTGCCATTCAGGACAGTATAGCGTCACCCCCACCGGAGCCCGCTTTGGCTCCCCTGGAATCCCCTGTACCTAAAAAGTTACCTGCCAAGCCATTGCCTAAAAAATCGGAAAAGGCATTAACACCACGTTCGAAGGTTAAAACGGAAGAAAGTATTCGTGTGGGTGTGGGTAAACTGAATAAATTGGTTGATCTTGCTGGTGAACTGGTCTTGGTACGGAATCAGCTCCTACAAGCTAGCGAAAAAGAGGCAAAGAAAATTCCCGGCTTACTGGCAGTACTTGCCGATCTCAATACAGTGACCACGGAACTGCAAGAAGAAATCTTAAATACACGAATGCAAGCCATTTCAACTGTTTTTGGTAAGTTCCCGCGGTTGATTCGTGAATTGGGTGCCAATTTGGGCAAAGAAATCGCTCTGGTGACGGAAGGTAATGAAGTAGAATTGGATAAAACCGTACTGGAAGCCCTCTCAGATCCTCTCACTCATATTATTCGCAATACAGCTGATCATGGCATTGAGGTGCCTGAAGAACGAAGGGCGAAGGGAAAACCCATTCAGGGGAAACTGCTTTTAAAGGCTTACCATGAAAGTGGGCAAGTAATCATTCTGGTCCAAGATGATGGTAACGGAATTGATGCCGACAAAATTGCAGCCAAGGCTTATGAAAAAGGAATGATTACAGAAGATAATTTCTATAATTTTAGTGCCCGAGAAAAACTGAATCTGATTTTTCTGGCCGGACTCTCTACGGCAGAAAATGTTTCATCTGTCTCGGGACGAGGTGTGGGCATGGATGTGGTTCGCTCCAATATCGAACAAATCGGTGGTACCGTAGAGTTGCACTCCGAGGTGGGCCAAGGTACGACCATTAAGATGACCTTGCCCTTAACTATGGCCATTGTCTCTTGTTTGATTGTGCAAACGGGGAAAGAGCGTTTCGCCATTCCACAAATCAATCTGGAAGAGCTGGTGATGCTCAAGCCCGATGATTACGGCACGATGTTGGGCTATGTACAGGACCGGGAAGTATTGAAACTGCGGGGTGAGTTGTTACCATTAATCTCCTTATCGCGTGGACTGGACATTCCTGAAACTAAAAAGGGTAGTAACAGACGTCTGCTTGCAGGCTTGGCCAGGAATCAAAAGACAGGTAGCAATGCGGGTGTCGGGAGTGCTTATAATCTGGTCGAGGGGTCAGCGGATATGCGCCGGTCTGAAGATGCCTTACGTATTCTGATTGTCTCGGTTGGTATCAATAAAGTTGGTATCATCGTGGATTCTATTGTTGGCAGTGAAGAGATCGTGGTGAAACCAATGCCTGAATTTCTACAGCATCTACCCTTCTTCTCGGGATCTACCATTTTGGGGGATGGGACAGTGGCCATGATTCTGGATACTTTAGGCTTTGTACAATCCAATCAGCTCTTTTTTACGGATCGCCAAGGGGAAACTTACTCCCATGAAGATGCTCGAAAGAAAGTAGAGGAAGAGCAATCCTTATTGATCTTTGACAATGGTACTGAGGAGCAATTCGCAATCACCATTCCTTTGATTCAGCGAGTGGATGAACTCACACTGGATCAGATTCAACGTGTCGGGGAGAAAGAATATATTGAGTACCGTGGTCGGCAAATGAGGATCTTGCATCTGGCGGACTATCTCCCCATCCAAAAACCGGATTATGAAGGTGTCGAGACAGTAAGCCTGATTATTCCCAAGGAAACAAGGATTCCCGTTGGTATCCTAATTCATCAGGTGATCGATACTAAGACTCTTTATATCGATATTACAGAGGGATCCATCCATGCGGATGGTATCCTGGGCTCTACCTTGATTGATAGCCGGATTACACTGCTCTTGGATCTCTACGCTATTTTAGAAATGGGTGAACCCGATAGCCTGCATCGAGTGGAATTCGAGCCGAAGCTAGTCCAATCTTCAAAAATTTTGTTAATTGAAGATACACCTCTCTTCCAGAATATTGTGCGAGAATACCTCCATTCCGTGGGGTTTGAGGTCATCGTGGCTGCTGATGGACAAGAAGGGCTCGACGCCTTGGAAAAGGATACTTTTGATGTGGTGCTTTGCGATATCGAAATGCCTGTCTTAGATGGCTTTGGTGTGATCCAAAAGATTCGAGCTACAGAAAAGTGGCAGGATTTACCTGTGATTGCCCTGACATCCCTCAATGATGATGAGACGGTTCAAAAAGGACTGGAGGCAGGTTTTAACGAATGGATGGTAAAGCTAGACAAGCAGAAAATTTTGGAATGCCTCAATCGGTACCTTTAATGTAATAGTTGACCGTTGGCGGAAGTGATGACCTCTCGATAATTGATAACCGCCAACTGATAACTGATAACTGTTTTTGATAGGAGATTTTAATGCCTCAAGTGGCAACATTTCATATTGGTGATGAAGTTTTTGGTGTTAATATCCTGCTAACGAAGGAGATCGGAAAAATTCATGAGATTACGATGGTGCCCAAAGCTCCTAAGTTTATCCTGGGTTTAATGAATCTACGTGGGCAGATTGTGACGGTCATGGATCCGGGAGTCTTTTTGGAGCAGACCTCCGGGGTAGCCCCCGAAGACCGACGACTGATTATCTTAAAAACAGAAGATGAATTGGATTCCTTGCGTAAGAATGATCTGATTCAGGGCAATCACATGCCTCAAGACACTTTAGCTATTGTGATCGATCATATTGGTGATGTGATCGAAGTGGATTCCGGTGACATCCTTCCTCCCCCACCTAATCTCGCGGGGCAGAAAAAAGAATTCGTTTCCGGCATCATCCAACATGGAACCCAACTGGTGATTTTGTTGGCAATGAGTAAATTAGCCAAGATGTGTATCGTTGAAAATCAAGGTTCCGAATAAATCATTCCCACTCAACAATATCCAATGCTGAAAGAATTACAACAGGCATCCAGGAATTATGTGAATATCGCCAATCAGTATGAGGAATTGGTGGAAGAATGTAGTTCCTTGGAATTTATAGCGATCAATGCAGGCATTGCTTCCAAGCAGGCCAATAATGATTCCTTCATGAAGCTCTCTTCGGAAATCCAGGTGATGTCCAATGATGTCACGGAAAGYGCTCATCAAGGCAGGGAAACCTCCTTTGAGTGTGTGGATCGCACGACTCAGGCTTATGGGGAGTTGCTGACCATGGTGCGCTTTTATCGACTTTATGATGAAGCGCAAAATAATCGAAAGGAGCTGAAGCCCTATGCGGAGAAAGCTCGAAAAGAGATCGAACATTTCGATATCTCCCGCCTGAAGCGGGAYACCTCGCACATGGCTAGAACCTTGGAAAATTTGGTGGCCTTGGTGAATATTGGCAAAACCATGGCGATTGGCGGCAAGATTAAAGCGGTTTATATTGCGGGCAGTGAAGAAAAGTTTCGTATCATTACAGAAACCATGCAGGAGTCCATCGATCGACTCTTCAAGCTTCTAGAAAATATCAGCATTGAATTCGGGATTATTCGTAGCCTGTTTAATAATATGAAAGCGGAAGAAGTCTAATGAAAAATCATCACGTTTTATATAAAAAGGGCGACTGCAGGTGGACTGTCTTGCACCGTGATCCTGAAAAATATGACGAACTCCTGGATTCAAATGAGTACTTGATTACTGTGGGTAACAAACACATGTTACTCGATCCGGGCGGTTTTGCTATTTTTCCTTCCGTCTTGTCTACGCTGGTACAGATGATTAATCCTCAGGATATTGAGCTCATTTTTGCCTCCCATCAAGACCCGGATATTGCCTCTTCCCTCTCCTTGTGGAAAGAGATCAAACCAGAGATCAAATGCCATGTTTCCTGGTTGTGGGAGAATTTTGTACCTCATTTTGGTGGTGATGCGGAAACCTACGTGCCGATTCCTGATAAAGGTCACAAGATTGATTTGAACGGGCATATCTTTGAAACGGTTCCCGCTCATCATATGCATAGTGCCGGGAATTTCCATCTTTACGATCGCGAGGCCAAAATCCTCTTCAGTGGTGATACGGGAGCTGCCTTTTTACCCAATGATCAGCGCTATCTATTTGTAGACGATTTTGAAGCACATACCCCTTATATTGACTATTTTCATCGTCGTTGGTTCGGCTCGAATGAACATAAGAATGATTGGTGTGAGAGGGTGAGCGAAATGGATATTGAACTTTTGTGTCCCCAACATGGTGCCATCTATTTTGGTGATAATGTAAAACGCTTCATCGATTGGTTGTATAAATTGAACGTGGGATCCGCCAACAATCGGGGGAACAAATTATGAAAAAAACAACTGTTATCTATGAGCAAGGGGAACATAAGTGGACCGTACTGCATCATAATACCACCAGAGCGAAGAATATCATCTCTACCAACGAATATCTGATTCAACATGGTGAGCAGAGCATTGTCACGGATCCTGGAGGAACTGAGGTCTTCCCCGAAGTCATGGCTACTCTGGCAAGCCTCACCAACCTGGATACGATAGGTCGTGTTTTTTGTTCCCATCAGGATCCTGATATTTTTTCAGCGATCGGGCTTTGGTTGAAAATGAAGCCGGAGCTAAAGGTGATGCTACCTAAAATGTGGCTTGGTTTTATGTTGCATTTCGCAGGTATAAAAGAGAATTTTGATCTGCTTCCGGATGAAGGCAGCACCTTCGATTTGAATGGGGTTACGATGCAAGCCATTAGCGCGCATTATTGCCATTCTTCAGGTAATTTTAACCTGTACGATCCAGCGGCGAATATTTTGTTTTCCGGGGATGTGGGAGCTGCTTTGCTACCACATGAGAGTACGGAGCTGTTTGTTGAAGACTTTGACGCACACATTCAATATATCGAACTCTTTCACAAGCGTTGGTTTGGTTCGAATGAACATAAGAACCAGTGGTGCGAACGAGTTTCTGAAATCAATCCATCCATATTGTGTCCTCAACACGGAATGCTCTATCGTGGGGAGAATGTGAAGCGATTTTTAGATTGGTTTTATCATCTAAAGGTTGGCAATATTGAGTACTAAGCCTCTTTGTAGGGCTGAGAGCTAGGTTCCTCTCCCAAAGCCGGTATTTAAACCGGCTCTGCTCCTTTCCTTATTCCCATGCTCCTTTGTGGGAAAACTTCGTGGTTGCTCTTCCGGGCTATGGAAGCATGAGGGTATATTTTTGGATGATTTCTTTTAATAGAGGAGTACGCAGTGGCTTTTCTAGAAAATCATTCATACCCACCAATTTGCATCGGTCTTTGGTTTCTTTAGTTTCTTGACCAATCATACCAATAATAGTCACAGGGGGCTGATGCTGTTCCTTTTCAAAGTTTCGGATTTGAGTTGTTGCTTCAAAACCATCCATCACAGGCATGTACAAGTCCATCAGGATCAGGTCAATTCTTTCACTGGAAGGCATTTCCGGGTGTAATGACCCCGTATAAAAAACCACACTATTTTCTCCATTCTTAACTACGGAAACTCGGTATTTGTAGGCCTCAAGRATAGTTTTGGTGATTTTGATATTCAGAATRTTATCRTCCACYAGAAGGATGTGAAAATCTTTAGTTTTTTTCCTTRTTTCTGGAGTGAAAGAGGGAGAGATTCGTTTCTTCTCCAGAGGTATGCTGACGTCCAGGGGCAGAGTGAGACGGAAGCAGGTACCTTTACCCTCTTCGCTGAAAACTTCGATCTGCCCATGATGTCGTTCGACTAGTTCCTTCGTAATGGATAGTCCCAATCCGGTTCCTAATTCTCCAATTGTCCCAATCCGAGAGGTTTTTGTGAATTTATTGAATAAGTGAGGGATTTGATCTTGTGGAATGCCAATACCACTATCCATAATCGAGATGGATAGGTGTTTCGCATCACTTTGCTCCAGCACTTGTGTAATACTGCCTCCCTTTGGTGTGAATTTAATAGCATTGGAGATTATATTAGTGAAAATACGAATCAATGCACTTTTATTACCGCGGACATAAGGAGAGTGATTGCATTTATTGAGCAGTTCAAGACTGATTCTTTTGGGTGAGGCCATGTGCTGCAGGGTATCAACACAAGAGTTCAAAATGTCCGTGATGGATTCCCGTTCCATCTGCAGATTATCTTTTCTGGATTGGGCTCTGCTTAACTCCAAAATATCATTGATCATTTCTTGAAGAAAGTGGCCTGACTCCAGTACATGCTTGAGATACCCACTATGGGTCTGATCTAAAGGAGCTTCGTTTAAAACCAGCTGGGTAAAACCCATGATGCCGTTTAAAGGGGAGCGCAAGTCATGGGAGGTAACGGCCAGAAAATCCTTTTGTAACTCATTGAAACGGCGGAGTTCATTCACCCTGCTGCGCAGACGTTTGTGTAAGATCCTGGATTCCAAATGGACCTTCACTCGTGCCAGTAGTTCCTCTTTAGCGAAGGGTTTGATCACATAATCAGAAGCACCGGCTCGGAACATATCCAGAATGGAACTACGTTCGGACATACCACTGAGGAAGATAATCGGCAGGGTGGTTTCTCCCAGTTCCGTCCGAATCTTATGGCAGAGTTCATCACCATTCATCTTTGGCATCATATAATCCGTGATGACCAGGTCGATTTTTCCTAACATTCCCTTCAGGCTTTCCAAGGCCTCTTCCCCATCGCAGGTGAGGATAGTCTGCATTCCTTCGGCTCTCAGGATATTATCCAACACATGTCTCGTGAGTTGGCTATCTTCGGCGATCAGAGCTGTTAATCCCTGAAAAATTGGTTTGGGTTTTAACTGAGCGTCAACAGCTCGGAGAACATCGCCTTGGCCGAAGGGTTTTGTAATGAAGTCCGTCGCCCCGGCTTCAAAACCTTTAAGCCTGCCATTAATCGAATCATTCGCTGTGATGAAGATAATGGGAACTTTGTGCTCTATTTCTGTGGTGAGAGGGGTTAAATCCGATCGGATCCTATATGCCGCTTCGAAACCATTCATGTTGGGCATATCCACATCAAGAGTGATCAAATGAGGCTGAATATCCGGGATTTTCTCAAGAGCATCCACTCCGTCTATAGCCTCGTAAATCTCATAACCACCACTTTCTAATTCCTTCCGGATGATCTTACGCATCATTGCGCTGTCATCAACAACTAAAATTCTCATAACTCCCTCTGAGCCTTTGTCCTAATACTATAACATTACTAACTGCTTAGTTTTCTCTCATCAGCCCGTTCATGGAACCTGTGACTTAATGTTTGACACAGCCTTATCCTGTTTGATTTTTTTGAGGAAATCAATTGGTTAATTAGCCTGGATAATATTCTGGATTTGAGTCCTCGTCAAAAAAAGAGGGGAAAGTTCAGTTCCTTCTGTACTTATCTGGATTTTTTAGGTTATTCCTGTAAAGGATTGGATTCGCAAAGTGGGGAGAATTTCAGTTTGCTCCTCATTCCTACCTCCCTGTGTGGGCTACCTATAGAGTTAGGAAGTTGTGGACCTTTACTCAAGAGTAGGAAGTCTCTTTGTGTCATCTCGACCAGAGGGGAAGATCTTTTTTTATAGCTTGTACCGTAATTTGATTTTGAAAAGTTTGCATTAAGTTTTTTATGAAACGTACTTTGATTGTTACTTGTTTTATCATTTACATTACGTCTTCTTGCCTGCTTGCTGTAGAGTTTCCTAAAGCTTTTTCTCCAGTTATTTTGAATGATTATAATCTTAGTCAGCTGTTGCCCCCCGAGCGAGGTTTAACAGGAGAAAATAGCTTTCTTAAAAAGCTTCGAAAGCTTTTCCCCACTATACCAAGTTTGGTAGGGGTAGAGTTGAATATAGTCTCAAATAGTAGCAAAGACAGAGCCTTTTCCATAGATTCTAAGTCTACTTCCAGCGAGACTATAGAGTTTGCAGTTGGTAAGGTCTATTTTTTCTCCCTAACTTCCATCTGTTTGTCAGCAATTATTTTGTGGCTACTCGTCAGGTTATCAAAAATCAAGCAAAAACTAGTTCGGGAGTCCGAGCGGCACCAAGAAACTGTGCAGAAGTTATTACGTTTTTCTTATGCGGTGGAACAGAGCTCTTCTGCAATGGTAATTACAAATACTGAGGGGCTGATTGAATATGTTAATCCCAAGTTTACGGAGCAGACGGGCTATAGTCAGGAGGAGGCTTATCACCAGAAGCCCAATATTTTAAAATTTGGGGACCAAGATAATGCTTTTTATCAAGATCTATGGAAAACCATTACTCAGGGCAAGCAATGGGTTGGTGAATTTCATAACAAAACGAAGTCTGGAGAGAGCTATTGGGAAATAGCCTCCATTTCTCCCATTGTGGATCAAGGAGGACAAATCACCAGTTTTCTCGCCGTTAAAGAGGATATTACTCACCACAAGCTCTATGAGCAGGAACTGCAGCGGTTAAATCTTGATCTAAAGCGTAGAGCTGACGAGAACCTGCATACTCAGGCAAAATTGAGAGAGCACCTGAATTTTCTGCAAGAGCTGATTGACGCGATTCCCATGCCGATTTTTTATAAGAATAATCAAGGAGTTTATATCGGATGCAATCGAACTTTTAGTAGTAATCATGGGCTGTCCCATGGAGAAATTATTGGTAAGACTGCCTTTAATATAGCATCAGAACTTCAGGCGGACAGATATAAAGAGTTGGATGATGAGCTCTTCGCTGAAGGTGGGACCCAGCAGTATGAAGACAAGATGAAATACGCGGATGGTAGCGTACATGATATTATCTTTCAAAAAGCTTTATTTAAAAATGCAGATGGTTCTATTGGCGGTTTGATAGGAGTGGTGAGTGATGTAACGGATTTGAATAAGGCGCAAGGAGCGCTTCGAGTCAAGGATCAAGCAATTGCCTGCTCGATTAATGCGATTGCAATTGCGGATTTAAGCGGGAGGATCACTTATGTCAATGAAGCTTTCTTAAAGCAGTGGCAGTGTACGGAAGATGATATTATAGGCAAAAGGCTCCAGACATTTTGGAAGATCAATAAAAAAAATCTCCGGATTTTTGAACATGTCTTGAAGGAAAGGAGTTGGATTGGAGAATTGAGGGTCGGTAGAGGTAAAACGGAAATCTTAGATATTTTATTATCGATCAATACAGTTCAGGATGAGCAGGAACAATCCGTTTGTCTGATGGTTTCCTTCATTGATATTACCAAGCGGAAAAAGGCGGAACGTGAATTGAAACATCAACACGACCATCTGGAAGAGTTGGTGGAGGGAAGAACTGCGGAGCTGAGCAATATCAATCAATGTTTGGAAAAAGTGAATGAAGAGTTGAAAAGTCTGGATCAACTCAAAGATGGTTTTATCGCTACGGTCTCTCATGAGTTGAGAACCCCCCTAGCTTCTATCCTGGGTTATGCCGAGGCCATGATTGATTGTGACTTGCCACCAGAACAGAACCGGCATTTTACCGAAATCATCGTAGAAGAAGCAGAGCGTTTGACCTTGTTAATTGAAAATATTCTGGACCTCTCCTGTCTTTCCACGGGTAATTTAGATATCAAGCTTGAAAGAGTGAATTTGGATGTTTCCATTCGTCGAGCGATAGAATCTATCCAGGGACTTAGCAGGGTAAAGGAAATTAACATTGCTTATGACTCGAAGGACTGTTTCTTTTTTGGGGATGAGGATCGCATCACGCAGGTTGTCATCAATCTTTTGGGGAATGCAGTGAAGTTTACTCCTGCCTATAGCCGGATTCAAGTGGAGGTGCATCAGGGACCGGAATGCTTTATTGTGTCTGTGAAGGACCAAGGCCCTGGTATTGAAGAAGAATTTTTAGAGCATATTTTCCAAAAATTTACTCAAATAACACGGAAAGGGAATGAAATTAAAGGTACCGGCTTAGGACTCTCTATCTCCAGGGGGATTATAGATGCTCACCAGGGACAGATTTGGGCAGAGAGTTCTTCCACAGGTGGTATGTTCTGTTTTTCCGTACCCTATCAGGTGGAAAGTAGTTATCCGAGAGACCTTGCCGGTTAGCTGCTGTGGAGTGATTCGAGCAAAGGGAGTTGAATGACCACCTTGGTCCCCTCCCGGACACTTCCATCAAGATCAATGGAGCCTTGATGAGCATGAATGATTTTTCTACAGAGACTCAATCCTAAACCATAGCCACCTGTTTTTTTTGATCGGGACTTATCTACACGATAGAACGGATCGAAAACGAAAGGCTGGTGTTTTTGGGGAATGCCCACCCCAAAATCTTGAATACTGATCTGCAGTTTCGTTTCCATTTTCTCTACCTGAAACTCCACAGGTTGGGAGCTATTTGAAGAATACTTGAGTGCGTTTTCCAAAAGATTATTGAATACGATCTGAATTCTGGAAGCATCCAGGCAGAGTAATAGAGGACTATTGGGTAAAGAGACTTTAATACCGGGAGTTCGGCCCTCATATTTTTTTAGACATTGTCGGATCAGGGGTGTCAAGTTTTCCTCCTGTAGTTGTAACCCTCCATATTGACTATCCAAACGAGCTGATTCTAGCAATTCAGTCAGCATCTGCTGCATGATGTTCAGGTCTTCTGCAATATTTTTTTTGCTCTTGCTCTCCGGCAAAAATTCCAGTGCTACCTTCATACGAGTCAGAGGAGAACGTAGTTCATGACTGACGTCGAGTAGCAACTGTTCCTTACTTTGCAGTAACTCCCGTACTTTCCTGGTCATATTATTGAAGGCTTGAGTTAATTTGCCTAGCTCATCCATATTTTTGGAAGGCAATACTAATTCAAATTTTCCCTGTCCTACCTGCTTCACCCCTTCGGTGAGCTGTTGAATGGGAAAAAACATCCTTCTTAAAGCTAAATAGCTCAAAAGAAATATTAAACTTACTATCAAGAGGATAATTAGAAGCCACCAATTCAAGGTGCGTGGAAAAGAAAACTGTGGAGTGATGATGATGGTATTTTCTCCATGGGGAAGAATAAGAAAAATACGATTTTGATACTTACGGATATTCAATTCTTTCTGAAAAGAAGGCAGGGTTCTCTCTCTTTTTGAATGGGAGCGGAAAAAATTTGGTGCTTTCTTCAATATTTTTAAGGGAGGAATAATAGCAGAGGTCGACCATGCAATTTTATTATTTTCGAAACGGATCTGAATCCCCAAATTCTGACTCAGTATTTCTCCTTTTTGCTGTGTCGGATTCTGCAATAAATCTTCGACCAGATATGTTGTAAATCCTTGTAGAATCTGATGATAGTTTGTTTTAGGTGGTCGAAATAACCAGGAAAAAATAGCTCCAACCACAAGGTTAACGAATAGTGCGCTAAGGAGAATAACAATAAATACTTTTAGAAAAATGGATCGATTCCGGAACCATTGGATCATGTGGTTCTCCTCTTATAGTGCAGGGAGGTGGAATTGAGGACTGCTCCTCAAATTGAGTGAACTCTGTAGAATATTGAGGATCGAATAAGAATTTTGGGGAGCGCTCATCATTACAGCAAACATGACATCAAGTCTGTTTCTGTAAAAAAAGATATCCTGTCCCCCAGATTGTCTTCAAGTAGGTTGGATGTTTGGGGTCATCATTCAATTTATGTCGAAGGCGGCTGACAAGAACATCAACAGAGCGATTGAAGGATTCCCATTCGATACCTCGAACTTCTTCCATGATACGATCACGACTGAGCGCTATGCCAGCATTTTGGGTGAAAAGCGTCAGTAACTCATATTCTGCCGAAGTGAGGTCCACCAGTTGTTGCTCTAATGTAACCTCATGATTGTTAAAGTTGATGGACAATGGCCCGAAATGCAGCACAGGAGATGATTTTTTTTCCCCACTACGGCGCAAAACAGATTGGATTCTGGCTACCAGTTCTCTGGGTTCAAAGGGCTTTGCCAAGTAATCATCAGCCCCCAGTTCCAAGCCTACCACTCGATCCGTAAGGTCTCCACGAGCTGTTAACATAATGATTGGCACTTCTGAATCTTGGCGGATTTTTTTACAAATTTCAAAACCATCCATATCCGGTAGCATTACATCCAGGATAATCAACTCTGGAGTATGTCTCTGCAGCAGAGTAAAGCCCTCTTCAGGGTGGATGGCTGATAATACTTGGTAACCAAAACTTCCTAAGTAGTCTTGTAGCAGTTCATTCAGTTTTTCATCATCATCAATAATCAAGATCGTTGCTTTCATTGGCCTCAGACATGATAAATTTTTAATTATGTTGGCTTTTTAAAGTTCATCCCTAATCTGCAAGCTAGCCAAGGTTATAGCGAACTACTGATTTTTATTCAAAGTATCACTTCAAATTTTTTCAAGCAATGCCTGAAATATTTGCTTAGATAACTGCTTTAATTCCTCTTCTTCATGTTCCTTGTGTTCTTCATGGTTCAATCTTATAAACGTGCCCTTTGTGTTCTTCGTGGTTCAATCTTATAAAAATAATTCAGAAAAAACATGAATAGAAAGTAAGAAAGTGTAACAATTCGTAACCGCATTCCCTCAATTGCTCTAGCGTTAAAATACTGCTGAGTGCCAAAAACTGGTGTGATTAATAGTCGAAGAAACGTGGAAGTAATTAGAAAAACATACTTTCAGGGAAATTCCATTTTCTTTTTTTCTGTCTTTTTATTTTAAAAAGAAGATATAATGAGAAAAAAGAATGGATATTTATTAGGTTAATTCAATAAGTTACACGTAAACAAGGGGTGTAATGGAAAAAATACTGAGAGAATTGCTCGATAAGTCTTTAAAAAAAGATCGGGCTATTGAAGAAGTTATTCGTTTTGAAAGCTACTTGAGTTTGATTCGCAAGGAACCTTGGATCACCAGGAACTCTACGCAGCTGCTGCATGATATGGTATTGTCACAGGGTGTGGAGCGATCTATGATCGCAGGTAAGCCCGTCAAACATACCTACCGTTTTTTTCAAGAGCCTAGTTTAGTCGGTGAATCAGTTGTTTTTGGGCAGCAAAAAGCGAAGGAAAATCTGATTGAAAAAATCCATAATGCCAGTCGTGGATTGGAGGCTTCGAAGCGGCTTTGGATCCTTTTGGGCCCGCCAGGGTCAGCGAAGTCGAGGTCCATGGATGGCATTAAATTGGCTTTGAATCAATACTCTAAATCAGAGGAGGGTAAAACTTATTATCTTCTGTTACCGACTCTGGATGAAAAGTTGAAGGAAAAGGCTTTATTTCAAGAGGGGAATATCTACTACTTGCCTGCCCCTCTTTTTGAACGGCCTTTACAGGTTATTCCTGAAGAGATTCGAGAAGAGTTTGCCCTCTCGCTAACCCAATCCATTGATCAGGATGCGATCAGCAAGTGGTTGGAAAAACATCCTCATTATGATCATGATTTCAGAGTTCAGATCTCGGGAAAAATTTCTCCCTACGCCGATCATGTGCTGAAAGAGTTCATGAAGGATAAGAAGCTAACCTTTCCTGAACTGATTCCCTATCTTCGTGTGAAACGGATGGTTTTTGACGCCCACACTAAGTCTGGTATTGGATCCTACACGCCAAGGGATGAGAAAAGCCAGGAAGCCGGTTCTTTGGTGGGGAATATCGATTACAGCTTATTGCCTCGTTTTGGCAGTGAATCCCATCCATTAGTTCATGATTATAAAGGTGAGCTTTGTGCGGGAGCCAATGGATTTGTGGAGATTCATGAAATCTTAAAGCTATCCGACAAATTTCTCTATGAATTGTTGTTTGCTACACAGGATCGTTTCTTCAAGCCGGAAGGACAGCCGCCAATTCCCTTCAATGGGGTGATTATTGGGCATACAAACTTTCATGAGTTTAATATGTTCATGGCAAATGCGACCTTTGAAGCCCTTCGTTCCCGGACTACTTTCATTGAGATGCCGCTTTCAGTGGATTATAAACAGGAAGAAGAAATATACGCTTTTACCTATTCCAATGAACGAAGGAACTGGAAAAAGTCCAAAAAACATGTGGCTCATGTGGCTCCCCACAGTCTCTCCTTTTTGAGCTTAGTGACAGTGATGTCTCGCTTATATGACTCCAAGCAGAATGAAAATCTGTCACTCTTACAAAAAGCTTTAATTTATGCCGGACGAGCGGATAGTGGAGTGGATAACAACATGGCGAAGATGGTTCTTGAGGAGTTTGAGTTTGTGAAACCTTCGGAAGGAACTTTTGGTTTGGATCCTCGTTTTATTCAAAACGTAATTGAATACACCGAACATTTTCAGATCAGCGAATACGCAGCGAATATCCAGCGGTTGAAAGAGGAATCAGGGGAGCATGCCATGCTAACCTCCGTGGCCTTGCAGAACCCTTGTGTCACCCCACTGGATCTCTATATTCGCTTGGAAAATGCCTTGAAAGACCATCTGGCCACGCAGAAAACCAAGCTGGGACATTATGTGGATAAGATCACTCCCCAAGCAAAAAATTGGATTTTCGGTCAGATTGCCAGTGATGTTTATAGCGCTATTCTTCGTGATGACTCAGTGATTGAAACAACCTGGAAAAAATACACCGATCATGTACGAGCCTATGCGCACAGCTCAAAAGTCAAACATGACGTCACTCAGATGGATGTACAGCCCGATGAAAAATTCATGCAGTCCATTGAACAATATCTGGGCATTCCGGATCGTGATGTTTTTCGCAAGGAATTGAGTGATGCCATCGCCAGTGTGAACTATGCGGTGCTTCTTTCGGATGAACCTTCATACCAAAGTGCGATCAAAAAGTATGTGTTTGAAAATGAGTTCAAAGCAAGTGAGAATATGAAATTATTGGGTTGGATCAAGAGTGGAACCAGCGCTGCGAATGTTCATGTGAAAGAGCAAGAACATTTGAATGAAACCATTAAGTATTTAATTGAAACCAAGGGATATTGCGGAAAGTGTGCCTTCCAGGCTTTAACTATTACCGCAAATGCTTCCAGTATTTTAACCTAGCCGTGCTAGCGGCCTGCAACTGGGGGGTGCTATGCAAGAGGAACGAATTTCATCGAATGAGTCTGAAGGGGCTTTCAATGATTTTATTGAAGATAAAATCTATGACGCGGTGGATGATATTTTATCAGATGGAAATTTTGAAAATCTCGGTGGTCGTGGTAGTGAAATCATCGTTGAGATGGATGATATTGTGGTCCCCACCTTCTCTTATGGAGATACAGGAGGAGGCGGTGGTGGTGGGGAAGGTGGTCAGGGGCCGGGAAAAGGTGGAGGTAAAATTCGCTTTACTCTCCCCTTTGAACGTTTTATGGAATTGATCGCTCAAAAATTGAAACTTCCTTATCTTACAAAGGAAGGTACGGGACGTATTAAGGAAATTTCCTATGAGTTCAAAACATTTGCTCCCGTGGGCACCATTCTCGATAAGAAGCGGACTTTTAAGCGAGCTCTCCGGACGAGTGTAGGTACAAAAATTTACCAGCCTCAGAAGGGTATTTATGAGGTCCAGTTTAGGAGACGAGATCGTCGCTTCAAGGTGCCTGAGCGAGTGGAAAAACCTAAATACAATGCTGTTGTCTTTTATATGGGTGATATCTCCTATTCCACTTACGGCAAACGTTTGGAGATGGAGAAAAGGTTGGTCAGTTTCATTCAAAGCTGGTTGGATTACAATTATGGTCCCATGAATGTGGAGCATCGTTTTTTTGTGCATGATGCCAAAGCATATGAAGTACAGGAAGATGATTTCTACCGAGTGAGTAATATCGGGGGGACTCAAGCTTCCATTGTTTTTGATCTGATTTATCAGATTGCTTTTGATGAATATGATACTTCCACCACCAACTATTACGGATTTTATTTTGGGGATGGAGAACTCTTTGACGACGATACTCGGGAAATCGTCAAAATTCTTTCGAACTCCATTCGCCCTCTCTTCAATCGAGTAGGTGTGGTGGAAGTACTGCCTTCCAAATGGAGTCAGTTGAATAACGAATTAGAAAAAGAGTTCCCCTTAGATAACATCATTCGTTTGAGTGAAATCAAATCGAACTCACAAACGATCGATGTGATTAGAAAACTATTCGGAGGAGCCCTATGAGAGCGATTAGGTTTGACCCGGAATTATATAAGTTAGAGCAACGGGTAATGTATCACGCAAAAGAGATGGGGCGAACTTTACCGGAAATGCGCTTTTTCATCCTCAATCAGATGGAATTTGCCTCCCTGTTAGAAAAACATGTCTTTCCCACCAGCCCTCCTAATATTTGGGAGGGTAAGAGGATGGTCCATAAGAAATATCGGATTGAAACGGGTCAGGAATCGGCTTTGTATTATGAAGTCGTGCAGACGGGCAATCCTTCTTATGCTTATCTCAATAATACCAACTCTCCCATGATGCAGGCCTCAGTGATGGCTCATGTGGTTGGGCACTGTGAGTTTTCTGAATTAAATGTATTGAAGGATTCAAATCCTGATCGAACAGAATTCGTCCTCTACCTGGTGCGTAAGGTCAATAGAGCCCGGCAGCAAATGGGAGAGAAAAATTATCTTCAATATTGGAATGCCAGTGAGTCTGCCATTCCGTTGATCGCGCCTCATTCGCAATTTAATGTGGATAAGGCTATAGAAACTGAATCCAGGCCTCATCATTCGATGAGCAGTGAGGTGGAGGGTGAGAATAAGAAGTCTTTGCTGTTACCTCAATTTCACACGATGGATTCCATTTTAAAGCCTGAGAATAAGGAACAAGCTTGGGAAAAAGAGTTACGAAAGAAAAATCATCAGGAGGCTTTGAGTCGACGAGGATATCGTCTGCGTGCTCCTTGTCAGGATATCTTAGGCTTTTTGAGACATTTTGCTCCGACTAGCTCCTCTGAACGGGCTATTATGGATTACATGTATTTTGCTAATTCCAATTCTGATTTTGTGATTCGCACACAGATCATGAATGAAGGCTGGGCCATGTATTGGGAAAAGAAAATCATGATGGAGCTGTTCAAGGAGCGGGCCGTCAAAGGCATTATCGATTATGCACGAGTCTTTTCCGGTGTTTGTAGCCCTCGCCCATACTTTAACAGAAATCCCTATCATTTGGGCTTTCACATGTGGACACATATTGAAGAGTTGTATCGAGACGGCAAAGTGTCCATCTCCTACCTTGAAGAAAAAGATAGGCAAAAAAGAGATACCTGGAAAAAGGAAGCTACCAGGGATCCTCTCCTCTCGATGGAACACTTACTGAAAACAGTCACAGACTATGAATTTTTACGTCGTTTCCTGACTCCGGATTTGATTTTTAAGCTTCATTTGAACCGTATTTTAAAACGCCAAGCAAAACAATTACAGATTCAACCAGATGCTATTGTCAAAGAAGACGAGCATTGGATTTGGTTGAATCCCGAAGCGGTTAAGCAGGAGATGCTGGGCTTCTTTACGCACTTCTTCCGTCCTCGAATATACCTGATTGATGCTGATTTTCAGGATGGGGGACTGTTGCTTTATCATCGCTATGATCAAAGGGAATTACGCAAGGATTGGATCCTACCTACTTTAAAAAATCTAAATTTCATCTGGAAAGGGCCGGTTTCGTTAATTTCTGGAAATAGTATGTATACTTATTCTTCCAGTCATTTCCAGGATGTCAGTATCCTGGAGGTTCCCTTTGAACGGATTTTAGAAAGAATGCAGAAGTTGGAAAAACCCTATCGACCATGAGGACAAATGGAGGAGTTGAATCTAAAAGAACTATTGGGTTACCACCGAAAAAAGAGTCTACGCTTTTCGGAATTTATCGAAACAGTTGTGGAAGATCCCGATCAATACCTGCAAACTTCCTCTTCACTAATTTCAAGGGCAATCCAGTATTTCGGTTATGAGATTGTTGTGCGTAGTGGAGAACCCACGATTAGTTACAAGATTTTTAAAGATCTGTTTTCTAGTGGGGTGAATGCTGTTTTCGGGCAGGAGGCTTGTATCAAGCAAATTGTAGAGGTCATTGAGTCCATTGATAATGAAGCTGGCTTAAATCGGGGCATTGTTTTAGTGGGGCCTCCGGCATCGGGAAAAACCAACATTATGGACTTAATTATTCGGGCAGTGGAGGAGTATAGTAAATTGAAGGAGGCCACGCTCTATAGTTTCCTCTTCCGTTTTACCGATGATCAAGGTCACTCTTTAGAGTTACGCTCTCAATTCCAGCATCATCCTCTCCTTTTGATTCCGATTACCCTGCAAGGGGCGGGAGGCAAAATTTCCCATCCCCGAAAAGAGCTGTTTGATTTGATCAATAGCAAGCGAGCAACTTATCGTCAGGTGATCATTCCGAATATTTACCGGAACGCTACTTTGGATAAGCGGACCTTGGATATCATTGAAGGCTTGATTCAAAACCCTCGCAATGATGGCAAGTCACTTTATGATATCTTGGAAGAATATGTCCGAGTTGAAGAAATTGAATTTTCAACGGCTCAAGCTAAGGGCATTTCCAATATCGATGATATGTCTCAATTGAGAGCAACCATTCAACACCTGGATTTGGGTGCTGATAATTTGAAGATTCTAAACCGACATTTGTCCCAAAAAATCCTCTACCAATATGATGGGGCGATTGTAGATTCCAATCGAGGCATTCTTCACATTCATGATGCTTTTGGCGGGGATGAGGGAGTCAAAGAAAGGGATTACAAACCTTTGTTGATGCTTTTAGGCAGTGGCAAGGTTTCCGTAGAGTCGACCCAGGCCTCTGTGGATAACACGGTTGTCATTACGACTAACATTGACGAGATGGATAAGTTAGATCGGCAGCTGGATGCATCCAAGTTATTGGATCGGATTGAAAAAATTCCGGCGAATTATTTATTGGATTCCAATTCGGAAATGGATATTCTCCGCCGGGATATGCAAAACATGCGGGAAGAATATGATACGGATCCTAATTTGATTCGTATTGCGTCCTATTATTCTGTATTGACAAGGCTCTTACCGCCAATTCGCCGAAAATTCCCCCCGGGATGGAGTGATGAGAAGAAAATTCTCTATCATTCGATTACTCCGGAACAAAAATTATTCATCTATTCCTCTCAGAATGAGGACCCCGTGCGGACGATCCAGGAATTGCCCCACTGGCATCCCTTTCATAATGAGATGTTTCGCCTCAATATCAATCCCTATGATTCTGAGTCATTGGAAAAAGTAATTTCTACCCACTCTCAGGCGGTTAATCTGAGGGAGTCTGATTTGTTTACTAATGAAGAGCAGAAGCTCATTGATGATGAGTTTATGCGCCTGTTGTGGAATGAACACTTCCCTTATGAAGGACAGAGTGGAATTTCCGTCAGGCAATTGCAAAATATCATGCGGAATACCATCTCTAATTCAGACCGCCAAAAGATTCACGTGGGTATCTTTTTGAATCAGTTGAGCCGGATGGTGGAAGAAGGACCCAAATTGCATCACTGGCTAGCCATTGACAATCGCTATCAGAAAGAAAAATTGCTAATGGATTCCAGGAGAATTGGTGATATTTCCTTAGATAAAGGAGAAGGAGACTATGGAGACTTTGAAGGTTTGATCAAGGTGGTTCGTTTGCTTTATTCCTCGATTATCAAACGTGAAATTACCGTCTGCACTGTTGACCGTGATCCTGTACAGATTGAATACGATCTCAGAAAATACCTGCAACACGCTCTCTTGAGCACAGCCCATCAAAATAAAGCCTTTGCTCATGTAATGATTCCAAAATTCAGCTTTATCGATCCCACGACAGGGCAAAAGGTGGATGAGCCGGATTATAGCTTCATGCTGACGATTGAGGAAATTCTGACTCAAGGACGACAAGGCAATGCACCTCGCACGGAGATTGCTCAAAAATTTCTGGATTACCAAAATTCGGGAGACTTGGCGCTTGAACAAGATAAAACCATTATCAGCTCAAGGAATGATAATTTCTTACAGTGTTTCGCGAAGGAATTTTCTCTTCTATTATCTCATCGGAAGGTGGATGAAGAGGTTAATCCTGAGTTACTGAAAGAAGCTATTTTTCATAAGCAACATGATCCGGAGCGTTTTGAGCAATATACTCCGAAAATTAAGAACTTCTTGCAGAATATTATTCGTAATATGTGTCGGCGCTATAACTATTCACCGGAGATTGCCCTGGATACGATTGTTTTTGCCTTGAGAAAACAGATCGTTCAGTTTGAGAAAATTCTGAGTTGAAAGTTCGGAGAGCATTAATTTTTGAAATGAGGGCTCACCCCGAACTCCAAATGATCGGGCAGGAGGTAAGGCTGATTGTATTTTTGGCGGAGTTGATCGAAGGCAGTAAAGGGCTTTTCTTGAAAGATAAAATTCAAAAGCTGTGAGGCGCATTCTTGTGCTGATTGCTGCTGGGTGTGTAACTCCAAATCATAAATACCGGGTTGATGCACCCATTCATGCTCCAGCCTTGCGGTCCCTTTTATGCGATCCTTTCGTAGCTGTTCTCTTTTTTCAACTTCTGCCAGGGGACAGCGGACTCCAACCAGATATACCCTTTCGTGATTGATGGTTTGCAGGTAATTCTTTAAAAAGGCCTCCGGGATTAAATCATCTACGATGAGATCTAACCCCGCAGCAGCTAAGTGTGCTATGGAATGATGCATTGCCTTAATTACTTCCAGCCCTAAAGAGCCGTAAATGATACGAGTCAGGCATCCCTTCTCCGTTTGCAAGTGAATGCCTCTGCAGGCAATATCATCTTGCTTCAGGTTAATCCCAATAAAATTTTCAGGAATCATGGCCATAAACTGGTCCAAACCCGTGTATAAAAATGGAGTTTTGACAAGCTTCTGAAATTCTTTAGCGATGGATGTTTTTCCAGAGCTACTGGTTCCATTCAATAAAATTATCCTTCCCGTTTTCATCTGTCAGCTGGAGAAAGTCAAATCAACAGTAAGGTGAGTCGAAGTGCTCCCCTTAAAAGTAAGTTACTCGAAAGCACTGGTAACTTTGGAGTCTATGATCTGTGGTTGAAAGTAAGATAGATGCTGAGGATCTTCCAAAATTTTCTGCCAGTCGCAGGAAGTGCTATCAATATACTGCTTCATTTTTGCTTCCACTGTTGCCGGAACATTCGAATGTTTCTGCTGTATTAAATCTTGCAGTGCTCTAATCCCCCCATCAAACTGTTTCAGCCACGCATAAGGCTTCATCCCTTTTTTTGCGTCATGCATGTAGAGTAGTAAGAAACGATCCAGAGAGTGGATCAGTACTTCTTCCTGGACATTTCTTACCAGGAGTACACCGGGATGTGGTTTGATGCCACCTTTTCCCCCGATGAAAAGATTCCACCCTTTCTCTGTGGCCACCACACCAAAATCCTTGTGCAGGGCTCCGGCACATTCAGTGGTACAACCGGAGACAGCTCCTTTTAATTTTGCGGGTGCTAAGAGTCCTTTATAGCGGTGCTCCAGACGGATGGCTAGCCCGGTACTATCCTTCAAGGCGTGCCCACACCACTTCTCACCCAAACAAGTTTGGACCATGCCTAAGGAACGCCCATTTGTATGACCGCTCTCAAAACCAACTGCAATGAGTGTTTTCCAGATTTGTGGGAGATCCTCTAGTTTTGCCCCAAAAAGRTCGATGTGTTGCCCCAGGTTGATYTTGGGGGTCAACTTGAACTCCGTRCTGACTTCCCCCAGAACACGCAGTTGTTCCGCTGTAATCTCTCCCCCGGGGAGCCTGGGGGTAATCATATAACGACCCCACTTGTTGCTGCGTGCGATGAATGCCTCTATCGGATCTTTGATGCTAGCTGTTTTAGGGCTTGGGTTTCTTAGACGCTGCAGCACTAGTGTCACGACTTTATGACAATGATCACAACCCTCACCGTAACCATGCTCCGCCAAGATAGCTTCCCAAGTGCGTAAATGGGTCCCTTTAATGAGCTTTTTTAATTCTTTGCGCGTGATTGGAAAGTGTTCACACAAGGTATTATCGATGGACTGATTTTGCTGTTCCAGTTCTTTAGTCAGAATGTTTTTCGGCATGGGACATATTTTCATGAGGGTGGGGTTACTGTTAATTTGGTTTTCTTTGACCTTAGTTATGAGCAATTTTGGAAATCATCATGAAAAAAATGAAAATAGTAAACCAAAAAGGTTCAGGGGCCCCGGTCGATTTCTTTCAGGGCTGGGTTTGAGTACTCCATGACCTGTAAGGTCCTTTGCAAAATAGGTCGTAAACTTTGGTAAAAGTGATGCAATACTTCAATATTCTCATCTTGGGCGGTAAGGTCTTTGCGTTGTAGGGCACTCGTAAGGTTTTTGATATGCTCCTGTATCTGCTGACGGATCCGTAGGATTTTCTGATACTTGATTTGCAACACCGTAGGGTTGCATTGTCGCATTTCTTGAGCCAATTGGGTGAATTTTTCCCGATAAGGRTATTGAGTTTTATGGGTGTTTTTTACTTGAAAATACCTAAAAAAATCAGAATGAAAGTGTCGGTTTGCTGAAAATTCCTTCAGGCTGGAAAAGGTGGTCCCCAAAATACCGGAACGAATTCGATTGATACGGTCCATATCTTCAATACGTTCCTTGATTTCCGGCATGAGTTGGCTTTTAAAATCCATTTCATGCAGCCCATGTTTCCTCAAGATAGGGTTGAGGTCATCTTGACAAAAGTTAAAAAGGATTGAAAAAAAATCTTGCCGATCAATGCGGAGTAACTGCTCACTCTTAGTGACATTAATCCATTGATCCTTTTTAGAAGACCGTTGTATGCCTGCTTTCGCCGGGAGGATATCTGCAGGATCTATAAAGAAGTATTCAGCTCGTTCATCACCTAAGGTTAGACTGATTGCAACTTTTAGTTTTGGATCCGGGGCTGCTTTTTTCCCGGAAGGGCGGTTGTCTCGCAGAGTTGTGACTATATTTTTTTTAAACCAAATCTGCATCGCCAAGATTGATTTCAGATCCTTGGTAGTGCTAGTTAGGGCTTCCTGAAATTTTTGCTCATAGGCGTTCATGAGTTTAATGGTTCGGATGCTGCGACTGACACGGCTTTGTTTTTGTTTGGAGCGGTAATGGTCATCATTGATACCAGGTAGTACACTCTGAAACTTATATCGTAATAGTGTTTTACAGTCCTCAGTACTGGCTTTTGACAGAGAATTTTCCAAATCCTTCAAAGGTGTTTGATTGATTAAAGCAATCACCCTCTGGTGGAGTGGGGTGAGGCTTGCGAGCAGCTCCAAAAAAAGATCAAAGAGTTTGGATGCAGCTTGACTGGTAGGGATATCAGTGAATTTCAGGGCCTGGTCCGGATGGGTATGATTGAGAATAAAACGGGAAATCTGTTTATTCTGCAGTGCGAATTTACGGTACTCCTGTGGAGTGGAGACCTGAGGTACCCGCGTGAAAATATCTATCAATGGCAGGTCAAACTTAGATACTTGGTTGGATTGTGCCATCCCGGCCTTGAATGTATGAGGAGATTCCTGGGGATCGACTCGGATTTTAATGGGCAAGGCTTCATCCCATTGTGGAATTTTTTTGGGATCCAGGTTTTTATGCAGAGCGCCGATCAGATAGGTTAATCCACAACGCTGTTGAAGCCAGGTATCGACTTCCTTTAAAAAAGTATCCAGTTTTGATGTGACAAGGCTTGTCCTTTGGGCAAGCTGTCTGCTCTCTATCTTCTTTTCCTTCTGGTAGGCGATGGCAAGTTTATTTAACCTATGACCAAATGCCTGGCTCTGCAAGTTGATTTCCTGTAACTCCAAATTGATATCAACCAACTGTTCATTTTGCCCTCGCTGTGCAAGCTGCATTTCTTTGGAGTTGCGTAACTCTTGAATCCCCCATTCAATGGTTTGGGCGAAGTGGTGGAAGAATTCTTGGACTTTAGGTGGTTTCAGACGATTTTCTAAAGAATGAACTTCATCCAGGAGTTGCTGCACCTTAGTGAAAAGTCGGTCCAAGTCTTGTTCATTGAGGTTTGCCAAACTGTTATTATGCTGTTGTACCAAAGAAAAAAGACGGTTAGCGGATTGAATGTGTCCTAGAATAGTCTCAGGTAGCTTCTTATTCTTACAGAGTGTGTCAGCATACCTTTGAAAATCACTCCACCAGGCAATTTTATTCACGAGTTGTACCGAATTGGAGTTTGATAGAACTGCTCCCTCTAACCTATCGCAAGTCCGGTTGAATCATCAATGGACTTTTATCGAAAACGGACAGTGTCTATAGCTTTCTGCAGTTTAATATCGGGCCATTGTTTGGGTTTGCTGGGAGCAATGCCTGAGGCCTTGATGCTCGTACCAAAACCAACTTGATCAATCACAACTTTACCTCCCTCATTGAAGATTTCAAGAGCAGTACCTTCTAGTAAGGCCACCTCGAATAGTTCATTACTCCAGAAACCTCCCCAGAAGTCTGTTCCCTTAACTCCAATAGTAGCCAGAGCTGTTCTGATACGAAACCTACGCTTTGTACGACGGAATTTACTGGTAATGGTGCGGAAGAAACCTTGCTTCAAGTTGAGGGAGACGATACCGGAGTTGCTACCTTTGGGAAAGGAATACTCTTGAATGAGAAAGTTTGTTTTTTCTCCCAATGTGATTTGAGATCCATCAATCATCAATAATCGTAAGCGAGCTTTTTTTTCTGTATGTAATTGATCTCCTTGAAATACACTGGAGCTGACAAATAAAGGGCGGCGCTTTCCTTCTCTAGTGGCGAAAACCTTGCCTTGTGACTGGGTAATGACTCCGGCTACCAGAGGAGCTGCCTGCAGCGATGGGCTAATGATGAAATAAACTAAGATCAGAAGAGAGTATTTTTTCATATCTAGATGTATAGTATTGAGAAGTTTTAAAAAGGATAGAGGATAGGGCTAGTATATAACATTGACTGATCCTCTTCTATCTTTTGTTCTGCCGGAGTTAAAACTTATGCACCTCCTTCCCACTCTTTAAAAGACTCTAGTGCTGTTCCCCGGGAATCATATTAACCCCCTTGATTTGCCGAGTATTAGTATAGTTTGATAAAATGTTCTTACCTTGCCGCCAAGCTCTTGAGGCTGGTGGAAGAAAATTACGGCATTATTAATGATGGAAGATCATGGATTTGAAAATACATCTTGAAACATGGAAAGAAAAGGCGGGTGACCTCCTCGCAAAAATTAGTTATAGGAAAACGGAAAAAATAGAAAAAATAAGAAAAACAACAAAGGAAGAAGAACCAAAAGAAAAAATTCCAGCTAAGCCCAGTGATCGGAAAAAGGTGATTGAGGAGCTAGAGATGCTCCTCAATAGCTTCCCTGGTAATCCCAAGTTTTTGGGGAAAATAGTGAAACATCGTAAGGGATGGATGGATCTTATTTTTAATACGGGGGATTTCAACAGACTCAAGTCAATACGAGTATCAGTCAGCCGTTTTGCAGAAAAGAACCCTAAGGAAATGTCCAGGAGGCAAATTATAGAGCACCAAAGGAAATGGAAAGATCTGGAGGTAAAACTGAGTCGGGCTTTGCACCGGCATGATCATATCATTGACCTGCATGCTTTGTACGCGCTGCACTTGTATGCAGAGACGAAATTATACAGGCAGGTGGAAGTAAGGCTACCTCTCTTGAAAAGAGCACTGAAAAAGATGGCCAATGCCTTGCGTAATGAGTCGCTCTGCCTCTTTAATGTGATTTGGTTCATAGAAATTTACTGCGACTACCTGGAAACCCTGAAGCAAAGAATACTGTTGTATTTAAAGGCAGGAACCAAGTTGGATGATCGCCAGGTACAGCAGATAACCTTGAAGCTGCGGCAGCAAGTATTGCTGATAGAGGTCTTTTTAACCATTAAAGACCGTCTGGATGGCATTATGATGCTCAATCGTAAATTGAGGGACTCTGCCTATAGCACAGAGGGGATCTCCTTGAGTGAAATTAGGAGGGCCTCCCATGCCATTAAAAATGGGGAAGAAAAAGCAAGTGTGGGAGATGGCAAAACAGCAAATTTCTCCATTGCTGTGATTGTGATCATTGCATTGCTCTTTGCCAGAATCCCTATCTTGAAATTTTTAGTGCGAGATATTGTAGGAGCTATCTCCGAAGGAAATCGTAATTTAAAATTACAAAAACGAATGATTCTCACTGCGGATTATATCCACGAGTACGAGCAGGCGGTAGCGGAAGAGAATATACTAAAAAAGCGAGAACATGCGGAACATATTTACAAATATTGTCAAAAAACGATCAAACATTATTGGCAAAATGCTTCTCTGGTCAAACCTTATGAAATTGACCCTTTCATGAAGCTAGCCTGGATTACCCTGGAATCCAATGGGCTTCTTGATGTGACTTCCTTTCGTATGAAGCTAGAGCAAGCTGAAATTTTTCTGGATGTGGTGATCAGCCAGCCGAAGCAGAAACAGGACACCATACAATATGCCAAGCAATTATTATTTAAAGTTAATGCATTGCTATCGGAATATCAGTAGTGCCCTGTGTAAACAATGGACTTATTGGTTTTCTAATTCTGCCTTGAGTTCCTCTAGTTCTGTCCAGCGTTCGTATAATTGTTCTACCTTGGCCTGGATCTTCTCCAACTCTCCACAATGAGTTTGTAAGAGCTCGGGATTGCTGATGACCTCAGGTAACTCTAGTGTTTTTTGTTGCTTCTCCAGAGTTTCTTCGGCCTCCTGAATCTTTTCTTCAATTTGATCGAATTCTCGCTGATCCTTGTAAGATAGTTTTTTTGCTTTCTTACGCTTAGGTTTTTCTCCTTTGGACTTTTCTTTTTTGAGGGCTTGTGGGCTCTTTTGCTGATCCAACCATTGACTAAAGTCGACAAAGAGTTCGGTCTTGGCTGCTTCACCCAAACCTAAAATCTGAGTAGTCACGCGATCCAGTAAATAGCGGTCGTGGGTTACCAGTACGATGGCTCCCGGGAAGTCCATCAGGCTTTCTTCTAAAATCTCCAGAGATGGAATATCCAAGTCGTTAGTAGGCTCATCCAGCAAGAGGATATCAGCAGGTTGAAGCATCAGCCGTGCGATAAGAATACGGGCTTGCTCTCCTCCAGAAAGTTTTCCAATCGGCGTATCCAGCTGATCTGGACGAAAGAGAAAACGTTTGGCCCAACCCGCTACATGGATGGAACGTCCTCGATAGACCACAGAATCTCCCGCAGGAGACAGGGCTCTTCGTAGAGGTTCCTCTGGGTTGAGTTGCTCTCTTTTCTGGTCAAATAGAACGATTTTCACATCGTCAGCGAGTTTAATGTGACCTTCATCGGGTTGCAATGAACCTTGCAGGAGGTTCATCAGTGTTGTCTTCCCCGTTCCATTCCTACCTAAAAGGCCGAGGCGCGTTCCGGGGCTCAAAGTCAGGTTCACCCGGTCAAAAAGTAGTTTATCTCCCAGAGATTTACTCAGGTTTTTAGTTTCCAGAAGACGTTTGGTTTGTCGCTCTGTCGCACTAAAATCGATACCCATTGCCCCTCGGTCCACATTGCGCTGCTTGACTTCGTGCAGCTCTTCTTTCAGACGTTGTGCATCGTCAATTCGAAAGCGAGCTTTGGTGCTTCGCGCTTTGGGGCCTCGGCGTAACCACTCTGTTTCCCTTCGTAATTTATTGGCTAAGGCTGCCTCTTGAGTCGCCTGTCCTTCCAGAAAGGTCTGTCTTTGAAGTAGAAAATCACTGTAGTTTCCACTGGTCTTCATGAAGCCACCCGGGTATTGACGGCTCAACTCAATGATGCGGTTGGTGCTGCTTTCCAGAAAGTAACGATCATGGCTAATCAAGACGAAAGCAAAGTCAGGTGCTTTAAGAATCGATTCCAGCCAGAGGATGCCCTCTAAATCCAAGTGGTTCGTTGGTTCATCCAAAAAGAGAAGGTCCGGCTGTTGGATGATCGCACTGCAGATGGATAATCTTTTGCGCCAACCACCTGAAAGGGTCTCTACTTTTTGTTCCGGGTTGCTGAATTCTGCTCTGGCCAGGATTTTTTGCAGGCGGACATAACGCTCCGTATCCTCCAGTTCCTGAGGCTCTATGGCTGCAAGCAGAGTTTCTTCCACTGTTTTCTGAGGATCCAACTTATCCTCCTGGGACAGGAATACTAAACGAGTTTCATTACGCTGGGATATCTCTCCCTCATCCTGATGCTCAATACCTGCTAATATTTTCAGTAGAGTCGATTTTCCTGAGCCATTGGGACCGATCAGCCCCAAACGCTCTCCTGTAAAAAATCCCAGGGAAATATCAGAAAAAAGCGGTTGAGCCCCGAAGGACTTACTAATGGACTGGCAACTGATAATTAACGTCATAATCTTTTATTCCCTATTCATCCGYGGTGGGGGTACTTTCAATAGATGTTGCTTGGCTTTGTAAAAACTGTTCGATTTCAGAAAGATAATTGCTAAACTCGTTGGGTGTGGGATTCATGCTTTGCAACTTCTTACGCAGACGATTGACTAATCCCAAACCCTGTTGAGCTTGTTTCTCCGCTGTATCTGCTTCCTCTGGGGTAATCATTTGTTTGTACTTTCTTCCCARAGTTTGTCCACTCTGTCCCTGCTCCAGAGCAGCCTCTTTTAATGCCTGATATTTCTCTGGACTGATGCTGTTTTCCTCCTTAGCTCGTTGCAGTACACAGACAGCATCTAAATCAGGTAATCCCTCATTATCATGACCTTGAAAAAAGTCCTTGCCTTCCTGACTGACAAAGAAAAAAGCATTGGTCAGTTTGATAGCTGTAACCTTTTTGATCTTGATCTCTAAACGACAGTAATCCTCGAAACTCTTGTAACCCCATGGTTCATAAAGTTTTTCATTGGCTACCTTGGTCAAAAACTCACCTAAATCTACCCAGTTTGACTTGAATAGACGAGCGGATTGCACCAACTGCATGCGATAGGATTCCGGGTCGAGCTTTTTGATGGCTTCTTTAATCTCTTGAGTAGAAGGGGCTTTTTTTTGCATTTTTGTTTGTCTGTTTATAATTCACTGATGGGGAGTTGCAGGACTGGGAAATTACCAGCCCCTACTCCCGTATGAGCCTTGATAAGGAGACGAAGGATACCCTCTGTGATAAGGAACTAAGGGATTTTGCAAAACTCTGTAAAGTGCAGATTACAAGTTATCCAATAGAACCTCTTCATTCGTTTTGATTTTTTTTGTCGGTTTTTGTTGTGCCTGAATCATTTTTGCTTCTTCAGTATCTCGAAATCCTTCCTTTTGGTATCTCAAGTAAACCTGTTGAGGCTTTTGGGGGGCATGGGCCAAAGTGACCCATACCTTGGGGAACTTAATATAAGGATAATACAGTTCATTCTGATCCAGTTCCGTATAGGGGATTCCGTATTTTCTTTTTAAAAGAGGCAATAGTTTCTGATAATAAGAAGCAGGAAATAAGAACTTGATTTGTGCCATTTTGTCATCTGTAAAAGAAAAAAGCATGGTTACCTTCTGTCCGATAAAAGGGAACTCATAGCAGCGTAGATTTTTTCTGCCTATCACCTCCGCTGATACTTCTATCTGCAATCGGTTACAGAGACCTTCAAGTTGTTTGCGGATTTTTGCCAGGGGAGTATCGAATTTGAACTCTTTCCAGCCCTTCAAGCCTGCTTCCTCCTCCTCATCCAATTGGTCTTCCATTTTTTCTTGATTGATTTCCTGATAATCGGAGTCTTCAAAAATCATTTCCCATTCCCAGGAACGCTTATAAAAAAACTGGGTGAGTTTCTGCCCTGTGTCCATCTGGTGAACCTGGTCTCGGAAAATTAAATCATCCGCCAAATTACGGACTTGATTTTTGCCGGTAACTGGGCGCATAGGTATGAGAAGAGCGCGGTCTCGCTGACGAATCAGGAAATAATTGGGAATTTCCTTAGAGAGGATAATGACCTTGACCAACTCATCATCGAAAAATTCAAAGTAGAGATTTGTGTTAACCCCTTTAAAGGAAAAACCGGTGCAATTCAAAGTCGATTTCCAAAACCAACGGGTATCTTGATTTAACTGGTTGAATTGGCAGTATTTACTGCCAATGCTTTGTATCTCACCGGGGTTGTCCCCAAATTTGAAGTCCAAAAAGCCGGAAAGGGCATGCAGATTGGAAAAATTATAGAGCAGACTAAAGAAGAGCAGGAGAGTTCGTTTTTGCAGCATATTATACAAATCCCAAAGACAACGGATTCTAAAAAAATGACGGTTATCATTATAATGCAAAAAGCTGGCTGAATAATGAAAGCAGAAAAAAAAGATCTCAAATTTTTGGAAAAGCTTCAATTCAAAAGTCGTTTACAGAACCAAGTGAAGCATTTAAATTAAGCCGTCGCCATAACCTGATCGTTGGATGGCGAGCAGTGGGTAACCTTACCGGATAAAGCAGGCAGACTTTTGGGCATGCAAGAAACATTTTCTTCTGAGACAATCAAACAATTAGAAGCTACACTCCGCTTTTGGGGGGGTAGCACGAGCCATCTTTTTTTGGAGCCTACCGATACCCAGCTATTGCAGGAGTTGGGAGAGCTTTACCAAGAAGAGGCCAACCAGCAACCCGAAGCTGAAACTGTGAGGGAGATTGCGCATCGGGAGCCATCCGTCTCTACTCATGCTCCAAGACAAGCTGTTCCTCAAGGTCAGACGCAAGTGGCTGCGCAAGTTAAGACGCAAGGCGTTCCTCAAGCCAAGACGCAAGCTGAACCTGAAGCGAAAAAGAAACAAGCGCCAGCATTGGATCTTCGTCCAGAAAATGCTCACAGTCTGGATTCTTTACGGTTGCGGATTCGGGGGTGCGATCGCTGTAAATTGTGCCAGGGGCGTAAAACTATTGTCTCTGGGCAAGGCAATCAAAAAGCTGATCTGGTCTTTGTGGGGGAAGCCCCAGGTGAGGAAGAGGATAATACGGGATTGGCTTTTGTAGGCAGAGCGGGACAGCTTTTAACTCAAATCATTCAATCAATCGGGATCAATCGAGAGTCTGCGTTCATCTGCAATGTGGTCAAATGTCGTCCTCCGGGGAACCGGAATCCTCAAGTGGATGAGATAGCGGCTTGCTTGCCATTTCTCTTCAAGCAATTGGAGTTATTACAACCTAAAGTCATCGTAACTTTGGGCAATGTGGCCACCAAAGCATTGATACCTCAAGCGCTGGGCATAATGAAAATGAGAGGCAAAATCAGTAGTTTTCAGGGAATTCCCGTAATTCCTACGTTTCACCCCTCATTTCTCTTGAGACAGCCAGCACAAATTGAGGCTGTCTGGGACGATATGCGTCTGATTCGACAAGTCTTATTCCAAAACACTATTACAACCCCAATAAAAATTCATCAGCCGGGGCAACCTGCTCCCTGAGAGAGATAAAGCCTTCATAAGAATCTTTGATCGAATCAATTTTCTGAATCTTACCACCTTTTTTCAAGTAGTCCTCAACAGCACTATCCACAAATTGATGATTTGGGTTGAAGGAAGTTGCTTTACGCTTTCTTTTGCGTCGTGGGATAAAGGATTTGGCCATGATACCCTCCTATATGTTAGGCTGTAGGTTTTGAGTGTATTCCCGAGGGAATGTTGTTTGAAAATGATCCCGAAGGGCCTGATTCAATCAGGATCTAGTTCCTCTGTCACAAAGAAGAGAGGTACCAATTACTCTACTTGTATTTTCCTGAAAGATGCAAATAAAAATTGGGAACTTCCACTTCTTTCTTTGAGGAAAAGTGCTAGAATACTTTTCTCATCAAAAAGTATATAAAGTCAAAAAAAAACGGATCTTCATTCTGGAGAGGGACAAAATATTCCTTTTTTCGGTGTGTTTGGATACGGGTGGCAGGTAAGGTTAGTAGCCAGAAAATATTAAGGTAATTTATTCACAAAAAAATAAAGGTGAATCCTATTTATAAGGGAGAAGGATGGTAGTCGATGAAAACAACAAAGAGTTGAAAGTAGGGGATAAAATTGCTGGCTTTCGCATCTTGAAAATCGATGAGTTACCAAAGCTCAGCAATATTTTGTATCAGTTAGAGCACGAGGCAACTGGAGCTTCATTGATTCATCTGAGTAACCAAGATGATAACAATTGTTTTGGTGTCGCGTTCCGCACGACTCCTCAAGATTCCACCGGTGTCGCCCACATTCTGGAGCACACGGCTCTTTGCGGTTCGGAGAAATTCCCTGTCAGGGACCCATTTTTCTCCATGATTCGCCGCAGTATGAATACCTTCATGAATGCCTTTACCGCCAGTGATTGGACGATGTATCCCTTCTCTTCTCAAAATGAGAAGGATTTTTACAATTTAATGGACGTCTATCTGGATGCTGCCTTTTTCCCGGAACTCTCCCTGTTGAATTTTAAACAGGAAGGCCATCGTCTGGAATTTGAAGAGCCGGAAAATTCCAACTCACCATTGGTGATCAAGGGGGTGGTCTATAATGAAATGCAAGGCGCCATGTCTTCGCAAAGCCAAATCATCTACCGCAAAATGGGGGAAGCTTTATTCCCGACAATTACCTATAAACATAATTCTGGCGGGGACCCTGAAGATATTGTGGGGCTCAGCCATCAGCAGCTGAAGGATTTTCATCAACTGCATTATCATCCTAGTAATGCCTTCCTTTATACCTATGGAAATTTACCATTAGCGAAGCATCTAGCCGTGATTAATGATCAGGCTCTGAGTAAATTCGAAAAGATCACGATGCATACACAAGTTCCTGATGAGCAACGTTATACGGCCCCTAAAGAGTTTGTGTACCCTTACCCCTTGAACGAGAAGGAAGATGATGGTCAGAAGGTACAAACGGCACTGGCATGGCTGACTTGTGCCATACAAGAACCTTTGGAAGTTTTGTCTTTACAACTGATTAATCTAATTCTTCTGGGACATGCAGGTGCCCCACTCAGGAAAACGCTGCTAGAATCAAACTTAGGGAAATCCTTAGCAGATACCACTGGTTATGAAGATGATATTCGGGAAACCTATTTCAGTGTCGGCCTACAGGGAATCGCGGAAAAAGATGTAGATCAGGTGGAAGCGCTGATCCATAGCAGTTTGCAGGAAATTGTGAAGCAGGGCATTGACGCGGACCAAGTCGAACTAGCAATCCATCAAATGGAACTGGATACCAGAGAAGTGAGTGGCGGTCATTATCCCTACAGCTTAAACCTGCTGTTTCGCTTTTTTGGAGCCTGGATTCATGGTGGAGATCCGGTAAGAGAGATTGATTTTGATCAGACCTTGCTGGAATTACGAAAGAAAATTGCGGAAGGTCCCTTCCTGGAGCAGCAAATTCGCAAGTATCTGATTGATAATCCTCACCGAGTTCGTGTGACCTTGGTACCGGACCATGAACTGGAGAAAAAGCAGGCAGACAAGTTGGCAGCAGAGTTAGCCGAGAAAAAATCAGGTCTATCCGCTGCAGAGCTGGAAGAAATTGTTAAAGATGCTGCCACTCTCAAGGCACACCAGGAGCAAGAGGAAGATTTCTCTTGCCTGCCTAGCCTGAGTATTTCGGATATTCCTAAAAATATCAATTATGTGTCCCCCTCTCAGGTTGGAGTGGAAGGTTGTAATGTAATCCTTTACGAGCGACCTACCAATGGCATCCTTTATAGTCACTGGTTTTTCAAAATGCCGGAATTAACCACTGAGGAAAGAGAGTGGTTGCCCATGTTAGGTGGCTTATTACCTCAAGTTGGAGTGGCAGGTTTGAACTATGAGGAGTTGGCTAAAGAGGTCAATCGATATACCGGGGGCTTTAGTTCCGGTCCAAGTATTGATTGTGCCCTGGATAAGTCGGAAAAGGATCTGGAATTCTTCTCCATCGGCAGTAAAGCTTTGTATCGTAATAAGGGAAAGCTCTTTGAAATAGCTAAAAAAATCATGCTGGAATGGGACTTCAGCAACCTGGATCGTGTTAAAACCCTGATTGCTCAAAGATCCAATCACCTGACTAACTCCATTGTACAGTCAGGACATAGTTATGCCGCCAGTCTGGCAAAACGAGGCTTGAGCCGTTCCTTGGAAGGACATGAAATCTATAGTGGAGTCCACCAAGTACATTTCATGAAAACCCTAGCGGAATTGGATACGGAAGAATTGCAACGTCAATTGCAGCCACTCAATACTTTGCTGCAAAAGATTTTCCGCAGGGAAAATCTCTCCTTGTTGGTGGTGGGTGAAAAAGAGGCCCTTGAAGAGAGTAAAGCACTGATTGTAGACTTCTTCAAGGCTTTGGAATCAACTGACTCAGAGCTCGGGGAATTGCCGAAAAAAGAGTTTTCCATGGCTCACCAAAAAGAGGCTTGGCTGACTACGACTCCCGTATCTTATGTTGCCCAGTGTTATAAAACCTTTGACTATTCCCAGGATGAAAGCCCTGTTTTAATGGTTTTCAGTAACCTGATTAAGGCTTGCTTCCTCCATGGAGAAATCCGAGAGAAGGGAGGAGCTTACGGCGGCATGGCCGGTTATGATCCTGATGAGGGCATTTTTACCATGCTGTCTTACAGAGATCCTCACCTGGCTCGAACTATTAAAGTCTTTGAAGAGGCGATCGATTGGTTGAAAAAAGGGAAGTTCACTGATGAAAATATTGAGGAAGCTATTCTGCAAACCTGTGCGAGTATGGATACCCCCGTTTCACCGGCCGGAAAAGCCCTGGGTGAATTTGTGAATCTGCGTAAAGGTAGAACCCAGGAAATGCGATTGAAATATCGAAAGGGAATCTTGTCATGTACAAGAGAGCAGTTGGTTACCGTTGGTCGTCAGTGTTTGGAAAGCCTGCCCTCAATCGTCGCGGTTTCAAGTGAAGAAATTACCAAGCGAGATGAGGAAGCACTCAAAGACAATCCCTTGGCAATCTTTACTATTTAATCAAATTTTGTTCTTCTCCAGCGGTAGGTACTCTCTATCAGGGTACCTGGCTGGGTAATCTCTGTTAAAAGACCCAGGCAATCCTTAAAAATTGTTAAGTGTTGCTTGCTCTTGCCCGGCTCTCCAAAGGGATGGCCAAAGGGATACTTCAAAAAATAAGTGCGAGGGGGTTTGACCTTCAGGCTAATATCCTTAGCAATTGAAATTCCTACTGTACTGATTCCCACCTCTTCTAACTCTCGCTGAATCAAACCGACCGTTTGATTACAAATACCTCAAGCAGGGGAAAGAATCGCTACATCAATCTGTTCCCTTTTAAAATGCTGTGCTACCTGCTTAGCCGTTTCCTGAAGCAGCCTGTTGAGCTGTTGTCCCTGAATATGCCCCATAAAACTATATACATTCTCAGAGTAAGATCCGATCAACCCTTCTTCCTGACAAGTCATCAAGGCCTTTAAGGGAACCACCACATTGAGATCACGATCGGCATCCCGATGATCGTAATAGTTGTGTGTGATTTTTAGGTCTTCCTGATTTGCATTGGAGGGAATCACGCGAAAGCTCGCATCTCCGTCAGGGTCCTGCATGTTGAAAGGGGTATCTGTTTTTAAATGAATACCTGATGTCGTTACCAGCCCGACTTTACATTGGGATAGAGGCTTCTGCAGGGGAGTCCAGGGGATATGATCGGCTTCAATCGCGGCAAAGCTCTTGGCCCAGTATTTCTTGACCCAAGGGACTTTAAAGAGCTGCAGGAAAAAAGCATTGGTGATCTTTTGCAACATACTCAAAAAGATGGAATGAGGTGAAGAGGAACTCAATGAAAGTTAACTCTATACTTTAAAACCTTCTCCTGTCTATTCGGATATCTGAATTAGCATATATAGCAGCCAATCATCTTCTTTTGGATATCGAACTAGGATTGAATGATAACGAAACAACTTAGTTAATTTGTTGTTCCTTAATGAACCATGAGGGAACTGGGAGTCATGGTTGCTTCAGTTATTTTGGGTAAGGTCAGTGTCACACTGCCCGATTCCATTTTTGCCGCAATTTTGGATGCGTCTACCGAGTCAGACAGACGGAAGCTTCGACTGTAACGACCAACCGGACGTTTCGAGGAGGCATTGGATTGCTGTGCTAAAATTTGGCCGTGTACTTCCAGAATATTTTGATTCACCTGGATTGAAATCGCATCTTTTTCGACTCCCGGCATTTTCATACAGAGAGACATTTCCAGATCTGTTTCGATCACATCCATTGTTGGTAAAAGTGTTAACAACTCAGCCTGCATGTAATGTTGATTTGTCTGATCCATTGTTTTCCCCCTTAAAGACAATCGCCCAAGCTATGGGTGTGTGGTAGAGATGAAACTGCTGTTCTTACCACGAGAGTCATGAGTTCTAGAAAATTACTCGATAGTTACGAATTCCGCATAGTCAATTGCAGAAGTTGTGCCCTAAAATAGATAATAAATAAAAACAGATAAATAGCTTATTTTTGTGGTAAAACTGGGTCATTCTGACCTACCCCGTTAAGAGGTAGGAAACTGTGATGACAGGCCATGTTGGCCGTCTGAAAATCAGTGTATTACGTTGGTAAGGAAAATTAATTGAATTTTAAAATCAAACAAATACAAAAATGTTTATTTTGAAGTGTATATTTAGACTAATTAATTCAGCCTATTAAAATATTAAATTCACAGATTTCGACAAGGATGGTAGGTAGAAAAAGTTCCTGATATTATCCCTTGCTTCGAATTTCCTATTAAGACTCCATGTCCATGTCCAATAACGCGGTTACTGCAAATATCCCTCACGATCATGAAGCGGAACAGGCTGTTTTAGGTGCTGTTATTTATAATAACGACAGCCTCTCTGATGTAGCCAGCCTCTTGAATCCCAATTCTTTTTATGCCGTTGCTCATCAGCATATTTTCCGCGCCATGTTGGAATTAGCGGACCTTGGGCAGCCTATTGATGAGATTCTCTTGGGAGATCAGTTACGTTCCCTGAGTCAGTTGGAGGAGGCCGGAGGTTATCCTTATTTATCCGAGTTGGTGGAGTGTTCTCCTGTATCGGGAAATGTTCCTTATTATGCCAAAATTGTTCAGGAATATGGACTGCTGCGGGAGTTGATTGCCACCAGTACGGAGATCGCTCGTAAAAGTCGGGACCCTGAGCAGAATATTACAGAATTGCTGGCCGATGCGGAAAATAAAATTACAGAAATTGCCACCCGTACCTCCTCTCAAAACTACCGGCATATCCGCGACATCTTAGTCGACAGTTTCGAGCGTTTAGAAAGAATTTCTAATACTACGGATGAAATCACGGGACTCCCCACAGGTTTTATTGATCTGGATAAAATGACCTCCGGCCTGCAACCTTCAGATTTAATTATCCTGGCCGCTCGTCCTTCCATGGGTAAATGTTTGTCTGCCGAGGCCGAAATTCTCTTAGCTGATGGTCAGGTGAAAACGATTGAAGAAATCTATCACCAACAGGATGCTGATTTATTAACCCTGGACAAAAAGTGGCAATTTCAACTGACCAAACCATCTGGTTTTGTGGATGATGGGATCAAGCCTGTTTTTCAAGTTACCACCAAGTTGGGTCGTCAGATCAAAACGACCTTAACTCATCCCTATCTAACGTTGAATGGTTGGAAACATTTGGGTGAGTTGGAGCCTGGAGATCGCATTGCGGTACCTAGAAAACTAGAACTTTTCGGCAAGGCCAAACTTCCTGAACAGCAAGTTAAGCTATTGGCCTATTTGATTGGTGATGGGAACTTGACCAATGCAAATCCACGATTTACCAATAATGATCAGAAATTAAGGGATGATTTTACAGAGTCCCTTGCCTACTTTCCCGGACTTAAGGTCTGTTTGGAAACTTCAGGTGGAACTCGCACGCCAACTTTATCTGTTTCCAAAGATTTGGATTGGTTGCAAAGTCAACGAAGTGTCTTTGCAAAGCGTCTTGAGGAGACTATCAGGGGAAAAAAAATATCCGGTCGAGCACTGGCAGGTGAATTGGGAGTCAGCCCGTCTCTGATCAGTGGCTGGATACAAGGTAATTTGGTCCCCAATGCAGAAGACTACGTCAAGTTATGCTCGCTTCTTCAGGTTGATTCCCATGAATTGACGAATTACGACATAAAAAAACTTAGTAAAAACAGTCCTAATAGCCTGACTTTATGGCTGGGAAAAATTGGTATTTGGGGGAAAAATGCCCATGAAAAATCTATTCCCAAGTCAATCTTTCAATTAGAGAAAAGTCTATTATCCCTTTTCTTGAATCGATTATTTGCCACTGATGGTTGGGTCTCCGTTTTTGCAAGTGGTCAGTGTCAAATTGGTTATGCTTCGGTTAGCGAGAAGCTAGCTAAGCAAGTCCAGCATCTCTTACTTCGTTTTGGAGTGATCGCAAAATTAAGAGAGCGCATGGTACGATACCAAGGTGAATATCGTACTATATGGCAAATAGAAGTGACGGACTCCCATTCTATGGAAACTTTTTTCAGGGAAATTGGGGTTTTTGGGAAAGAAGACGCCATTGAAAAGGCCCAAAAACAGTTGAAAGAAAAAGGCTACCACACGAATACAGATCTGATCCCCCTGGAAGTATGGGAAATCCTTGAAAAAGCAAAGGGAGAAGAATCTTGGAACTCTTTGGTAACTAGAGCTGGTTTAAAGGGAACTTCGAACATTCACGTGGGTAAACGAGCCCTTTCAAGAGGACGGCTGGCGGCTTTGGCAAAGGCCCTGAATCACTCTGAACTCTTGAGTATTGCAGAGAGTGATGTTTACTGGGATAAAATTGTTTCCATTCAGTTTTTAGGGGAACAACAAGTCTACGATCTAACCATCCCGGAGACGCACAATTTTATTGCGAATGATATTTGTGTGCACAACACAGCCCTTGCGCTCAATATAGCGCAGTATGTAGCAACCAAATCTGATGCTAAGGGTGCTGTACTGGTCTTCAGTCTGGAGATGTCCAAGGAGCAATTGGCCATTCGTATGCTCGTATCGGAGTCTAAGGTTGATAGCTCCCGTATCCGTTCGGGTAACCTGGAGCAGGAAGACTGGGATAAGTTAGCCATGGCAACGGATACTCTTTCCAAAGCTACGGTGTATATCAATGATACAACCAACCTCTCTCCTTATGAGCTGGTAACTATTTGCAAGCAGTTGCACAAGGAATATGAGCATGGTGTTGCCATGGTCATGGTCGACTATCTGCAGTTGATGAAAGGAAACCGCCCGAATCAACCTCGTGAACAAGAAATCTCCGAGATTTCCCGATCCATGAAAGGCTTGGCCAAGGAACTAAATGTACCTGTCATCTGCCTTTCCCAGCTCAACCGTGCCTTAGAAAATCGAACTGACAAACGCCCTCAGCTCTCAGATTTGAGAGAATCTGGAGCGATCGAGCAGGATGCTGATATTATTATGTTTATCTATAGAGATGAAGTCTATAATGAAGACAGCCCCGACAAAGGAACAGCAGAAATTTTGATCTCCAAGCATCGAAATGGTTCTACGGGTATGATTCGTCTGGCTTTTATCGGAAAATATACCAAATTCGCGAATTACTCAGAACAATCTCCTTATGACGATTGATTTCACACCCGATCTTGACTTTTATAAAGTTGAAGCCGTGGTGGATAAGGTTTTGGTGGAGAATAATCGGGAAGATCTGCTCCATTTTAGTAAAATCTATCGCTATTGGGATGTGATCATCGGTGGTCCACTGNCGACTAAAACCATACCGCAAAAGCTGGAGTACCGAACCCTGACCATTCTGGTAGAAGATGCCGCCTATGCCCATCACTTACGATTTTTCGAAGGAAGGATTTTAGATTTGATTTCTTCACCGGAAATTTGTGGGGAAAATATCGTTCGCAAAGTTCGTTACCATGTCGGTCCTATCAGAAAACGCGAATCTCAATATACCGCAGATGTTCAAGAACAAAAAAAAGTAAACTCCTTAATACCAGCCAAAGTTCACCAGGCACAATGGGTGGCTCGTCAGATCTCTGATGAACGCCTCAAGAAACGTTTCTCCCGCCTGATGGCTAAAGTAACCTCTAAAAAAGCTAAACTCCATGAATAATAAACGCCCCTTTGCCAGGAAGCGATTTGGTCAGCATTTTCTAATAGATTCGAGCATCAATGCCCAGATTATATCGAGTGGTTCCCTCACTCCCGAAGACCATGTGATTGAAATCGGGCCGGGACGAGGTGCCATCACTGAACCCCTCCTGCGCTCGGGTGCCTCCTTAACGGTTGTTGAGATTGATCGAGACTTGGCTGAGTACCTGAGAGAGAAGTTCGGGGATTATCCCAACTTTAAGCTAATTGAGGCTGATATTCTGCAAGTAGATTGGATGGATTTGATCCAACAGGGTAAAAGAAATAAGGTCATTGCCAACCTGCCTTACAATATCTCTTCACCGATCTTTTTTGAATTTGTGAAGTATCGCAGGTTTTTTCATTCCATTACCATTATGGTACAGAGGGAGCTGGCTCTACGAGTTTGTCATTCTGGACGAGAAAAACCCTTTAAGGATTATGGTATTTTATCTGTTGTCGCAGGCAATACCTTTGAGACGGATTGGATTTGTGATGTGGCCGGTACTTGTTTTAACCCTCCACCAAAGGTAGAGTCCGCGGTGATCCGTTTGCGTCCCCGCACACATGAGATTCAGGACGAAAAGGAATTTTTCAAATTCGTCAGGCAGGCCTTCAATCAAAGGCGTAAAATATTCCTGAGCCAGTTGAAAAAGTGGGACCCGGAATTTTACGAAAAACTTCCATCAGATACACTGGAAGCCTTGAAGAACAAAAGACCTGAGAATATTATGCCTCAGCAATATGTGGATCTCTTCCAAAATTTTCGTTTTGAAGCTGAAGGGGAATAAGAGGCGAGTCCCCGCTACCTTTCGTTCCCTTGCAAGAGCTTGGGAACGAAAGAGGGAGTTTAGAAGTTAAAATGATCACCAATGGCACTGGATAAATCAATGACGGAAAAAGGTTCTAACTTGATGCCAACGGCACCTTTACGGACCCAAATCTTAGTGATGCGATAAGAGGTCCCATTCTTACTGGTGAGAGTATTCATCTCCTCTGCAAACACCACATCCTCTGTCCTAAATTCCAACACCTGCCCTTGACTGGAGAGAGGGTCCATCCGCAAGAAAATTTTTCCCGCATCAGAAGGATGTTTTTTAGGTTGCCCAATATAGGGAACAGCTTCCTCGCGGAGCCGGTTGGGATCGGAGTACTTGTCCAGCTCATGATCGTTACTGATTACTTTTATAATATCCACAGACAAAGCAAGCTCCTGGCTAGGGTGAAACTTTAAAATTTACGTCTATTTAGGGAAAGCTTATAAAAACAAGATAAAAAAAGCAAAAAAAAAGCAAAAAAAAAGTTGAGCAATTTCCTAAAACCTTCTTTTGAAACAGGGCCCAGTGGGGCTCTTGAGAAATAAAAAGGCTAGATGAATGGTTTGTTTGACTCTTTACTTCTAAAGCGTCTATAAAAAATTAAGAACGTTTAATATAATGAGTGCGAGCGTCGTTTTTACTCCTCAAACAAGCGGATCATAGCCAGGCTATATCACCAGAATCTTCAGAGCAGCGGCACATGGAAAATCTAGAAATTCTTTTACAAAACAGTAATCAGGGCTTTTTGGCTTTTGATAAGAATGGTAAAGTTCAACCAGATTTTGCTGAGACCACCCAAAGGTTCTTTGAGAAGCCTTTAGTGGGAGAGGATGCTCTGAAAGTTCTCTTTCAATGGGGAACCCCCTCCAATGTCAACGCTGCAGGATTCCAAAGTGATCAAGATCTCGGAATGTTACAGGACCTCTTGGAAACGGTCTTTCTGAGAATCACGGACTTGGATGTCCTGACGGAACTCTTACCCAATGAATTGCTCTTAACCCATCATGCCTTTTCCTTGGCCTATCAGTATATCCAATCGCCGCAATCCATGGATGAGGACCGTATCCTCGTGATCATGACGGATATCAGTAAGGAAAAAGAACTGGCTGACCGGATCACTCTGGAAGAGGAACGGAGTGAGATGATTCTCAAGGTGGCAATGGATGCTACTGGCTACTTCCAGTTCAAAGAAACTGCTATTCAGCTTTTGGAAGCCCTGCAAGAGGAACTGGGTAAAGAGCTGGAAACAATACAATCCACTACTATTCTACGTTGCATTAGTGCCTTGCAAAGCGGTGCTGAGGTCTTTGAGATGAATGAAATCGTTCATTTGCTTCAAGGCATGTTGAATGTTTTGGAAAAACAACAGCTGGAAGAGAAAAAATGGGAGGAAGAGCAACTGCAATTTTTCCAAAAACAGACAGATCAGGTTGAAGCCTGTTTTGAATTACTGCACTCCAAGTATTTGGATAGCTTGCTGTCAGATGAGCAAATACTCGACAAGGCAATTTATTCTGTGACGGAAACTAAAATTGTGCAGCTCAAAGAGCAAATTCTGGATGAGGTCTTAAACAAGAAGTTCGATGAATTAGATCAGGTCTTTGAAAAAAATTATACTCCCTTCACTAAGCATCCTCAATTGGCCCAGATCACCAAACAAAGATTGGAGCGGATCAAAGAATTCCTTTGGGATGAAATTTCCCCTTCCTGTACTCAAGAGATTTCTACTCTACTAGATAACTTGAAAAAGCAGCCTGCCAAGTTAATCTTGAAAAAGTTTGCTTTGATTGCGGAGAATTTAGGGAAGCGCATGGGTAAACAGGTTGAAGTTGAGGTGATTGGGGAAGAACTCGAAATCCATTACCATCGCTTTGAAGACCTCTTTAGTAGCCTGATTCATTTGTTGCGCAACGCCGTTGAACACGGCTTGGAAAGTATGGAAGAAAGGGTTTTTCTAGGGAAATCTCTGGAAGGCAAAATTCGCCTGGAAGTCCGTTGGGAGCAGGATAACTTCATACTCAAAATTGAAGATGATGGTCGAGGCATTGATCTGGATAAATTAAAGGAAACGATTGTTCGTAAAAAGGTCCTGACAGAAGAAGAGGCAGCTGCGGCTTCGGATGAGGAAATTTTGGGAATGTTATTTAAGGTCGGATATTCCACAAAAGGGATCGTCAATGGAATTTCAGGCCGAGGTGTCGGTTTGGACGCCGTCCATGGAGTGGTGCAAGCATTACATGGAGACATTATGATCCGATCTGAACAAGAGAAAGGTACCATTATCACCATTACAGTTCCAGCCGACGAGTAGATGTTTGGTTGCAATATAAGGATTGTTCGCCAATTTTAAGAGGGTTTTATGGATACGGAAATTACAGTAATCGAAGCACGTGACTTGATTAGGAGTAAAAAGACCTTGCAACTAATCGATCTTCGTTCTCCTGTTGAGTACAATCGAGGTTCTATTCAGGGGTTCATCAATATACCTCTGAGTGAGTTGAGTTTGAAGATTCCTCAGCTGGAAGGGAGAAAACATACCTTATTACTATGCCAAGATGGAACACAAAGTCATCAGGGCTTACTACTATTGGAAGCCACAGGCTTTAATGTTCAGGTCGTTCGTGGTGGCCTGCGTGACTGGGCAAGAGTTATTGACCCCACACTGCCGGTTTAAAGCTCACCACGGGGTACCATCCCATATGACCTCTGCTTTGACTACCATATGAATGCCAACCCCCTAGCTTCCGCTATGGGGGTAAGCAACTCCCACTCTAGATAGTTGATCCCCCACCTTAATTTTAGCCTCATCCCACACTCCTGATATCGACCTGGAAGTTCTTCAAAAAAATCGCTATATCCTATTCCTATTCCTATTCCTATTCCTATTCCTATTCCTATTCTCTCTGTATTCTTTGTGGTGATTCTTGATTCTTGATTCTTATATCACCCTATCCTTCGTGGTGATTCTTGATTCTTGATTCTTGATTCTTATATCAC
>NVSR01000085.1 GCA_002401295.1 SAR324 cluster bacterium | reverse complement strand
CATCTTCTGAAGTACTGCCTCTTTTCTCTCTTTGGAATATCCTCTCATCACTCATCCTGTCACCCCAAAATTTACATTAACAGTCAATCAGGTGACACGACAATTACCCTGACATATAGGGAATACACCGCTGGATTAATCCATAAGTGCTTAGGATAATGTCGTGTTCATTTGCTTCCTCCAGATCTTGCTGCTCTTGATAATAAGTATAAACCTGGAGTTGAGGGGCGAATTTCTCTAACTCCTGCTGCCAGTTGAAGAGCACCCTTTCAATAATAAAAAGATTCTCATCGCACACGTATTGATCCTGCTGATCAACAAGAATCAGATAGGCTCATTCCTCCACAAAAGAGAGTTGAAAAAAGCAATCGGTAACTCTTTTTCCAGTGGGTGGAGAGGAAAAAACGATTTGCTCTTGGCATTACAAGTCCTAAAGGGGGGTGCATCCAGTCAATGCGCATTGTGAAGCAGACCTATATGATACAGCGCTTTTTAAAACAATTAACCCTTGATTTGATTTTGTATAGTTTGCACAATCTGTACATATTTTAAGCTTTTTAAACATTTTCTCATGGATACTTAATGGAACAAGTTTCACTCACCGAAGCCCAAAGTTCTTTAACGGATTTGGTCAATCAGGTTTCTTATTTGGGAAAACGTATCTCTATTACAAGGCATGGTAAGCCTGCAGCAGTTCTGGTTTCTGTTGAAGAGGCTGAGTTTCTGGAGAGAATGGAAGATCAAATTGATATCAGGGAAGCCGACAAAGCTGCGTTGGAAAAAGGAAGGATGTCCAGTGTCGATCTGAAAAGAAAGCTAGGTTTGTAGTACTATGCCTTATTAAATTTTGTACAAACCCGCTGTTGAGCGATTTTTGAAGAAGCTACGCTCCAAAACACTTGTCCGAGAAATTGTTGATTGTATTGATAGCCTAATGGAAAACCCTCGTCCTGAGGGTGTAAAGAAATTGAAAGGTAGTAAAAAGCAGGTGTACTATCGCGTTCGATTCAAAGAATACCGGATAATTTACGAAATACTGGATGGGGAACTGATTGTTCTTGTTGTCCGAGTTGGTCATCGACGGGAAATCTACAAAGAGTTTAGTTAAGGCAGCGTATCTGGAATCCTGCCTCGAACTGATTCCACCAGGGATCAAAAATAAAGATGGTATCCGCTGCCGTCAAATTCAAGCCCATACCCCCGGCTTTTAAGGTCATCAGAAAAACTTTGCACTGCGGGTCTTCCTGGAATTTTGCCACTTCCGCCTCCCGATCCACGGTAGCTCCCGTTAACCGACAGAATCACACAGTGAAAACTCTGCTCTTTGAAATGCTGAATACGCCGCCGGATTAATCCATAAGTGGTTAGGATAATGTGGTGTTCATTTGCTCTCTCCAGATCTTGCTGCTCTTGAGAATAAGTATAAACCGTCAGTTGAGGGGCGAATTTCTCTAACTCCTGCTGCCAGTTGAAGAGCAAACTTTTTCAATAATAAAAAGATTCTCATCGCGCATGTATTGATCCTGCAGCGCGCCGGTCATGTTGCCTTGCAGCTCCCTCAAACTTTTTCCGATTTGTTTGCAGGCCGCCGCAGTGGAGCCTTGTTTGAGCGGTGAAACCCGCAATGTCTTTTCTTTGTCCCGAATGGCAACGATCCGGTTGACTTCATAATGCTCGAAAGATTCCGGATCGAACTGCGGTAAGGTGCAGGCAATCCGTAGAAAGAGAGCTTTATCCCTGTTAATCTTCTCAAAAATCAGGGTGGCTTGTGTCTCTTGTTTTGTTGCTTCCAACAATTGGTAATTCCTGTAGCGAACTTCAATCCCTCAAAATTAGAAAAGAGCAAGGAAAGAAATTTCTCCGCCACCATCGGTAAAAACTAGGTTTAAATCAGTACTGCACCGATGGATGGTGATGTGGTTTTTAACCAAACATCCATCGGCAATCAACCTTTAAATTATAAAACAGAACTTGCATTAACCTCAACAAATGTGAGCAATAGTGTGGGTAAAAAATTCATGCCATCAATGGAGTCAAACTGCAAAAAGTAGTTAAACTCTTCCCACATTATCAGTGGCATGGTATGCCAATGACGGACTATAAAGATCATCAAATGCTTTGAGGGTCTTTATAGTTTCTCGATAATTGTAAGTTCTTCCAATTAACTGAAATTATAAACGGCGACTTGTCATCTCGATCACTGAATTGTGAATAGTAAGAAGGATAGATCTTTTAATAAACTGATTTTCAAAAAGATCCTTCGCGTTCGCTCAGGATGACACAGGAGAACTTACCACTCTTGAGTAGTTTGATGCTGTACGGAATCGGCTTGTGGAAGCTGGTTTCAAGCCAGCTTATGCTGGGTGACTTAATGCAATTAAGTCACGTGTCCTCTGATTCCTACGTGTCCTCTGATTCCTAAAGGGTGACCTCCTACTTAATAATCAATGATGGATTTATATGTTGAAGTTGTTAACAGAAAGGGAGACGGCAAAAGAAATTAGAGAATTAACACAGAACTCTACTAGTTTAAAGTTTGCTGTAGCATTTTGGGGAGATGGGTCTATAGATTCACTAGAAATCAATGATAGCCCAGACGAAATTAAGATAATCTGTAACCTCCTAAGTGGAGCTACTAATCCCAGTGTTATTAAGACATTGCAAGAAAATGAAAAGGTTGATCTTAGGCATCACCCTCAACTTCATGCGAAGGTTTATTGGACGAAAAATAGGGGAATCGTTGGTTCCTCAAATGCCTCTGCTAATGGACTAAATTTTGAGGGAAAAGGCTCAAAGGGATGGTTTGAAGCAAATTTATTAACTGAAGATAGATCTGTTCTAAACCAGTTGGAAGTATGGTTTGATGGTTTATGGCAGCAATCAGAAGACATAAATTCTGAAGTACTTGAGGAGGCTTCGTTAAGATGGAAATTAAGAAGAAAGAGTCGTGTAAACCGATCAGGAAAAGTGAAAGAGAGCCTTCTTCAAGCCCTGTTCAATGATCCAGAGGACTTTAAAGATCGTGGGATAAAATTAGCTTTATATTTTACTGGAGAGCGTTCTCAGTTAGCCAATGAGGGGTTAGAAGAGATAAAAAAATCACTATCTATAGAAAAAAGTGATGAGTTGGATTGTTATGAAGATTGGGAAGAAATACCTCCTGGTACTGATATAATTGATATTTATTTAGGGTCAAGGGGAGGTGTAAATTTTGGGGGACTATGGCATATTCCCGATGAATCTCCTCACCGGGTTTTAAAAAATGAAAAGATAGAAGAAAAAACAGTTATTACTCTTTGCCATAGGCTAAAAACGATTAACGGGAGAAAATTGTCTGAGGCTGATAAAAATTTGATCAAGAAGCATATGCGTAAACTCCGAGAAAAATATTTGGCAGAAGAGGATGCGGTACTAATAGATATCCATGATGCAAGAGAAATTCTTATTGGGAAAGACGGAACGTGTCAATGAAAGTGAGACACTTAAAAGCATAAATTACTAATGCTAGTGTTGGATTTCTAAATTATTTACTTCCATTTTAAATTGTTATGATTGATGAAATATTGGTTGATGGATGTTCAAAAGGTGGATGCAAGAAACTAGGCTTTGGTGAGGCAAATAGCTTAGCAAGACTTGTTGATAAATTTGGATATTGCATTCTTACAAATTACCCTAAGTTTTTATCTGAAGTTAATCCTCTACAAATTGGTTCTACGATGTTCCCCCTAGTAGAGCTTGAATTAAAGAAACTAGGAGGAATCGCTTCAAAGGCTTTCTTTGTGAACTTTGGAGATCCAAATACAAATGATCAATTAATAAACGAAGCTGAGTTGATTGCATTAATCAGTGCTCTAAAAATTGCAATTCGATTTGATATCAAGATAATTAAATCGGATTCAGATTTAGTCGTAAAATATTGGTCAAGCAAAGAGTGGCCATCCAGTAGTAAATCAAAAAAGACAAAGACCCGACTGTTAAATGAATGTCCTGACAAACTTGAAGCAATTATAGAATGCCAAAAATTAAAAGAACTCTTTATTTCTCAGCATGGCGGCCAAATCATTAAGATTAGTGGAGATGATAATCTAGCTGATTTTGGGTATCATAAATAAAAAATCCAGCCAGTTGCTCCAATGGAGGCTTTAGTGGCCTTTTTAGGTCCAAAGAAATTGCAGGGAACTAAAATTTACTTAATTTTAAGGTCAGTTACAGCCTCTCTAAGCTTTGTCGATATATAAACAACATCATGGAAAAATTTAGTGTCCGCCCAGCATACAAATCAAAAGAACTGTTAGTAGAGTTTTGGGGCGATCATCGTAGTGAAACCTATCCTAGTATTCAAAAACTTTTAGAAAAGGGGCTAAATTCTAAGTCCAAAAGGCATCCCTCGTTGGATACATTTAGAATTGCCATCGCTACTGATGAATTTATTTCGTTATGGCAATATGAAAACGGTGAGTATGAGTTAGATGATGATATTTGGGGATGCTTTATCCTTGCACCAGATAACAATACTCAAATAATTTCAGATATAGAACGTGTATTATTAGCTAGTGGTAAGTTCATGAAAGAGGACGTCGATTTCAGTGAATATACATAATAAGTCAAGTGCCTATACATCTTCGGCTTTGGACGTAAAAAAGCTATACCGGTTATTAAGGAGTTATGAATCAGTAGGGAAAGGAATGGAGCTTTCCAGTGGGCCCATCAATCACCTCCCAGAATAAATTCCAGATCTGACTCCTGCAGACTCTTCAAAGAACTGGAGTCATGGGTGATGATATTTTCAAAAAGCTCTCCTTTAGCCTTTTGCAGGGCCTGAATTTTCTCTTCAATCGTGTCTTTGGTGATCAATTTATAACTGAAAACCGTTTTTTTCTGGCCCATGCGATGACTGCGATCCACGGTAGCTCCCGTTAACCGACAATATTTGATGCTTGCCAGAGATCCAGCACACCCAAATAATTGGAAAAACCCAGTGCTTTATGTCCATTGGCCAAAGTGGCATGTATGGAAGGGTTCAAGAAACGAAATAAAGCATAAAGCTCACCCAAATAGTTCTGGATGGGCGTTCCACTCAGGGCAAAGCACTTCCACTTTCCCGAGTGAAAAAAGTAGGGAAATCATCACAACCGATTGATACTGTTTTCTCGGGTTATGGCTAAAATCGAAGGCCCCATCCCTAGACCCTATATGCCGGGATAGGTAACGGAACTTAATAGGACACTCTAAGAACTACTGCTGAGATTGTTGACACTAGTCAACAGAATATCTATGATTACCCCATTAAGTTTAATTCCATTTTTGATAGGACTTGGTCTTCTACATAATAGTTAATCTCGAAACATGATGATCAATGCTCCCACGAAGGAGGTGAAAATGAGTGAACTGTCCACATATCACTTTATACTAGTACTTTCAAACACAGCGAGAGAGAAAGAAAATTTAGAGGATATTCTTTATGAGGCTGGATGTGATGACGCATTAATATTTCATAAAAATAATATCATCTACCTGGAATTTGATCGAGAGAGTAAAAGCCTGGAAGACGCCCTTCTTACTGCAAAACATGGGTTGAAGCTCCCACTGCCATTATTGGCAATAGAAAACAGTAAACTTTTGGGTGGTGTAGCTTTTACTTGGTACGTAAAGCCTGCAGCAAGTGAATTGGGGTTCTGGATAAATGCATTACTCGTTGCTCTAAAAAGTCGAGGTCTGGGCATTGCTTCAAGGCTTATCAGATCTGCAGAAATCGATCAGGGATTAGAAGAGTTATATGTTTACACTGATATTCCAATCTTATACGAGAAGCTTGATTGGCAAAGGGCAGAACAAATGGGTGAACATTATGTTCTGAAAAAGGCTTTGCTTGGCAAGTGAAAATTACATAATGAGTCCCCACTTTTTCCTTGTAAAAAATGTTTCCTTGATGATAATTATTAACATTTTTATATATACCTTAAGAGGGGGAGCTCATGGGTTCACAATCTGCAAAAGTCCTCAGTATTTCCGATCTTCACTTTGATTCCTGTTACGATGCCTCAATCGTGGAACGACTTGAGCAAAGTAGCGTTAACGAGTGGTTGGATATTTTTGAAAGTTCTAAATTCCAGCAAGTCAGTAGCTACGGAGAAGATACCAACTACCCTTTACTCATGAGCTTTCTGCAGCAGGTTGGCACTGTCGAGGATGTCGATTTTGCCATATTCTCCGGTGATTTTCTTGGACATGGTCTACAGCGGAGTTATGAAAAGGCAACAAGTGACAAAACAATGGCTGGTTTTGAAGAGTTCATTACAAAGACTTTTCAGTTTTTGGTCATGCAGTTCCAATCTTTTTTGCCGGGCATCTGTATCTATCCGACTCTTGGTAATGATGATAGTTTTGATGGTGATTACAAAATTGCGCCTCAGGGGAAGTTTCTCTCCATGGTTCATGATAACTATGCTCCAATCTTTTCACTGCCTGAGACATTCAAAGATGGTGGCTATTATGTTACCTCTATTCCACAGCTTGAGAATAACAGTTTGATAGTTTTGAATAACACCTTCATGTCAACGCGATACCCCGATGGTGTGGCGATTGATGAAGGTCAGATTCAACTTGAGTGGTTGAAGACTGAGTTGCAGGACTGTACTGATAAAAATGTTTGGTTGCTTTTTCATGAACCACTGGGCATTAATATCTACCCCACTGTGAAGAAAGACGATTACAGTAATCCTGCCGATGTTGATATCTTTCTCAAGAAGAACTATTACACCGAGCTGGTTGCCGAACTTAAAGCACTTGGTAGCAATGTGAAAATTCTGTTTAGTGGTCATACTCATATGGATAGTTTTAGAGTTCTCCATGATGCTGAGGATAAACCGGTGCTCTTCAACCATATCACCCCGGCAGTAAGTCCAATCTTTGGGAACAATCCCGGTTATCAGGTTTTCACCGTAGATACCAAGACGAACTACGCCATCGATAGAGAAACCTTTTATCTTGAGCTCAATGATGCGGAACAAACCTGGAAGTTCGAATACTCCTTTGGTGAACAGTATGGTACAAAGAGCATGACGCCGGACTCAATGCATGATGTTTGGCTTGAGATTGGTTCTAAGGAGAGAATACAGGATGGATATATGAAGTGTTACCATGTGAATAATGGGACAATTCCACAGAAAGACTGGAAAGTCTATTATGAAACAATGTCCGAAATCAATCCCATTGACTTCTCCGATGAGTTTAAATCAACCTAGGGGGCGAGGTGGATCCTATTGAGGCACAAAGGTGATCTGAAGCTTATAACCAACCGCCTTTGCATATTCTTCTATGGTGGATAGTTTAGGAAAAACCTTAGAGTTTACATTCTCAAGTCTTGGAATATTACTCTTATTTGTATGTAAAATTTAGGCAAGCTCTTCTAAAGGCTCGAATATGGATACCCTAAATTCCATTCTGATTGGCATAAATCGAAATTAGGGGATTTTTCAAGTTAGTAATGTACTTCTTTTGGCGATTTAGATATTTCTCAGAGAGTTGGTGACTTACTATTTCCGATTCATAAAGCAGGGAGAGGCCCCCATGACACAAGAAGATGAGCAACTATTGAATCGTTTTCAAGCATTGATTAAGAGAGAATGGCAAGTCGATGCTATTTATCTCTATGGTTCAAGGGCGCAGAATACGGCACGCCCCGATAGTGACTGGGATTTAGCTATCCTTTTTCATAATTTCATCAACAATCGGATCGAGCGGGTACTGCGTCCACAGGAGGTCGAGGCATATTTAGAAGAACAGACGAAGGCTTATGATAAGATTAGTATCATTGACCTTGAGCTGGTGCCTGCTCCACTTCAGTTTAATGTGATTCGAGGACAACGTCTTTATGATCGGAATGTCCCCCATGTTCGCCGTACCGAGAATGCCATCTACTCCAGGATAGAGTTAGATTATGAGAGATAAATTATACGAAGAACAGATTCAACGCCATCAGCAGAAAATGTTGCGGATCTTGCGAGAATATTCGGCAAAGAGTCTGGATGACTGGGAGGAAACAGACTATCTTTCCATCGAAAGAGCATTACAGGTTTTGATTGAATCTTTGATTGGCTTTGCTCGCTATACATTGGAACAAAGCCATCAAGTTAAAGTCAGTCGCTCTCGAGAGGCTTTTGATGAGCTCAAGCAACGGCAGAACTTATCTCATGAAAACCATAAGAAGGTAATGCGGTTGATCGGCTTTCGAAACATTCTGGTGCATGATTATTTGAACCTTGATGATGATATTATTGAGGCTATAGTCATCAAAAAAGAGTATGAGTTGATTGAAGATATTATTGGCATCTTAGATCAACTGTTAGTCAAAGCAGAAGAGAGGACAGCCATTTAATGGACTCAATCTTTAGCAAAGGATCACAGGTGGGGTCGCATATTCAATATTGGCCCCTAGCAGAGGTGGGCACATCTTAAGTGAATGAAATAAGCAGTAAGTCTGATAGTTCTGTCCCCTGCAAATATATTATGGCAAAATTATAGTTACTGTATGAGATTACAGCAGAGGGCTTGGTCGAATAAAGTTTTAGTAAAATGAAGATGGTTGCATCCTCATTTTCTCTTCTAAGCACGATATTAAGAGGTGCATCCCATATCCCATAGCGCAATATTGAATATTTAAGATGCGACCCCCATTCCCACGACCCCCATTCCCACGCGGAGCATTTTGATGGAACAAGTTTCACTCACCGAAGCCCGAAGTTCTTTAACGGATTTGGTCAATCAGGTTTCTTATTTGGGAAAACGTATCTCTATTACAAGGCATGGTAAGCCTGCAGCAGTTCTGGTTTCTGTTGA
>NVSR01000084.1 GCA_002401295.1 SAR324 cluster bacterium | reverse complement strand
TGGATGCGTTAATGATGGATTCCTTATCCCAATTTTCCCATACTGGATTTCAAGAATATAGGTTCCTTCCTCAGAATCACCAAGATTAGGTTCCAGTTTCAGCCAGTAAGGCTGATTTGAATCACCAAAGTTCAGATGCGTGGTTAAGGAGGGTTGAAATAAGCTGCTGAGGTTTGGTTGGATAACCTGCTCAAATTTTAATTTATGTCCCTGATCCTCCAGGAAAGATAATTTGCCAGTGAGTTCTATACTTTCAGCAGCAACAACTTTTCCAAATAACAGAGGGCTAGACAACAAAATCAAAAGAGAAAATAAAAACAAACGAAAATGCATAAAAACCAGCTAATTAAAGACTTTCTTTTTTGATAGTGCTCTAAGATAACCTCAGTTTCACCACGAAGAACATGAAGGTATTTTTAGCAACAATGGTCAGTGGAGACTAGCTATAGCTTTTTTTATTTAATTTCTTCGTGTCCTTCGTGTTCTTCGTGGTTAATTATTTTTTAAAAGCAGTTAGTTATTTGACATCAGATAAAGCTAATTTAACTCCTAAACCCATGAAAACACCTCCCGTAATTTTTTGAATCCGTCCCATGGAATTTCCGGTAGATAATTTTCCAGAGATCAGAGCGGCTCCAATCGCAAGCATTAGGCACCAAAGAGTTCCCGTGATGACAAAAGCGATGCCTAAGTAGAGGAAGGGTAAGATATGATTGCCATAATTGGGATCTACGAACTGGGGTAGGAAGGAAAGGAAAAACAGAGCAACCTTAGGATTGAGGACATTGGTCACCACTCCTTGTCGGTAAATTTTCCAGGGAGTGATTTTTTCCAAAGATGTATTCACGCTTAGTCTTGAGCTTTTCGTCAGGATCATTTGCAGACCGAGATATACCAAGTAAGCGGCACCACCATATTTTACAATGCTGAAAGCTAGAGCAGAGGTGCTCAAAAGAGCGGAAAGCCCTACAGCTGCTGCGAAGGTGTGCACGAGAATTCCCGTACTAATTCCCATCACGGAAACCACACCAGCCATTTTTCCTTGAGCAATGCTACGACCGAGGATATAAATCGTATCCGCTCCCGGTGTCAGGTTTAGTAAAATTGCCGCGACAATAAACATTTCAAAGTTTAAAATTCCATCCATTGAAGATCTCCATCAGCTGTATTGAGTATCATTTTTTTCTTCTGCCCCCCTTTAAAATCCCTTAGATACTGCAGTGGATTTTTTTTTTGCTACCAAATTTTAGGAAAATAGCCTCAACTGAAAAACCTTAGCACCGCCCTACGTGGTGGCTTCACTGAGAATAAAAAGATCTACAATCCAAATATCCAAGACATGTCTGTATTAGGGTGCATTCCAATAGTGTGAAGTTGTAGAACGTTGTCTAGAACCCTCCCGAATAGAGTATTATGGAATTTCTGAGATTCCTATAAATACTCTGAAATCAGGAGGATCCATGGAAGGTAAATCCACCTCCTTCTTTTGTAGGATGGCGCAAAGGCGCAGCCGTGCCCATCGTTGACAGGAATCGATCAACAGATGAATCCATCAAAAACAATAAGGAACAGCCCTACATTACACACCATGGAAACGAGGTACAATGGTAAATAGCTGTTATAATTAAGAAAAAATATAAAAACTATTCGTTCCCTCTTCTTTCATGATGAAAATATCAATCATTCAATTCCTGTCAACGATGGGCACGGCTGCGCCTTTGCGCCATCCTACGGAGCATCTTTGAGACAAAGGGGAGAAATAACTACTTTTATTCGCTTGGGGATAGGGCAACTCTGGGAAGCAACTCAATTACTCTATGGCCCTTGAGGGATTCTCTACCGGAATTGACTAACTACCTCATGAACAGAGTTCACACTTTGGGAATGCACCCGTCCCAAAGAGGAGGGGCATTTTTCAGATACGATCCACCAAATGATAATTCATCCAATAGATTACAACACCTGTGACCGAAACATAAAGCCAAACAGGAAGCGTCCACCGAACCAGCCGCCGATGCCTGGTTATTTGCTTCTTCACCGCAAAATAGACCGTACAGAGTACCAATGGCAGCATAATGATTGCCATGATGATATGAGGTACCAGGATTACAAAGTAAATCACCCGTATAATCCCCGTTCCAGGAAAAGGGCTAAAACCAATCTCAAAATGAAACAAAAGATAAAAAAATAAAAACAGAGTCGATACCCCAAGAGCCCCCGTCATAATCCGGATATGAAGTCGATCACGCCCGCTTTTCACCGCAAGCAGACCGGCTAATAACAAACAGGCCGCGATCCCATTCAGTGCGGCGTTGAGTGGCGGTATCATTTGGTAAAATCCGTTGACTTCCATTAGCTCCCCTTTGATAGGCAAAACTGAGAATTCCTGCGATCGTAATCGCCAGGGTCGTGTGCAAGGCTGAGATAATTATAGGTTTTTCTAATAAAGCATTCAAAGAGCCTACAGTGAACTGTAAAAGTATCAATAATATAAGACTGCTCCCCAATAAATTCCAGAATGGATTCCGCCGCAACCAATAGATGGCGGTTAAAACAATCAGAATCAAACCTCCCGTAATCGCAACAACTCGGTGTGACATATGGACCCAAGGTCGCCAATCCTCCGGCCAAAATTCGCCGCTTTCCACCTGAAAACCATCCGTGCTGGAGTAAGTCAGCCCCGTCTCACAACCGGGAAAAGCCGAACAAGCCAAACCGGAATGAGTACTGCTATTGATGCTACCTGATATCAACATGATGAAAAAAATCAGATTCATCACCATCATATTTTGTGAAAATGCAGGGGAGTTTAGTTCACCCAGAACCACACCAATGCGTTCCTGCTGATAAAGATGGGCTGTGGTGTACATCAGGATCATAAAGAGGAGAATACCTCCTAAAATATGAAAAACCACAATGAAAGGAGCCAAGGACATGGTTACTGTCAGACCTCCCAAAATCCCCTGAATCCCCACTAAAATAAAACAGACTGTTGCATGGAATCGATAACTTGCATAAGCAGGAGTCAACCAACAACGCAACCAAAGATAGAAAATACAAATTCCTAAAATAATCGCCACGAAACGATGCCCGACTTCCAGGCTGATCGCTAAACCGGGAGGTGGAATAACCTGCCCAAAACAGAGTGGCCAATCAGGACAAGCCAGACCCGCATCATTGAGTCGCACCAGCGCCCCCATCAGCAACAAAACATAGGTGAGAATGGTGGCTAGTAGAAATCCGTTCTTAATATTGCCTTTCATCAGTACCCCTCAGAAAGAAGGAACAAGCAGTGTTATGGAAAAAACTAGACCCAATATAGCATGAAAATTCAACAAGATGCAAAATATTTCTTGCTCAGAAAAAAAGGCCGTAAGAGATATTCACCGGACTGTTCGGAGCCATTTTTTTCTTGTAGGGTGGAGTGTTTTGCAGAAAGGCAATGAGGGGATTAAAGGGCCGTAGCCCTCTAAAGGTTGGAGGTCCTTGAGACAGGTCAGATTATTGGTGATGCTCCAGGGAGTCATCACTGCTGTTTATCAGGATGAGTGGGTATCACGATGATGTTTTGCTTTGTCAGGGTGGAAGCGCCATTCCTTGGAGACCACCAAACGAGCTCCCCGGCGAAAGGTCAAATAAGACCAGGCCCAATTCAAGGTGACAAATAACCGATTTTTAAAGCCCGTCAAGTAGTAGATATGAATCAGCAGCCAAGCGACCCAGGCGATAAAACCACCAATTTTCAACCTGCCTGTTTCTACGATGGCCTTACTTTTTCCAATCGTGGCCATCTGTCCTTTGTCTAGATATCGGAACTCCAGACGATCTATTCCCTTGATTTCCCGCAAAATATTCTGACCAATAAAACGACCTTGTTGAAATGCCACAGGGGCCACTCCCGGCAAGGGTTTTCCATTTTGGTGGGCACAGTGTGCTTGATCTCCGATGACGAATACCTCGGGATACTCTTTGAGACTGAGATCAGGTTCAACAATCACTCTTCGTTGTCGATCCAGGGGAACCTCTAAGCTTTCGCCCAGGCTGGAAGCTTGCACTCCAGCCGCCCAAATTACTGTGGCTGATTGGATTCGTTCGCTACCTATTTCAACGCCCTGTTCATCAATGTGGGTCACCATGCTGGAGGTCCAAACCTGCACTCCCAGCTTTTCCAGATCTCGTGTGGCTCTGCTGGTCAGTTTTTCCGAGAAAGAAGGCAAAATTCTCGGTCCGGCTTCCACTAGAATGATTCGTGTCAACTTGGGGTCGATATTACGGAAGTCCTCATTCAGGGTGTAGCGGCTCATTTCACCGATAGCACCAGCCAGCTCCACTCCTGTAGGCCCCCCACCGACGATGACGAAAGTCAGCCACTTCTTTTGTATTACGGGACTCTTTTCCTTTTCAGCTTCTTCAAAGGCAGTCAGGACCCGACGTCGAATCTCCGTCGCCTGCTCCAATGTTTTCAAACCAGGCGCATACTCTTCCCACTCTTCATGGCCAAAATAGGAGTGTCGTGCTCCACAAGCCATAATCAGATAATCATAACTGTAACTATCCACATTGGTACTGATGCTCTTCTTGACTGGATCTACTGTTTGGACTTCTTCCTGCAGAACATTAATATTCCGATATTTTGAAAGCATGCTGCGAATGGGTGCCGCAATTTCCGCCGGACTCAGCCCTGCCATGGCCACTTGGTAGAGCAAGGGTTGAAAAAGATGATGATTTCTTCGATCGATTAAGGTGACTTCAACATCCTTGACGTTACCTAAACACTTTGCGGCATTCAATCCGGCAAAACCACCGCCTACAATCAATATACGCTTCATATCTTTTCAGCTCCGTTATCTATAAAAAAAAGTACCCCTTCTCAGAAACTTCATCAAACATCAGAGAATTCTAGGTGACTTTGAACCCCCTGTATTGTATTTTCGCGACATGCCTTTGGATAAAACGAACAGTTTTTTTTGCCTGCTCCTTTGACCTATGCCTCCAGTTGATGAACCTCGGTTAGATTACCTCGGCTTTCAAAGCGTTGCCCCTTCTCCTCGTTTAGCACCTTATGTGCAGTGCTACTGGATCATCCGCAGAGCTGTGCCCTTGCGACAGAGGCGAGTGGAATATCTGTATCCTGATGGTGGGATGGGTATTATCTTCAATCTGGGAGGAAAACTTTTTTTCGATGGACAGCAGCAAAAAGCCAGCTCTTTCCTGGATGGAACCAGTACGCAGGCCATTCGTTTTGGCATGCAGGGCCAAGTGCATGCGATTGGCATTCGATTCTTACCAGGAGGGGCCTACCCTTTTATGCCCATCCCCGTACATGAATTGAATAACAGCATCAATTCGCTGCAAGATATCAGGTTACACGACTCAAGCAGAATTTATGATCAACTCTGTCAGGCTGTCACAGTCCCACAACAAGTCATGGCCATTGAAAACTGGTTGTTGAGCATTCTAAGCAATACCAGTGATCTCAACAAATTTATTCGATCAACCGTCCAAACAGTCCAAGCCTCTAAAGGTCAGATTTCGGTCACATCCATCGCTGAAGCTGTCAATATAGGGAAACGACAACTGGAGAGAATCTTCAAAAAGGAAGTGGGGCTGGCACCAAAGAATTTCACCCGCATCTTGCGAGTGAAAGGGGCGAGAACATTACTTAAAAACATCAAATCCTGTGCCGATGTGGGGCATCTTTCAGGTTTTTATGACCAACCTCACTTCATCCGGGAGTTCAAAAGGGTTAATGGATTCACCCCCATGACCTATCAGGTTCAAGGTCATCTGAGTCCACTCGAAAAAAAAAGTAGCGATCCATAAGCCCTACGTGGCGGCCTCACTGAGATTTGGAAAAGCATATAACTCAAACATTTAATATATTGAGGTATTAACAGAAGGAAATATTTTTTTCCTTCCAAGTCCCTTACTGATGCTGCTCAATAAACCAATCAATCAGCCTACGGGCAATGCTTGCGTTACCAGGGAAGTTAGGCAGCTTATCTACAGTATACCAATCAGCATGAAGGATTTCCGTTGGATCCACGTTGATTTCACCGCCAGCATATTCAGCCGTAAAGCCAATCATTAAAGAGTTAGGGAAAGGCCAAGGTTGGCTGCCGAAATACTGAATATTTTTGACTTGAATGCCCACCTCTTCTTCCACCTCTCGGGCCACACAAGTCTCCAAACTTTCTCCCGGTTCCACAAATCCTGCGAGCACACTGTAGATTTCTCCCTCATACCGGGTTGGAGCCCCCAGTAAAAGTTTATTATCCTTGAGGACTGCCACAATAATAGCAGGGGACAAGCGAGGATAATTGGTCAAATTACAGGGTTGGCAAACTTTAGCACGCTCTTTTTCCATGCTTTCTGTGGCCTGACCACAACTGCCACAGAACTGATGGGTTTGATCCCAAGCTACAATCTGCACCGCCTGACCGGCAATGCTCCATAAATCTTTATCCAGAGACTCAAACAATCCCCGCAACCCACGGAATTCCATAGTTTTGGGAGGCATCATCTGCTCATCAACTTCCACCGAATAGCAATGCTGACCATCCAAAGTCCCCAGATACTGTTTTCGAATGGGAGTCATCCCTATTTCTTGTAAGTTCCTGATCTGCGGGATCGTGACGGATCCGTCTTTTTCTTCTACCAGCAGCTTATTGTTTTGAAATACAAACCACCAAGCTGTTTCCGGCTGCATAACGGGTGGTGTCACCATCGGGATAAAACTCATAGAGTCCTCATGTCTCTGTGAAAAAGGGAATATTAATCAGTGTAATAACTCCCTTACACCCTTTGATCTCACTATTGCTAGCCCGATCTTAGGGAGTTGAAATAAAACGATTTTGAGCAGATTGAATTCTAGTTTGGATTGTTCATGGTGAAGAAGATAAACCGTTTTATCCAATACACATAAGTTTGTTCCGTCCGGTAACTATAGTGTTTGAAGCGGATCTTTTCCCGGACCTGATCGAGTAATCTTTTTTCCGGCATCATCAACTCTCCTTATGAAAATTTACAATACATATGTACACATTACTGCTTTTTTCCTTCCCATGCAAAAGGTACTTCCAAAGAAAAGTTTGCTTGTAGCCCACTCCAACCTATTAAGCAGCCAGCAAATCAGCAGGGAAGCAGGGGAAGCAGAAAAGTTTGCAAATTGGTAGCTATTCAGTTAGTGACATAGGAAAGTAATCGATTGAAATTACGTAGAAAAAGATACTTTTTCAGTTTACATGGACCGCATATTTGCTGAATAAACTGGAGGAGGCTGAAAAAATCGCAATTTTGCAGATGTTTATTTAGTGAAATCAAACGCTAATTATCTGAAATAAAACATGGATAAAGTTTTTATTTATTAATATGAACCGCGTATTTGCCGAATAAACTGGAGGAACCAGAAAAAGGCGCAAATTTGCGTGTATAGTTCTCAGACTTTGGTTTGATCAAGCACCTTTTTTGCCGTTATCTCGAACGTCTCAACCATTAAGCTTGTCAGTTCATCGACATAGGGTTCTATGTGATTCAAAAATTGGAAAACCTTAGCTCGGAAGACTTTGTATTCAGGATAGTATTGATTCTGAACCAGATGCTTTTTGGTAAATCGCTAGAAACGTTCAACCAAGTTTAAATTCAGAGCATAAGGAGGCAAAAAGCAGCAAATTATCTTTTTGTCTGCTAACCAGTCACGGACCATTTTTGCATGGAAATAGCGTGCATTATCCAAGATTAATATGATGGATTGGGCTAGTGGATATCTCTGCAAAATCAAATTATAAAACTTAAGGACAGACTCRGCATTRCAGTTTGTCTCATTAGTGTAATGAACAAACCCCTGAGTTTGTGGATCATAACCCCCTAAAATATTGATCCGTTTTCTACCGGAGTTGCTGGGGAAGGTTGGAGAATTCTTAGGGGAACCCCAGCAAAACGCAGGATGCACTTGATGAATCAAGTGCATCGCGTCACAAAAGAGAACGACCGAGTTCTCAGCAGTATTAGCTCTGATTTTTTGATATTGACTGACAAATTCTTTTTGCTCTTCTTCACTGGGTGGATCACCAGGAACCAGTTTTGGACGTAAGAAGGTTAAGCTATTTTTTTTAAAAGCTTTCTCACTCCATCTACGGAATAACGAATTTTGTAGAGTKTTCCTATATGAGCTTGAATTTCTTTACAGGAAGCAGGGTTCTTYTCTTGGACCCATTTCACTAATGCGGCCTGTTGTTTTTGATCAAGAAATGTCTGTTTTGGTTTGTATTGAAAAGAGTTCAAGCTTCGAACTCCCTTGTTCTGGTATTGATTGAACCAACGTTTGAGGGTGGCTTCACTTTTTCCGATGACTCTTTGAACGGTTGGGATATCTACTTTTTCTGCAAGTAAAAGCAGTGCTATAAAGCGAACCTTCAATCGAATATCAGTTTGCTCGTCCCGAAATACGGTTAAACTTGCTATCTCATCGTCTGAGAATTGATGATTCATCCATTCCATATTTATCTCCAGTGAAATTGAAGATCATTATAGAACTTTTATTGTAATGATGCCAAAACAAACCTAAATCTGATCACTATAGTACGAATTCTATTTATCCTGTGTGGAAAGAGCTGCTGAGGCGGGAGGAGAGAGCCAAACCAGCTATTAGGTTTGGCTGTAAAAATTGTATTTAATCTAATTAATGATAGTTATACGTCTGAAATCCTTCTTTTTGGCAAAGAGCATCCTTTTCCGCATTTTTGAGGTCGCTATTTACCATCTCTGTCACCATTTCCTCAAAAGTTGTTTTCTGTTTCCAGCCAAGTTTTTCCCTTGCCTTAGATGAGTCTCCTAACAGGGTTTCTACCTCAGTAGGACGGAAATAGCGTGTATCTACCTGAACAAGTACCTGACCAGTTTCTTGGTGAATACCTTTTTCTTCTACGCCCTCACCTTCCCAACGCAATGGAATTCCTAATTTCTGGGCCGCAATAGAGACAAAATCTCTAACCGAGTGTTGAGTATTCGTAGAAATGACAAAATCATCCGCTTCTTCTTGCTGGAGCATCAGCCACATTACTTCCACATAATCACGAGCATGCCCCCAATCTCTGAGTGCATCCAAATTTCCAAGAAATAGGCA
>NVSR01000083.1 GCA_002401295.1 SAR324 cluster bacterium | reverse complement strand
ATGCTAATGGATGTATTTTATTACATTCTGTTAATGTACAAAACCAAGTTGGTCAAATGCTTGTTAACGATTCTATTGTATTGCCTACTTGTGGAGAATCAAATGGTTTGATTGCTCTAAATGTTGATCATGGAATTCCTCCAATTTCATTCATTTGGCAAAATGGAGAGACAACTGCTCAAATAGATAGCCTTAGTTCTGGCATTTATACCTGTATCGTCAGTGATTCTATTGGATGTTCTATTAATTATAATATAAATTTACAAGAAAGCTCAATCCCACTTCAAATTCTTGGTATTGGTACAACCAATAGCATTTGTAATAGAGGAACTGGTTCGGCAAGTGCATCAATAATAGGGGGCGCTTCTCCCTACGATTATTCATGGACAACAACGGCTAATGAATGCGGAAATTATACTTTAAACATGTATAATAATAGTTCTATTCTTACTACATTGAGTTGGGCACATGTTAACTATGATCCTCCGATGATAAAAATAACCGTTAACAATTCTACTTATGGTTATTTTGCAGTATCGCCATTAGTTGGTTTTGTCAAAAACACCTTCGAACAAGCAGCAATTTATGTATGCACAGGAGATAGTATAAAGTTAGAATATCTAAGCCCATTTTCACAATCTCAATTTGGATATGAATTACTAGATGGACAAGGAAATGTTATTTTTAGAGAAGCTCGTATCAGTATAACAGGTCTTTCTTATGCTGACACTGTAAAGTCATTTGTTACAGGACAAGGTACTCCTACATTGAATGGTCTCACTACAGGAGCATATACTTTAACTGTTGTAGATTCTAATGGTTGTGAAGATTCAAGAAGTGTACAAATAAATTCTACTAGTGGCAATTTAAATATCCAAGCACAAAGTATTTTAAATGAAACTTGTGGGATGAAAAATGGGGCAATAGATATTGATATACAAGGAGGAATACTACCACTTAATTATCAATGGAACACAGGTATATCAAATGAGGACTTAATCAATTTAGAGAATGGAGTTTATACCTTAACAGTTACGGATCAAATTGGATGTGTAGTTTCTGGAAATTTTGAAATAATTAATGATGCGAATGGAATGGTTGTCCAAGATACACTTATTCAAGAAGACTCTTGCAGTACTTCTACAGGGATGATTGATATCACTGTTACAGGTGGGCAAATGCCTTATTCCTTTGAGTGGAGTAATGGACAGTACATAGAGGACTTATCTAATTTATCGACAGGAAACTATATTGTTACGATAACAGATGCTACAGGTTGTCAATTAATAGAACGATACAATATTCATAGTGTTGGTCTATTCGTTTCTAGTATAGTCACACATGATACTTGTTTTAGAGGTCGCGGCGCAATTGATTTAACAGTTAGTGGAGGTTCAGCTCCTTACTCATATCTTTGGCCAATTGGTTTGTTTGGAGTTTCAACACAAGATGTATCTAATAGATTAAGCGGAATTTATAGGTGTACAATTACTGATAATGCTGGTTGTGTTTATATTCATATAGATACTGTCCAAAGTATACCTTCTGACCTCAGAATAGGGGGGGCGCACATTCAGCATGTAGATGACTGTTTAAATTCAACAGGAGGTATTTACCTAGCAGCAACAGGAGGAACACCACCATATACTTATAGATGGAATAATTCTATAACCGTCAATAGTCCTAATTTAACAAATGCTCCTTATGGAACTAATACTGTATATATAACAGATCAAAATGCTTGTTTTATAAGAGATACTTTTAAAGTGGATATATTAAGAAGTGTTCTTAATTTCTCAATAATTGATTCAACAATAACTCCCGAAATATGCTCTAATGAACAAGGAGCTATTGATTTAGATGCTGACTTAAGTGTTTTTATGGGGGTTCCAAGTTACTATTCTTATATTTGGAATACAGGTGAAACGACAGGAAGTATTTCTGGACTTTCATCAGGGATTTATACGGTAACGATTTCGATGACGAGTTTAGGTTGTAGTGAAGTATGGACTATAAGTGTTCCTAATCACCCTGCTACTCTTAGTATAGACTCAATTTATTATCTTCCTGAATCCTGCTTACAAACTAACGGTCTAATAAATACAAGTATTTCTGGCGGAACATTGCCCTATACTTATTTGTGGTCAAATAGTGACACTTCTCAAAACATTTCGAACCTTTCATCAGGAACATATAGTGTTACTGCAACGGATTCTATAGGATGCGAAGTAAGTTCACAAAGTATTTATATTCCGAACTTAAGTTACGGATTTGGAATTCAAAGTACTTCTATAATTGATGAACAATGTGGAAATGATGGTGGTATTACTGTTACTGTTTCTGGAGGTATATTACCTTATTCCTACTTATGGTCTAATGGTGCAACTTCACAAAATTCATCTGGTTTAAATAGTGGCGTTCATTATTTAACAGTAACAGAAGCTAATGGATGTTCTATTATAGACTCCTTTATAATTAATACCGTAACTAATCCACTTCTAATAACAACACAATCCATTCAACCTACCTGTAACCTATCTAATGGGGCTATTAATTTATCTCCCAATGGAGGTAATGCACCTTATAGCTACATCTGGAATACAATGGATACAACACAAAGTATTTTTAACCTAACTATAGGTAATTACTCTGTTACGGTATCGGATATGAATGGATGTATTGTTACCTTATTTATACCTGTTATAGATACCTCCTATTTGGTCAATATAACTTCTGTTGACACCACAAGTACATCTTGTAATAGCTGTACTGATGGAGCAATTGATTTAACCTTAGATCCAATAGGTGCTCCGTACACCTTTTTATGGGATAATGGAAGTACAGCAGAAGATCTGAATAATTTGATGTCAGGAACCTACATTGTAACGATAACCAATGCAGATGGTTGTTCCTTAGATACCTCATTTACCATAAATACTTCTGTTGGAGTGGAGCGTATTTCACCTTTAATTCAGGCAAAAGTATACCCGAATCCTTCTAATGGGAAATTTACGATTGAGTTTATTTCTCCATTAACAGAAGTTACCACTATTCATATTTATAATAATCTTGGACAAATAATCTATACTCGAAAACTAGAACTAACGGACTTGGATAGAATTATTCATTTACAATTAGGAGATATTATTTCAGGTATTTACTTGTTACAATTAACTTCTAATCAGAAATATTTAACTCAAAAAGTTATTATCCATTAGAATATTTTTTTTAGCAGAGAACAGTCCTTGTAGATTGTTCTCTGCTTTTATTTCCAATAAATTTACACATCTAATTTGAACTTATTTCAAGACCATATTATTTTGCCTATAATTATTGTTATGTTAAATAGGAATCTAAAAAAGCTCCAAATCAGGTTGTCCATGCAAACTCTCCAGTAAATTCAAAAACTTGTGCTCTATAAGAACTGAGCCATCCAATAAACCTAAAGCCTTAAAATCTTCTTTCATCCCCTCTTCGGGAGATTTTAGATAAGTTAAATTATTAGGGTTTTGAAGGCGTTTGAACTGACTTTCCAATATTTTCAGTTCAGGTTTGGTTAAAATATCTCCAGAATTGCCTATATGCAAAGCAGCTAAAATTCCATTACTAAAAGGCAACATCGTGAAAGTTGGGAGATCATTGTTTTTAAACTGCTCTCCAGTAAAAATCAAACATTCCCCTCCCATTGGCTCTATTATTTGTCGTAGAAATAAACTATTGGCAATCATCCCAATTTTCTCATTATCTGCCTGAATAGGAATTCTCACAGAATTGCCATTTATAGGATTTCTAATGTTAATAAGTCCATCTTTGAGCTTTGCATCGTACTCTCTCAAAACAACCTTATCATTTGGTTTTTGTTGTTTTAAAGCATTGGATTTTACAGATTTCTCTTCTTTTTCATCCTGTAATAATTTCACTTGAATTTCTATTTGATGAATTTTCTGATAAAGTTTTTCTCGTTTTTCTAAGTTAGATGATGATTCTAGTTCTGTTCTTAAAATATCTAACTGCTGTTGAAGAGATTGTTCTTTTTTATCAAGAAATAGCAATTCATCATTTAGTTGGTTAAGTTGATTCTCATGTTGAAGAATCAACTTGTTTCTGTCTTCCAAAGCTCGTTTTAAATCACCCCCTGTTTGAATGGGCTTAATCTTAAATTGCTGTTCGATTATTGTTTTAGTTTGATCAGAAATACGTTCATCTTCATAGACTCGAAAAATGATATTATCAAAACTTCCTTCATCTAATAAACTGGTTTCAGAACTATTAATAATCTCCTGTATGTAATTTTGATCAGGAGTATTGGCTGTTTGATTAGATAAGGCAAGAATCTTTTGATACTGGTGTATTTTATGCTTTGGAATGGATAACGAACCTTGTGTTTGCTGATTTAGGATTGATTGGATAATTTGTAGATTTGATTTGCCCGTTTCTTTTTCTTGAAGAACATAATCATCTAAATTTAGTGCTACTTCTTTCTCTTTTTTTATAGAATCTATTTGATTGGTAATTTTAGCTTGCTGCTGATAGGTATCAATTATAGAATCAAGGTCAAAGGACTCATCATTCCATATATCATAATTTGGATCTAATTCTTTTAACTCACTAATGTAATTAGAAACAGCTTTAATAATCGCAACATCATTGAGATTATGCTTTTTAGTAAGTTCTGTATTAGTTTCAAGAAAATCAATAATTTCTTGTTGACTTTCTTGATCGTGTATTAGCTTAATTTTTTCTTGAATATGGATGTGTTCACTAATAATTACATTCTTAGAAATAGCCTTTTTCTTTTTTTCTAAAGGTGTATTATTCTCAATTTTTCCAAAATGTTCACACATCAAAACTTTATTTATTTATATCTAAACGCCTATCTATCCGCTCATAAATTTTAACAACCTCTATACTATCACGTTTTGCTTTTTCTTTCAATAAATAATTTTTTGCTTTTGTTCGTGTTAATACAAATTGAGACAAAGGAATATTATGAGTGCTACAAAAATGCTTAATTTCTTCTATTGGCATTGTGGTAATTTTATGAGCTGTTAGCCCATAAAACTGGACTTTGGGTATAGAGTCCGAATGGACAAACACCTTAGTTTTATATGATGGGTAAGTTTCATTTGAATTAAAAAAACCTAATAAACTAATAGCAGTCAATATAATCATAACTAATTTCATACTCGCCTTTTTCTTTTAAAGGTAGTTTATTTAAAAGAAAAAAGCCACTTTTTAGGTGTATTTAATTTAGTCCCCTAAATTAAAGGTACTATAAGAAGTTCTTTTGTCGCATTTTTGTATTATGACAGAAGAAGAAAAATTCATCCAAGACACCTTAAATAAACTAGGTGAACGTTTACGACAATTACGAAAGGATAAAGGTTATTCTAATTATGAATTTTTTGCCTATGAGAATAAAATATCAAGATCTCAATATGGGCGATATGAAAAGGGATCTGATTTACGTTTTAGTTCATTTCTAAAACTTATTCATATTCACGGTATTAATTTAGAAGAATTTTTCTCTGAAGGATTTGAGGATTCTACTGAAAAATAATCCTTGGACAGTTACTACTACATTGACAAACTAATACGTATTCTGTTAGAAAGAAAAAGCAGAAAGTACGAGATTGGTTTGTGGTATGGAAGAGTTTGTATAATAAGGAACTCTTTTTTTTGTTATGCTCTTACCTCTTGTCTTGTAGAATGGCAGTTCTACAGAGAGAATAAGTAATTAATATCTCCTGCTAAGGTAGAGTTGTCTGATTGATACGCCCTTTTTAATAAATTAATAATAGGAGGAGAAGCTTGATCTAAGGCAACAAAAGCTCCAGAACCAATTTCTGTACTTTCAGCGTAGAGTGTTTTTAAAACAATAAGGGATTTCATTTGTCAGAAGGTAAAGAATTAAAAAAACACACATAACTGTGTGTTGTTTTCTGACAAAAAGTAAGAGCAGATGCTATTCTACTCAAATGTGCTCATAAGCGAAATTATTTTTATGGTGGCTCACTATAAAGAAGGAATAGAAGCTAAAGTAATCACTTTTTCAATAAAAAAACACCTTGATTCTTATCAAGAAACATAGCATAAACTATCAATAAAAATTGACTTTACCTGTTTTGTCTTTAGAATTAAAATGCAAATTCAATTACAGGTTTAATTAGGTATCACCACTCCCAAGTCAGTCCCTAATAACAGGATAACACTAATACCTGTTATTGGACTAGGTTTACCTAGACTGTGATTGGATTTGCGATTAGTTGTTATCCTGTTTTTGAGGAATCGAAAAGTAAAATCATTTGACGCAATATTTATATACAGGTATACTCAGCTAGCAAACCCAATTACAGTTTTTAGTACAAACAACTCCAATCCACAACAAAATCCAGAATTATTTCTGAACCGCAGTACCAAAGAATTCTAGTGCAACCCAGAATTACTTTCCTAAAACTATTTTCTTGAATTGGGTTTGCTTTTCTTCAGAGTAATTCTATAGGCTTTTAAGCGTATAGAAACTAATCCAACAGCTATATAAATGCCTTCAAAAATGGACTCTTTTCTATTTTTGGAGGCTTTTTTATAGCTTTTTATAAAACAACTCATTTTCTTTTCGGCAGATATAGAGCCTGTGATAGAGTCTAGCAAACAGTTCTTTTTTCAAAGGTCTGTTTTTGCTATTTCACAAACCTACCAATTCACGAATCAAAAATGAGAATACTATGCAAGAAACATCTCAAACAACCTTGGAAAAATCCAAACGGGTAGATTTTTACCAAGTGGTTACAAGGAAAATTATCAAACACCTAGAACGAGGCGAAATACCCTGGCGAAGGACGTTAAAACATCCTTACATCGGTTTTGCTAAGAACTATTATTCTGGTCACCAATACCAAGGAATTAATTGGCTTTTGCTCAATTTAATGACTTCTCATGAAGTGCCTTTTTACATGACATGGAATCAAATTAAAAAGCTTGGTGGTAACGTGTTGAGGGGAACAAAATCCAATGAGGTTTTCTACTTTAACTCTTACTATAGAAACCAAGCTGGAGATTTAATTTCTGTCGTTCAAGCACAACAAATGGAAGCAAGGCACGAAGAAGTACAACGAATTTCGTACCTCAAAAAACATCATGTTTTTAACATTTCGTGTATCAATGGTCTTTCGTGGGAAGAACCAGAAGAAAAGCATCGAAATGATGTAATCACACATTGTGATTTAATTTTAGATGCGATGAAAGAAGAACCTATTATCAAAAATCAGGAAGAGCTAAATGCTTACTATAATCCTGTACTAGATCATATTGTTCTGCCACAATTCAAAGTATTTAATGACCCAGAAACCTATTACCTTCTTCTGTTTCATAACTTGATTCATTGGACAGGAAATATAAAACGACTTGCTCGTTTTGGCATCATGGACAGCACTTTGGGCGATCAGCTAATATATACAGAAGAAAGCCTCATTGGAGAGCTTGGAGCTTGTATGTTAACCGCTATTGTCGGTATTGAACAACTGACTCAATTAGAGGAAGAATCTGACCATGTTTCCACTTGGATACAAGCTATGGAAGAAGATAAACGGTTTATCTTCCGAGCAGCATCAAGAGCACAACAAGCAGTGGATTTCATCTTAGGAGGGCAACGAGGCTAATATGGACGTTCAATTTCTTTTCGACTGTGTTCATTGTGATTACAAACAACTCCAAATGATAGAGGTCTATGAATCACTTTGGTTCAGTTTAAAACCTGCCACAAAAGAGCAAAAACAAGCTCTCGTTGATTTAGGAGCTTTTAGTCCTAAGGATTTATTTGAAGACTACCATGTGACTGTAAAACAGTTTTCCTATGAGGACAAACAGCTGCTCTGTGTAGAATGGTCTCGAATTCATTTTTTTTACGAATTATTATAATATTATTCTGGTGGGGAAATAGCAGGGAGATTGTTTAAATGACAATCTCCTCTTTTTTTAATAAAAGAGAGTCCCTTCTTAGAGGAACTCTCAACAACTATTTTAGTACTCGTGATCAAACATCAAAGTACTATAGTTATGTTCAGAAGGTTGTTCTCCACTTTGGAGTGATTCTCTAGTAACCTGATCAATAAAGAAAAGCTTATACTCTTTTTCTTTTTGAAGGAAAACATGCAGATAATCTAGCCCTTCTTTTTGCTGCACTAAATTTATAATATGAGCATAGATTAAAAGAATTTCTTCCTTTGACAAAGCATCTTGGACACCTTGCGTTACGAAAAACTTTCCATCAAACCAGTAGTCTCCTGTTTCATATTCAGGAGGTTTATGCTCCCAACCAACATCTGTAATATCCATTTCATTGCTTTTTTGATTAAAAATTTAGATTAGCAAATAGAATAGTACAAAGAGAATTACGAGTGTCAATATCAATCGTACACAAAGGAACAGATAAGAGTAATTCATTTATCAAGCTATATTGTACTAGCCTACGAAATACAGCCTCATACTATAGACAAAATCATGCAATAGCACCAGAAAATTTGACATTGCTCTATTTATTAGGAAATTAAAATTTCAGCCACTTTTTAGCACATCCTAAGTTTGACTGTCAGCTATTTATATCACCTAATGTAGCAGGTTTTGTAGCTATAATTTCCATACCTCTTATAATAACAAAAGTCGATTTGTAGATATGTTATTTCTAAAATTGACCTTTGTTACGCTATGTGCAAACAACCCCTTCTTACAATATTTTGGGGTTCTTTAAGGGAGAAAATTGTACGACATTTTACATTAACCTTTTAAATAAAGGAGACTTAAAAATACCACCAAAACTTAAAAATAGAATTCCTACTGGTTTTAGACGATATTTAACGACCCACAAAACTCATAAATCAAAGAATGGAAGTTGATGATTTCCTCCTTGATTATAATTGTTGCTAGGCGGTAGTATTGGTAATGGGATATAAATTACTGGTTGTTGTTGATTTGCAATAAAAGCTAAAGGGGGAATTTCCGTATAACAATTTAAGTTACTATTGGTATAATATGGTATCATATCCAATTGAATTGGTAATTCATTTCCATGAACAAAAATTCCTTTTCCGTTTTCCATCGTTCGTATCTCTTGAGCGGTCAATAGTGACCTGCCATAAGGAGCTTCTTTTATCTGTGTCCAAAAGTCTATATCCTCTATCGTTGCTTGCCCTAATAAGCGTTCTACTTCTTTACAACTCTCTAAACTCATTCCTGGCAAAAATAATCTAGAAGAAGTACCTCCATTCATTATAATAGCAGCTTGTGAACTCCCATAGGTATTTGTTAATTGCTCAATATCCTGTAAAATTAGAGAAATAGATACTCCATATTTTCTTACAGTAGTCAACGTTGTATGAAATTCATTCA
>NVSR01000082.1 GCA_002401295.1 SAR324 cluster bacterium | reverse complement strand
TGGGCTTGGCGATTAGCAAGGAATTAGTAGAAAGAATGGAAGGGCAAATCGGTTTTGAATCCGCTGTAAATATAGGTTCTAAGTTTTGGGTTCAATTTCCAGCTGTACAGTAACAAAATAAAAACAGGGGTAAGATGAGCAAGATGATTTTCCTTGTGGATGATGAGAAGGACGTTCGAGCAGGTTTGCGGATATTACTACGAGCCCAGGGTTATAATACAGCAGAGGCTGAAAATGGAGAGGTGGCTCTGGAGATGTTGCAGGAAGTAAAACCAGATTTAATCCTATTGGATGTGCAAATGCCAAAAATGGATGGTTTCTCTTTTTGTAGACACTTACGACAAGAGATTGGGGATACCAGTACCTATATTGCTATGGTATCGGCAAAAAACAAGATTGTTGATCGTGTTGAAGGCCTTTCTAATGGTGTGGATGTCTATTTTACAAAACCTTTCAATACCAAAGAGTTAGTGGCACAAATTAAGGTTGGACTCGTTACCACGGACCAACGAAGAAACTCTCTGAAAGACAGCTTAACCAAACTTCCCAGCCGAATCGCCTTTGAAGAGGCCTTAAAAAGGGAACTTGGCAGGTTTAAGCGACAATCCAACAACCTGGTTTTATCAATTATTGACTTAGATTACTTTAAAAAAATCAATGATGAAAAGGGGCATAGCACAGGAGACGCGGTGTTGGTTGATCTGGCACAACTTTTTGGAAGGCAAGTTCGAGAGAGTGATTTTTTAGCACGATGGGGAGGGGATGAATTTGTTTTGATTTTTCCCGATTGTACTCTTGAAATGGCTGAAATTAAGATGGAGGGTCTTCGAAAGAGTGTCGAGCAACACTGTTTTCCTGAGATTGAAAAAGAGAGGCTGAGTGTAAGCATCGGGGTGACTCAAATTCGAAAAGAGGATAGTTTTAAAAGTTTTTTTAAAAGAGCTGATAGAGCTTGCTACCAAGCAAAAAACGGAGGTCGCAACCGAGTCATTGCTCTGCCTTAGAAAAGAAAAAACAACCGTTGATGGACAACAAGGACTTCATGAATGTTAGCAATTCGAATCGCATCCTCATTGTTGATGATAATAAAGAAATTCATGATGATTTTATTAAAATTCTCTCCCCTGGCTTAGTAGAAAAGAAACAGTTTCAAAGCCTCAAATATAGTATTCTGGATGAAGAACCTTCCCAATATCCTCAACGTTTAGAGTTGGATCTCCATTTTCAACTAGATCATGCTTATCGTGGAGAAGACGCCTTGGAGATGGTGCGAAGCGCCTACCATTGCAATCAACCCTACGCATTGCTCTTTATGGATATTCGCATGCCTCCGGGATGGGATGGAGTAGAAACTATTTATAGAATTTGGCAAGAATACGAGGATATTGAAGTAGTGATCTGTACTGCATACAGTGATTATGATTTAGAAGGAATCATCTCCAAACTAGGAAAAACCGATCATTTGATGTTTATTAGTAAGCCATTTAATACCACAACCCTTACTCAAATGGCTTTGGCTCTGACCCAAAAATGGAATCTGGCAAAAAACACACAAAAGCATCTTCAAAAAATTGAGGAAAATGAGGCATTATTCCAAAATTTAGCCAAAGTTTCCCCCGTGGGAATATTCCGTACTAACGCTCAGGGTGATTATATTTATGTGAATGAGTATTGGTGTAAAATTGCGGGAATCTCTCAGAATGAGGCTCTAGGGCAGGGGTGGGTGAATAGTTTATATCCTGAGGATAAAGAACACGTTTTTTCAGAGTGGATGAAAGCAGTCCAAAACAATATTCCTTTTAAGTTAGAACATCGCTTCCAATCGTCCAAAGATATCCCAATATGGGTGCTTGAGCAGGCAGTGGCCGAACGCAATGCATCCGGTGAAATCACCGGATATGTTGGGAGTGTCACAAATATCGCTGAGATAAAACAGGTAGAGCACTTTTTAGAAAAAGCAAATTTGGATTTAGAGAACCGCGTCCATGAACGTACTGCTGAACTTTTAAAAAGTAACCAACAGCTTAAAAACTCCTTATTGCTTCAAGAAAAACTCAATAAAGAGCTGCAGGAAACACAATCTCAACTCATACAGAGTGCGAAACTAGCTTCTATCGGAGAACTAGCAGCAGGAATTGCTCACGAATTAAACCAACCACTCTTTTACATTCGTGCCGGGGCTCAGGTAGAAACGGATGAAGGTTTTCGGAATTTTGATTCTGAATCGGGTTATGACACCTTCAAAGAAATTATAAAAGCCACGGGAAGAATGATGAGAACCATTAATCATCTCAGAAATTTTTCACGTCACTCTGACAAAATGCTGGTGGAGGAAATTCATATCTGTGCTGTACTAGAAAAAAGTTTTATTTTGTTGAACCAGCAATTCAAAAATAAAAACATTGAAGTTGTGCAAATGTTTCCAGATAAAATCCCTGTAATTCGAGGAGATTTTCAACGTTTAGAGCAAGTTTTTATCAACTTATTGGCCAATGCCCGTGATGCCTTGACTCACCAAAAAGAGGCTAGGTTAACCATTCAAATCACCATTGAAGAACAAGAAATTTGCATTGCTTTCAGTGACAATGGCTTGGGTATTCCTCAAGAAATAATACAGAAAATATTTGATCCATTTTTTACAACAAAAGAGGTGGGTAAAGGAACAGGTCTGGGCTTATCCATCAGTTATGGAATTATACGGGAGCACAAGGGGCGAATTGAGGTTTCTAGTATTGAGGGGGAGGGGTGTACTTTTAAGGTATTGCTGCCATTTATAGAGGATGGATAAATATTTTTTTGCCACTTGTATTTTGGTAATCCTGAAAGAATAGTTTAAATCATCATAATTGGGAATCATCATGGAAAATACAAAGAAACACTTTGTAAGTAATAAAGTGCTCATAACATTGTTTACCGTATTTTTATTATTGTTGATCGTGATTGCCTTTAAACTCAGTGAAGAGCCTATCACCCCCCAACCAATTGTATTGGAGAAGGTCACGATTGCTACCACCTTCTCCTCCATTGTCAGCTATTCAATTTTTGTGGCGCAAAATAAAGGTTTTTTTAAGCATGAAGGTCTTGATGTAAGTCTCCTCAATCTTTCACATGGAACAGCCAACCTGAATGCTATTCTTCAAGGAAAGGCCGATATTGCAGCCTCCTCAGAAACACCCTTCTTACGATCAGTGGTTGCCAAGAATGACCTCTCGATAATTGCCACCACCTTCACAGCGGAACATCATTTGGCTCTGGTTGCCAGGAAAGATCATGGGATCAACTCATTTCAGGATCTTCGGGGGAAAACAATTGCCGTGACCATGGGGTCAAATGGGGAGTATTTTCTAGATATATTATTGAGCATGAATGGGATGATAGCGGATCAAGTAACTCGCAAACATGTAAAGCCACTTAAAATAGTGCAAGCCATTACATCGGGAAGTGTCGATGCCATTGTCACATGGGCCCCAACCCATCAGGAAGCTCAGAACATTTTAGGTGACAACAGCAAGGTCTTTTATGCGGATGAAATTTATTCACCTTCCTTTATTGTGRYTGCKACACAAAACTATATTMAGGACAACCCTATCATTTTGAAAAAATTTCTGATGGCTCTGGATAAGGCCTCAAAGTTTATTCTCTCCTCTCCTGCTGAAGCTAGAAAAATTGTTTCCAAACAGAGTAAAATTGACATTTCACTGTTGGAAGATCTCAGTTCCAGCCTAATTTTTAAGCTGACTCTCAGTCAGTTTTTATTGACGATCTTAAATAATCAGGCCGAGTGGGAAATAAAGAGGGCAGGCAACTCCTTGGAGAATGTACCTAATTTTTTAGATCATATTCATTTTGAGACACTGGATTCTATCAATCCCGATGCCATTAGCATCATCCGATAGCCTGATTCATGAACATCTCAACTAAACTGCACCTAAACACAATATTTTCATTATTTCTTGTTCTCATTGTCGGGGGAATATTATGGTTTGTTGCATTGGAGGTTAGTAAATCGACTCAAAAGAATACAGCTGTGGAGGAATTGATTGAGGGAATATTTGAAATCAATTTATTGACTCAAAATTATATCAGGCATCCTCGGCAGCAAATGATCGATCAATGGAACATGAGGTATGAGTCTTTTGCAGGACTCATCTCCAATATCATGTTCTTCAGTGAGTCAGAAAAATCCCTGGTAGAGGAGATTAAAGGCAACTACAAAAAACTTGGAATTCTTTTCAAGGATCTCAGCAGGGAGTCGAAGGGGGAGCTTCTGGGAACTGAGTTTATAGAGATTCAAGAAGGACAGATTCTGGCCAGACTTCATAGCATGATTTCCAGTGCCGGACATCTTAAGCAAATTAGGCATCAGGAGATGAGATCCATTCAATATGAATCCGGCCTGGGCATCATTGTTTTGGTCACACTGATTGCTTTTTTGATCACCATTAATTCATTTTTAGTGAATAGATCTATCGCAGTTCCCATAAAAAATTTGAAAGAAAAAGTGGAACAGATTAGGGGGGATAATTTTGATTTTCAAATTGAAGAAGATCGAAATGATGAAACCGGACATTTATCCCAATCTTTCGGAAGAATGATCGAGCGATTGAGACGATCTCACGATTCTCTACAAAATGAAATTTATGAACGCAAAAAAGCAGATGAGACCATACTCCAATGGGAGGACATTTTTAAACTTACGGGACAACCCATTGTGGTGGGTGACTCGGATACACCCTATATCAAAATAGTGAATCCCGCTTTTGCCAAAATGATGGGATATACTACCGAAGAACTGATCGGAAAACATCTTGAGGAGGTATATGCCCCTGAAGCAAGGCCCAATATTCCTGATTATATGCATTCCTCCAATAAAAAAGAGCATCATCATTACGAGTCGAAGCAAATCAGAAAGGATGGAAGTATTTTCCCTGTTAGTATCATGCTTACAACGGTAAAAGATCCTTTAGGAAAGGTAAAATATCGTATTGCTAATATTGACGATATTACGGAACAGAAAGCTACGGAAGATGAACTTGAAAGACGGGTCGAAGAACGAACGAAGAAGATAAAGAAGATGCAGCAAAAACTCATTCAATCTGCCCAACAAGCAGGAATGGCGGAGATAGCCTCAGGTATTTTGCATAACGTAGGAAATACCCTCAATAGTTTGAGTGTGTCTTCCGAGATGATCACCAGATCCTTGAAGGATTCTGAACTGCCTTCCTTTATCCGGGTCAACCAAATGCTGGATTCTAATCGTAACAATCTTGGGGAGTTTCTAACCCAAGATATCAAGGGAAAACAAATACCTAATTTTTACAATGAACTAGGTAAGGTTTTCATGGGAGAACAAGAATTATTAATCAAAGAAAGTGAAACAATCAACAGACTGGTTGATCTTATCAAGGAAGTTATACGCACCCAGCAAGAATACGCCGTTTCAGTTCGACTGGAAGAAGAAGAGATTCTCCATCAAGTTGTGGATGACAGTTTGTTATTGCAGCTAAACTCTTTTTCTACCTACAAAATTAAAATCATAAAAAATTATAGGGCTATTCCTCCCATTACGATCCAACGATCAAAATTAATACATATTTTAATCAATCTCTTAAACAACGCAAAAGACGCGCTACAAGGTAATGCACCTGAAAACAGGCAAATCATCATTGAAATCGATAAAACTCCTGAAGGGGAGAGCTTTATTAAAATACAAGACAATGGCCAGGGTATCTTAAAGGAGGAACTCAGTAACATTTTTGCTTACGGGTATACCACTAAACGGGGTGGTCATGGATTTGGTCTACATACCTCAGCCATATACATGCAGGAAATGAATGGAAGGATTGAGGTTCAAAGTGAGGGCATCGGAAAAGGCGCATCCTTCACGCTGACTTTACCATGCCAATCACAAAATTGAAGAACCACGAATCCTTCTATATAAGATTTTTTGCTCTTGATTTACTTAATTCTGTCCTCAAAGGCATACAGGACTTTTTCAAATTCTTTGGGCAAGCAAGATATTACTTTTTGCCTGATATCATCGGGTACGCCGCCGTAGAAGGCTTGAGCGATGCCTCCGGCGATGCTGGCCATGGTATCGCTGTCGCCTCCCAGGGAGATTGCGTTGCGGATGGCTGATTCAAAATCTCGTGATTCTAAAAAAGCAATGATGGCTTCGGGGACGGAACCCTGGCAGGAAACCGTAAAATTGTATTCTGGACGGATTTCCCGCAGGGTACGATCCATCCAATAACCAAAACGTTTTTGCATTTCACTACGGATGGTATCTTTGCTGGCTCCTGTTCTGGCCAGGTAAACAGCCAGAGCCGTGGCCTGTGCTCCTTTGACTCCTTCAGGATGGTTGTGAGTGACTTCCGCGCTTTTTTTGGCCTCCAGCAGCACAGAATCCACAGAGTCAAACAAGAATCCGATAGAACTCACCCTCATGGCAGAACCATTCCCCCAACTATTGTAAGGCTCCATGGACGGGGAAAACATCCACTCATAAAAGGACATACCATAACCCGCATCGGGATAACGCTGTCCGAAACTCTTAATGGTATTGCCATAATTTTCATTATTCAAAATGGCATGGGCCACGGCTACGGTTAAAACCGTATCATCCGTAAAGGTTGAGTATTCACCGAACAAAGGGAAATGTTTTGTTTTTATGGGAAATTCTTCGTAGACGGAACCGATTACATCTCCCGCAATTGCACCAAGCATGGCGACTCTCCTCCATTATAATTATTATTTTTTGTAGTTACTCGAGGACAAGTGTCAAACACGAGTGGGTGATAAAATAACCATTGAAGTCAATCAACCACCGTATTTGGCTCCTGTTTCCGCCAAAGTCATTATTTTCGCTTCTTCAGACTGAAGCGCTTCTTTAATTTCCGCGATGACTACGGAATGGTCCCCCTGCTCTATCAGCTTAACTACCTTTCCCGCAATGAAACCGGCCGCATCATCCATAACGGGACAACCGTTTTCCGCCAGGGAATAGGAGAAGCCAGCAAACTTTCCCTGCTCGGGCTTCACGCGTTTGAAGAAGGAAAAAGCCAGTTTTTTCTGTCCTGTCTTGAGAAAACTCAGAGAAAAATCACCCGATGCTTTCAGTAATTCATGAGTTTTACTGTCCCCTCGAACAGCCAGCACAATTAAGGGTGGCTCGAAGGAAGATTGGGTTATCCAATTAACTGTAGTAACATTGATTTCATCTCCATTTTTTGTTCCCAAAACATACAGACCGTAAGGAATCATTCTTAATATTCCTTTTTTTGCTTGCTCATCCATTATGAAGCTCCTTGCTGAGAGTATTTTTCTATGGGGAATATTTCATTGCAGTTCCCTTAGATCTGGAAAATTGTTTAGTAGTCCATCATATCTCAGGATTGGGTAAAGGAAAAGAATAGGTTTAAGTGAAAGACGAAGATGGATGGGTACAGATGCTTTGCCTACCCTGCGGCCTAACGTCTTAAAGGAAAAACATTTTGATTCAGCAAAAAAAAACTGTAATAATTTTGAATGCTTGTCGTCTAATTCAGTAATTGCCAGTTACGGCAGCAAAGCTAATAGAAAAATCAGGAAAAAGGGCCCTTCATTTTCCAGCTAACAGTTTGTCAATTCAACCACTGAATTGCGAGACTCGCAGCCAGAAGGAGAACGGTGTCCAGGAAAAATATCACCATAACTTCAAAAGGAGGAGAATATGCAGCTTGGTCAAGAGAAGAGTAAGGTTCTTTTTGTTTGTACTGGTAATTCCTGTCGCAGTCAGATGGCAGAGGGGTGGGCTCAACATTTATTGGGCAATCAGTTGGAAGTTTATTCAGCCGGTTTGAAGGCTCAGGGGATTAACCCTCATGCTGTTTATGTCATGCAAGAGGCGGGTATTGATATTTCCAAGCAAGAGTCAAACAGTCTGGATTCCTTTTCTGATCAACATTTTGACTATGTGATCACTGTTTGTGATCATGCCAGACAGCATTGCCCCAGTTTTCCGGGAACAACTCACCTTTTGCACCGGAGATTTGACGATCCTCCTTTCTTAGCTGAAGCTGAAGAAACAGAAGTTGGAGCACTCAACCATTATCGCCGGGTTCGGGACGAGATTAAGGACTGGGTTCTGGAAAATCTTGGACAAACTATTCGTTAGTATCCTGCAGAAAGGCCGCCACGTAGGGCGGCGAAGAAAAACTTAAACTTTAGCCCCGGGAGATGATTATGGGTAAGAAAATTGCTGTTTTGGGAGCCGTGGTGGCATTGGTCGCCACTTTTTTTTATTTTGATGCGGGACAGTATCTGAGCTTAGAGAGCTTGAAGGAGAATAAGGATCATCTCACCAGCTTTTACCAGGAGAACCTCGTTACAGCTCTACTCATTTATTTCGTTTTGTATGTTACTACGACAGCTTTATCTTTTCCCGGTGCTACGATTCTCACCTTGGCGGGGGGAGCTATTTTCGGACGCCTCTTCGGAGTGATTGCTGTTTCCTTTGCCAGTACGATTGGAGCAACCTTGGCTTTTCTCATGGCAAGAGTTCTATTGGGTGAAAGCCTGCAGAAAAAATATGGGAAGCGTTTGAAGGTCATCAATGAAGGCATTGAAAAGGATGGTGTACTCTACCTGCTCTCTTTAAGATTACTCCCAATTTTCCCTTTCTTCGTCGTCAATCTGTTGATGGGAGTGACCCGCATGCCCCTGTGGAAATATTTTTTCATCAGCCAAATCGGGATGCTGCCAGGGACTTTTGTTTATGTGAATGCTGGGACTGTTTTGGGAGAGATCAATAGTTTGCAGGATATTCTCAGCCCCAAAATGTTTCTTTCCTTTGCCCTCTTGGGATTATTTCCTTTGATCATCAAAGGAGTGATGAAATTGGTAAAAAAAAATAAACCTGCAGAAGATTTGGTTTCCACCTCTCCTGATACATAAGATCCTCAAGATCCTCAAGATCCTCAAGATCCTCAAGATCCTCAAGATGCATGAGTATTAAATACTGAGACTATCTTTGGATTTAGAGACCACCTTATTGATGGGCACGCAAGCTTTGCCCATCCTACACAAAGACGTATTATTAGCCTTCGGAGACTTGGTTTTGCAGGATATCTTTGATTGATTGCTTGGCTTTTAGGGAAAGCTGTAGATCTTCTGACTGGGGGGCTGTTTTCTTCCAGTGGGATAAGGCTTGGTGAATCATCAGCATTTGCCGCTTATATTCTCGACAGAACTTGCACATCGCCCAATGCAACCTCAAAGAGAGTTTTTCAGCTAAAGATAAACGACGATCTAAGGACGCTGATAACAATTCTGATATTTCCTCACAATTTAATTTCATTTTCATATACTTTGCCTCACTTCAAATAACTGATAAAATCTCACTCTTTATTTCTTAGACGCTGTAAATCTCAATTTATTACAGCTCCTCTCTCAAAGTCCTTTCTTGGATAGACATTTGCGAATAGCATGCCT
>NVSR01000081.1 GCA_002401295.1 SAR324 cluster bacterium | reverse complement strand
TGTTGATGCAAAAAGCCAAACAATTACTTATAACGGGTATAATAGTTCGAATTTACCTGCAAGTATGACCTACTCTGGGGGATTTACAACGGCTTATCAATATGACAATGAAGGAAATGTTATTCAAAAAACGGATGCAAATGGAATTGCAACCAATGTAGTCTACGATAATAATTACCGAATTACGAACTTGAATTATTCCAATGGAGAATCAGAAGTATTCACTTATGACGATGCTGGAGCTTTATTAAACATGGTCAATAGCAATGGTGCTACTGCATTTATTCGTGATATACTAGGAAGAACAATTTCAACAACAGACCCTTTTGGTAACTCTGTTCATTATGGATACGACCAAATCGGTAACAATACTCACATTGTCTATCCTAGTGGAGATACTGTTTCTATGACATACAATGCCGTAGGATTACAAACACAAACAAGAGATTGGCTTGGAAACTACACCAACCGAACCTATGATGCCAATGGTCAATTGAGTTCTATTTTAAATTCAAACGGAACTTCAACAAGTATTACAAGAGATGCCCTTGGCAGAATTACAGCCTATGATAACTATCTTGGAACTGGGGCAAGATTTTATAGTGATTCTCTTTTTTATGATGCCAGTGGCAATATCATCAATATTATTTCTGACGATTTGCTCCAACCTAATTTTGTAACAAGTACACACAGCTATAGTCATGGTTCTGATGACAGAATAACCAATTCTCCTTTAGGAATACATACTCATGATGCGAAAGGGGCTATATCGTCAACAAGTGGAACAACAAATAGATCGTTCACTTTTGGCGAAAACGATGTGTTAAAACAATATACTCTCAATGGGCAAACGACTCAAATTGTTTCTAATCCACTCAACCAAGCAATAAGCAAAACGAGAAATGGAAATGAAACACAGTATGCATATAGCAACATTGAAAGCGATTTATATACAGCAATTCAAGAGTTTGATGCTTCAAATAATACTCGAAAATCCAATATCTATGCTGCTGATGGTTTGGGGTGGAGTTTGGATAGTGCAGGAAATGTTTCTTTTTTGACATATAACTACCTTGGACACACCAAAGCTTTGACTAACACTACAGGCGATACAACAGATATTTATGCTTATGGTCCATTTGGGGATTTCTTTGCGCATAGAGGAACAAATAGCCAACAACATACCTTTTTAGGGAAATATGGAATTTATCATGAAGACAACGACTTCTTTCATATTCGTGCAAGACATTATGATGCTGGGAATGGGCGGTTTGTAAGTAAGGATAAAGCGGCTTTAGAGAATGGAAGTACACAAGGTGTGAATAGGTATGTTTATACGGCTAATAAGCCTTTTGGAGCGGTTGATGTGAATGGGTATAATGACGAGGTTTTACATTGTCCTTCTAATCCTCCTGTAGTTGAACAACTACTTCCTCTTTCTGAAGAAGATTATAACAGGTCTGTACGTCAATACCATTTCTCAAAAGCTCTCGCATTAGCTGATAGAGCTAGTGGAGAAGTCTTAACTGAAATCAACAATATGAGAGGTGTTTCAAGTCCTTCTCTTGAACTGGGAAAAGCTTCTCTAACCGAAAGTACTTTACAGAAAGCCGATGTCATTTCATTATTTTCTCCAGGAAAAGTTCTTAAAGCTCCAAAAGCTTATAAATGGATCAAAAAGAGTCTAAAAGTAAACAAGCTTTTTTCTTATTTCAGAAAAATTGAGAAAAAAATACCAAGAACCAATCCCAAAAACTTAAAGGAAAAGTTAGCTATGGAAGAGATAATGAGTAATCCAAATAAAGGAAGTATGGAAATAATAAAAAAATTAAATGATAAAAATTGGAAAGAATGGGTCAAAATGTCAAACAAAACAGATCATGGAATAGAAATTCACTTTAATGCAATAATAAAAAATGGTATTATCATTAAGGCTGATAATTTTAAATTTATAAATCCCTAATGAAGATATTATGTCACAGTAACAACCCGAACAAAGTCTCTTCTGATGTACCAGATTTCAATTTTGGTTTAATTAAAAAAAAAAGAATATTTTGTTATAGGACTACTTCTAACTAATAATCAATTTTGGTTTTTAATAGATGAGAATAGCAAACCCAACTTTTATCCTTTACAACTTTTTACTATTACAGATATTTTAATTCCACCAAACTGGAATTTTAAAGTATATGATGAATGTGATGGGGTTTATCCATTTAATAAATCTGCTATTTGGGGATATAAGGAACTATGTGTCGACTTAAACCATTATGAGGAAATAATAAATAGAATACCCAAGGCACTAAATTTATATTTTAACGAAAAAATAAAAGTATTAAAATATTATGAAAACAATATTAATAATTAGTTTTTCTATTTTCTATTGTTCTTTTACAAACGCCCAAGCCCTAACCCATGACAACCAAAATCGTATCACAAGCGTAACCTATACAACTGGTACGCAAATAACCTATACCTATGACGCAGTAGGCAACAGAGTAACCCAAGTCATTACAAGCGCAAACAATGGGAGTCTACCTGTCGAAATAACAGATTTTAATGTTATAAAAAATGATTGTGAAACAACTTTAACTTGGAGTACAGCTTCCGAGATAAACACCAGTCACTTTGAAGTGCAATATTCCTATGATGCAATAGACTTTAGAATGATTGAGCGTGTAGAAGCTGCAGGGAATAGTACTTCTATTCAGAATTATGGTTATGTCCATCCTGACCCAGTCAAGGGCACCAATTACTATCGACTCAAGTCAGTAGATTTGGATGATACGTACAGTTATTCAAAAATGAAAGCAATCAATTTGGATGATTGTTTCATGGACGATATTAGAGTATTTCCTAATCCTTCTAATCAGCAAGAGGTTACTGTAGAAATAAACTCTATCTCAGAAGTAGTGCGTTTAGAAATATATGATGCGTCTGGCAGATTGATTGGTATTCCTATTCAAAAGACCTCTAGGAGGTATTGGAAACTAGATGTGGATGAACTTAGTTCTGGGGCCTATTTTATTAGGATAATTTTTGAAGGAGACAAAAAACAGGTAATTACTAAAAAATTGGAAGTTGTAGAATAAGGGGTTTAAGTGCTATGCGGAATTAATCTTGTCTTCTGTCTTTATGATAGAGGGAAGGAGAAGCTATGTCTAAATGGTTTTGAATAGGAAGCCATGTAGGCCAAGGTTATGGCTTGATTGGAGCACCAAAATAGTACTTTAAGTTTTGCGATACTATGTTTTGAGTTATAGGAAATTGATTTAAAAATGAAATAAGAAATAGTACTTATGCGTAAGCTCATTTTTTTGTTTGTGATAGGCTTTGTTGCCTATCAAGGTTATCTGTGGAATTGTGACAACTGTAAAAATTCAAAGTCTGCTTTTTGTTATTTTTGTCCTAAACCAGCAGAACCTTTACCACCTACGTGGCGAGGAGCTGTTTGGCTCGATGTATCAGGAAGCAGAACCAAAACTTGTGTTCCTTATGAAGAAATAGAACGGAATATGAAAACAATTATAGCACTAATTCAAGAAAAAACAATTGGGAAACAGGCTGCTGTATTGGAATTTGGATTGATTGATTCTTATTCAGATGATAGACCACCTGTTCGGTTAGAATTGTTGAATATAAAGCGCCCTAAAAGAGGTGAAAATATGGGAACTACAGTCAGTAGAGCAAAGCAGCGAAAAGCTTATCAGGAGGCTTTGGTTTTGTATCAAAAGGATAGTATTGCTAGAACCAATACAATGAGCGAATTTCAAGAAAAATTGAAAATTCTAATAGAACCTTATAAAACAAAATCTAGTCATCGTACTGATTTATGGGGGGCATTTAATGTAAGTGAAACGTTTTTTCAGGAGCAATTAATCGCTGCCTTTAATCCAATAACAGACAATTACCTATTTTTAATTACAGATGCTCAACATACGCAAAAAAGGGCTTCTTATAGCCCTATGGCTTCTTTTCCTACTGTCTATTTGATTAATTGTGCTGACAATGCAAGTGACAATAGAGAAAATAGTTTGGATGAAGAGGAGGTTGATTATGAACGAGTTGTTTCTTTAGAAAATGCTATTAAATTATCTTTTGAAAAAAGTAAGTAATATGAATTGGTTTCGTGGTTTATTTGATGAGAGAACGGGAGAACAAAAGGCATTATACAAACAAGCAATGAAGTTGTTTCAAATCGCTTCTAAAATTGTAAAAAACAGGGATGAATACCATGCGCTAAAGAAAAAAATCAATCGCTTGGCAGTAGATAATACCTACTCTTTGGATTCTCTATTAAATGCGCAAGAGTACAATAGAAATAGGGGCGTTTTAGCGATTACTTTATTTGCAGTGATATTTGATTTTATTATTTCCTTTGAGGCTATTGTTGCCATTTTAGACACCATTATTACTGAAGATTTATTTGGAGGAATAACGCCTTATCTTCCTTTTGTACTAACGATTCTATTTTCTATATCGCTGGTTAGTTGTGAAATAGGTATTTCTTTGTTGCTAGAAGAAAGTAGTTCTTCGAATTATCAACGAGCGCAGAGCAGTCAATATGATAGCTATCCACAGTGGTTAAGGTTGTACGTAATCGCTCCATTATCCACTTTTATTGATTTAATGAAAGTCTCCATTTGGAAAACCTTAAAACAGTATGGGATTATATTAATTCTACCCTTGATGTCTTTGATTGCTTATCTAAATATGAAAAGTTATACCCATGTCAATCAAGCTGATGTGAGTTTGTTCTTAGGCAAAACTTTGGTGGTTATGGTGGCAGCAATTGTATGTCATGTAAATATAATTCAAAAAGCCCAAGAAATTATCAGAAGTTGGACTTATGTACGACAAATTCGACCTCAATTAATGAATAAAAAATCTTTAGGTGGACTGCTGCAATCAGTAGGAATGTTGCAGCAAAAAGAACAACTTAATCAAGCCAACTTTAATCTAAAAGAGGAATTGAGTAAATCGGCAGGTATTTTTGTTCAGTTGTACTCCAATTATGTGATGAAGTACAGGAATGAGCTTTTGAATGGTGATGGGTTGATTGATATGGATCGAGACTATTTATCGGTTGTTCCTGAATGGGTCTTGGTCTATATACGAAATTTATTAGGCCGAATTGTTTTATCCTCCTCTGAGCCAACAGTAGCAACTAATTTACATAAAGGAATTATAACAGGCGAGAACATTCCAACGGTTGAAGGAATACCTAATATGCCTCAAGAAGATGCGCCTGAAATGGCATTTGCTGATGATACAGGCAATCCAGGTGCGCCACCATTTTTTTAATCTAAAACAGGAATTATATGTCGGGTGTAAAATGTAGACCAGAAGTAATACAAGTTAAAATAGCGAGTATACAGAATGCTGTTCCAATCAGAACAATAGGACAGGTGGTACAATCAATTTCAAACTCTTTTCAAGAGAAAACTCAAACGGTTGTGCATGCCGTTTTAAAGGACACAGGAGCATTGATTAAGCCTTCTATTCTTGCTGCTGTGCCTCAAATAGCAAAAAAAATGACTATTCTTCAATCCAATGCCATCAAAACAGCTTCTAATAAAGGAGTTACTTCTTTGAAAGCTCAAAAGATTGCGGCAATTGCGACTATCTCAAATTATACTGTAAAGGATGTTCCCTTGATCACAACTGCTATTTCCAAGATTCTATTATCAAAGGATAGATTAGCACTTACAAAGGCGGTTAATATAGCGACTAAAATAGCCCAAAAGCAACATGAAGCAGTTTTTGTTTCTAATTTGGCAACAGTCTGTTCTAAAGTATCTGTGAATATGGGCTTTGCTACAGTCAGTACTAAAATGATGGATAACAATATCATGAGAGTGGTAACAAAGGCTAAGAATCAAACTCAATTAATTACAGAAATAGAGGTCGTCCAAGAGCATGGTAAAGAAAACGTCAATATGACGACAGAGGTTTTTGGTTTATCAGAAAAAGAGAGTACTCATCTTCAAAATAGGTTTAGCCAAGAGTTAAAAAAACAAGGTGTTATTTATGAAGGCAAATACCAGTGTAAAAAAGAACGACTATTGGAAAAAGGGCGCATAAAAAAGCCTTATATGAAAAAGGCTATTCAGCCCGACCAAATTTTTGATGAAGAACGCTCTATTAGCAATAGCCCTGCTTATGAATTAGAAAAAATTAAAAACTTCAACTTTTGATTATGTCAGATACCATTCATACCATATTAAAACCTTACATTGAAGGGGTACCTGTGATTCATTTAACAGGACGTTCTTTATACGACTTAGATGTTATACCTAATAGTGACCAAATTCTACAACTTAAAGATATTCTTCATGACCACGCCTTGCAAGAGCATCAACTATTGGTACTTTCTTATAGCCTGGCAGCAGGTCCTTTGATTAGTCTTGATCGGACGAGCCAACAAGTTTTTCGAGGACTAAACCCTGATGTATCAAGTAGAATTAGAGACTATTTGATTAATAAAGGGGTTAATATTAATTCCTATCGCTCTCAAAATGCGAATGATTTTTTGCATGCTATGAGAAGCTTGTTTGGGGTAGCAATAGACGAATGTACCATTAAATTAGCAGGTAAGCCCATCAAGTTTTGCATCCTATTTGAATTTACAGAGCATTTAATGCCCAAAAGACAAGGAGGCGGACAATCTGACCCTCAAATAATTGCTAGTGAGGCAACTTTCTTATTTGCTAACTCAGAGCGATTAAAAGACTGCCAAAATTATGTCATTTTAAATGGCTTAGAGAATCATGTCGATAACTTGATTATTGATGAACTGCCTATGGTCAAGTTGGCTTATCCTAATAAAGACGCTAAAGAAATATTTTTGAGAACGCTTCGAAATAAATACAATCAAGCTGTTTTTGAGCAAGGTTTGGATAATACAATTGTTGCCAATTTAACTTGCAATACCCCCAATAAAGGAATTGAGCGTATTGTTCGCTCTTCTCACTTTGTAAATAATAAAAATTTGGGAAACAACATCATTCAAGCAGGGCTATTAACCGAGCAGAAACAACGGGATATAGAAATTCTTTCAGAAGGTACGCTAACCCTTTTAAATACAGAGCGAGTTAAAAATGTAGAGTTAAAAGGTCGGAATATTTCACATGCTTGGAGCTTTTTAAAACGATGCGCTGAAGGTATTAAAGAGAATAAACAGCATACGCCACTCAATGTATTGCTTATTGGCAGTCCTTCTAGTGGGAAGACTGATTTGGCCATCAAAGCTTCTGCCTCTTCCAAGGTTCCTTTCTTCCAAATGAATAGCCCCAAAGGGCAATATGTTGGTCAAACAGAAGAACGCTCTAGAAAGCAGCAAGAAATACTCAAAGAAATGTACCCCAATATTGGCTTCATTGATGAGATCACAGAAGCTTTTCCAATGCAACGGTCCAATTCAGATATGGATAGTGGCGCAACAGCTTCCGTAGTGGCTACCCTCTTAACAGCACTTTCAGACAAAAGTCGAGCAGGGAAATCAATGATTATAGGAACCACAAACTGTCCTTGGCGAATAGGGAGTGCCATGCTGTCTCGGTTTATTTGTTTACCTGTATTGTCTCCTTTAAAAGAAGATTACCCTGCCATCATTCAATCCATTATCAAAGAGCTTAATAATGGGGTGGATTTAGCGATTAATAAAAAGGATTTAAATAAAGCCTCCAATTTGTTTTATAAAAAGAAAATCAGTCCTAGACTTATTCGAACGGCCATCCAAAATGCTATAGGAATGCTAGGAGATTTTACCGTGCATACGGTTTTGTTTGCTGCAGAAGATATTTGTGAGCAAGATGTCAGAGAAGTAAATTCTATGATTTATGCAGATTATTGCGCCCTAAAAATAACAAGCTCTAAATCTTTTTTGCCTTGGTTTGATTCTACGGGTAGTTTTGATGATAAATACCCCTTTCCCGACTATTTAAAAAAAGTAGTGGACAGCAAAACAGGGAGTATAAATCGCCAAAATCTAAGTGTGGAAATAGATAACCTAAAAGATAAAGTCAATGTTTGATGATATTGTATTGTCTTTTGAAAATCATCTAAAGGCAACCTTTGATAGTAGAAAAGGAGAAGAGCAGCACTTGCTAGGATTAGGGAAAGTTGCTGCTTYTGAACAAAAATTAAGCACCTTTTATGAAATGCCCTATTGCATTAGTTTTAATAGTGCAACAAATGCTTTATTTATGGTGGTTTATGCACTGGGGTTAAAATATAAAGAGATACTAACAACGCCCTTTTGTTATGGGGCTTCTATTAGCCCTTTTCTATTTTTTGAAAATAAAATATCCATTGTTGATATTCAAGATGAATGTCATACGCCCAATTTTGATTTGTTAAAAGAAAAGGTGAACCAAGAAACTGCTGCTTTTTTAGGGGTTGATTATTGCGGTATTCCTCAAGATATGTTTGCCATCCGTTCTTTCTGTGATGATAATAACCTTCTTTATATTGCAGATGCGGCCCAATCTTTAGGAGCAACTATCAAAGGTAAGCCAGCTAGTTCTTTGGCAGATATTCTCTTGGTTTCATTTACTGTGGGCAAAACAATATGTTGTGGAGAAGGAGGTGCTATTTTATTAAAGGATAAAGAGCTTTATGAATTAATTTTATGGTATTCTCAACATCCTAAACGACAAAAGATGGAATTGGGGCTACATTGCTTTAATGAGTTTAATGTCATTAATGGCCGTATAAATCCATTTGCTGCGATGATAGGGGCTGACTTATTTGAGGCTTTTTTATCGAAAGCCCAGTCCAAATCAAAGCAGTGTTTAGAACTATTGGACTACTTAATACTTAATGATGTCATCAATAAGTATTCTTTTAAAGAGAAAGAAGTTATCCCAACTTTCTATTATCTAACTGCTAAGGCTAAATTTAATCGAAAAGAATTAGAGGTAGTACTTTCCAATACAACTGCTTTATGCCGATCATTACCTTACGATTTGATTAATAATAACCCAATTCTACAGCACTTATATCCTAACCAAGTAAAAACAAGCCAACTACTCTATGCTCAAGAACATCTTAAGAACCGATATGAATTGTTAATCTGATAAAAAATAAAATGGAATTTATAATATTGTTATTTGTTATTTGGGTTATGGTAGTTATTGTCTCTTCTAATAAAAAGGAAGTAGCCAATAAGACAGTACAGGTAGTTGGGGAAATAGGAACTAAAGTAGGGAGTGTGGCTGTAAAAGGTGCTATTAAAACAACTTGGGAGGCTTTAAAATATACAAAAAGATTAGCTAAAAATCAAATAGAGGCTCCATCAGGTAAGTTTGGTACTGCCCGATTTCTAACGATTAAAGAATCACGACAACTTCTGAATTCTAGAAATATAGGTTTATCTGTTAACGGAACAAGGGCTAAAACATTGAGTCAGGAAAATTCTTTTAAACATCTACTTTTGGTTGCTCCATCGGGTGCAGGGAAAACGACTCGTTATGTTATCCCCTCAATTTTATTACAAATGCAGCATGGAGGAAGTATTGTGGTAACGGATCCTAGTGGCGAAATTTTT
>NVSR01000080.1 GCA_002401295.1 SAR324 cluster bacterium | reverse complement strand
AGAAAAAGTTGGCTCCTTTGCGTTAGTGACTGATATCAGCCAGCAGAAAAGAACGGAACAAGCGTTAATCGCAGCTAAGAGGAAAGCAGATGAGGCGAATCGTTCTAAAAGTATCTTTTTGGCCAATATGAGTCATGAGATTAGAACGCCCATGAACGGAATCCTGGGATTGAGCCAACTTTGTCTGCAAACGGATCTGTCAGAGAAGCAAAAGGATTATCTACTCAAAATCTATTCTTCTGCTAATTCACTACTCAATATTATCAACGATATTCTGGATTTCTCTAAGGTTGAAGCTAATAAAGTCACCATCGAAAACATTCCTTTTCGTTTGGAGACAGTTTTGACGGGAGTCAGTAATCTCATCAGCCCCCAAGCCTTTGAAAAAGGCTTGGAACTCCACTTCGACTATAGGGAAGATGTCCCACTCATGCTGCTTGGAGACCCCCTCAGGCTCGGGCAAATTCTAACAAACCTAACGGATAATGCCGTCAAATTTACAACAATAGGGGATGTAACCCTCACTGTACGCAGTCTGAAACAGAGTGAGCAGACAATCACCTTGGAATTCTCCATCCAGGATTCGGGTATTGGGATGACTGAGGAACAGGCGGAGAGTTTATTCCAACCCTTCACTCAGGCCGACAACTCAACCACCCGGCGTTTTGGAGGAACCGGTTTGGGACTAACGATCAGTAAGGGACTAGTCGAAATGATGAATGGGGTCATGAAAGTAACGAGTGAACTGGGGACAGGCAGTGCGTTTATCTTCACCGCTGAATTCGGTCTGCCAGCAAATAATCACAGACTCTCTCTCCAACTGCCTGAGGAAATTCAGGGAAGGGCTACTTTGTTAGTATCTGAAAACAAAACTTTCTTAAGGATTGTTGAAAGGATGTTAGGATCCTTTGGTTTGGAGGTCACCAGCTGCAACTCAGCGGAACAAGCCTTGATTGAGCTGCAACAATTCAACCGAAATCCCTACCAGCTCTTGATCGCTGATTACAATATTTCAGCTACAGATGGACTCCAATTTGCCGATTTCATTCATCAGAATGAAAAAATCCCAAGACACCTCAAAGTTATTCTCGTTACTGCTATGAGTTATGAGAGAAATCTTGACCCAAGGCTAGAGGCACGCATTGATGGAGTCATTACCAAACCATTTAAGAAGTCTCTATTTTTTAAGAAAATCTTCCGAATTCTTGGCAAGAAAAGTGATTCGGTCCCAGTTTCCGATGACTCTCCAAGAGTGGAGATTGCGCAAGCAGTATCGATCCGAGGCTCTAAAATTCTATTAGTAGAAGATAATGAAATCAATCAACAGGTCATTCAGGAATTGTTAGAGGCCACTGGAATTGAGACCACCTTGGCTCACAATGGAAAACAAGCATTAGAGAAACTCCGTCATGATACGTTCGACGCCTTGTTAATGGATTTGCAAATGCCGGAAATGGATGGGTATGAAGCAGCCAAGAGGATCAGGGAGGAGTTGAAACTACATGATTTACCGATTATCGCAATGACTGCCAGTGCGATGCCCGAAGACCGAGAGCGATGCTTGGCTGTGGGGATGAATGAACACATTGCAAAACCTATTGATATTCACTTATTGCTCTCTATTTTGACTCTCCTGATTCCAGTTAATAGAAAAATAAAATCCCCAAAATTAAAAATGAGTCGACAAACAAATAATGAGCGACTTCTCCTCTTATCCAGTGCTAAAGAGCTAAACATTCAAGAGGCCTTACGAAGATTAGAGGGTAATAAAGATGTCTACCTTAAGTTATTACAATCATTTTACCAGAGCTATCAAAACTTTGGGCATCAGGTAGAGCAGGCATTGAGAGAAAAAAGTCCTGAAGCTGTTGCCGTCATGCTACATCCATTTAAGGGGTTGGCTGGAAGCATTGGAGCAGAACAGCTCCGAACCAGATCAGGGACCTTGGAGAAAGTATTGAAGCAGGAAAAGGCCTGGGAGTCCCCCCTTCTTGAGTTTCAACGTAGTCTTCAACTTGTTTTAGAAAATTTGGTACCCATTATCCAGCCAACCGAAGCAGCTTGGGAACCCCCGACTGCAGAAGTATCTGACTTGGAATTAGAGGTCCTTCAAGAAGTTATCAAAGGACTGGAAATAGCAGTTAAATCACGTAAACCTTTGCAATGCAGACCGTTTGTCACTAAAATGGGCACACTTTCTTGGCCACGAGAATGCCGATCCTCGATTATCAGCCTAAAAAAGCTGATTGATAAATATCAATTCCCACAGGCAACGGCTGTAATTACTCTGTTGAAAGAGCAGCTTCACAATATAAAAGCCTGAGGCCTCTCTGATAGGCAGACTCAGGGGCAAGGCAATCTATCTGAGCTTTTTTACTCAGGCACTACTAAATATAAGAGATAACTTAAGCACTATATACTCAATTCATCAGAAAATAGAAAAAGAGCAATAATGAAGCAAAAAACTAAAAAGTTAAAAACTATACTTGTAGTAGATGACGAACCGGCCAATCTTGATATTTTAGTGGATACACTGAGTCAAAACTATGAGGTTATGGTTGCGGTGAATGGTTCCAACGCTTTAGAAATCGTAGCTGAGCAACAACCAGATATGATTCTTCTGGATATTATGATGCCTGACATAGATGGTTTTCAAGTATGCACAATGCTGAAGGCTGATGCAATCAGCCGGGATATTCCTGTGATTTTTATCACAGCTAAAACAGATGTAGAAAGTATTCTCAAAGGTTTTCAGTTGGGAGGCTTCGATTATGTGACTAAACCCTTTATCATAGGCGAATTGCTGGCTCGAATCAAAAATTGCCTGCAAATTCGTCAATATCAAAGCTACTTGCGAAATATAATCAAGCAAAAGGCCTTAGGCCTCAAAACAGTGCAGGCCTCATTGGAGCAGGCCTACCGTGAATTGAGTCATCTTGATCACTATAAAGATGAGATTATCGAAACGGTCTCCCATGCCCTGCGTACTCCCTTGACTTCAATTCTAGGCTATGCCGAGGTGTTGCAGGACATTGAGCTCGATCAGGAAAGTCGGGAATTCTCTCAAATGATTATGGAGGAATCCGAGCGTTTGGAAGAACGAATCAATTTGATCATGGATTTATCGACGCTCAAGAAGGATAAAAAAGAATTACGAATTGGAACAACTAACTTTCAAAAGGTTCTGGCAGATGCACGTCGCAAACTCGAAGCATCCCATTCTCCCCTCCAGCAATTGCATTGGAGTCAGAATGATTTCAATTTAGAAATTGACTCGGAACGGATCACCCAAGCTCTAGTTTTAATCTTAGAGAATGCCTGCAAGTTTTCCCAAGAGGGAAAAATTTTGATTGATGTGAATAAGAATCAAGAAGATTGCCTAGTCACTGTGCGTGACTTTGGCATGGGAATCCCCGAAGATATCCTACCAAAGGTCTTTGATAAATTTTATCAATATCGACCAGAAGGAACAGAGATCACGGGCATCGGACTCGGTTTAAGCGTCGCTAAGAAGATCATTGAATGCCACGGCGGCAAGATCTGGATCGAAGATATGGGTGATGGTGTTCAAGTCTCTCTTATTCTCCCATTGCTCAGTAAATAATAGGCTGCTCAATAGTTAAAAATTCTTCTGTGTCATCAGAGATTCACACTCTGTGCAGCGATTTTTCCCTGCTATGATGAATACCATTGAAATCCCAATTGCTATTTGCGAATATGAGGGATCTTGGAGATCAATCCTTTTATTATTTTTAGAGATAATCCTATGTTTATTAAGTTACTACTAGCCTTTACCCTCATCCCCACCTTAGAACTGTATTTATTGGTTAGTCTAGGTTCTCGATTGGGAGTATTCGCCACGGTAGCTATTGTGATCCTAACGGGTATGCTGGGGGCTTACCTGGCCAAGACTCAGGGACTACAAACTATGTCAAAAGTTTGGCGAGAAATGAAAGGTGGAAACCTCCCGGCAGAAGAGATCTTAAATGCCTTTTTGATCGTGGTTGCGGCCATTGTGCTCATCACACCCGGATTTTTGACGGATATTGTAGGATTTCTACTTCTAACTCCTCCTGTACGCAAAGTGATTCATCTGTTTTTGCAAAAGAAGTTGGAACGCATGCTCAACAACCGAAATTTCCCTCAGGAACCCCAGAATATAAAAAACATTAACTGATCCTCCCACGCAGAGCATGGGAAGGATAGCAATTAGAGATCTTCAAATCCCAAACGCTCCAGTACTACAGGGGTTTGCTCGGGTGCTTTTTCTCCAAGCTGAATGATTTCTCTCAACGAAGCTGCGGCTTTTTCCGCAGCTTGCTCTGTAGCCGCATGGACTGTAGCCAAAACGGTATCCGGTCCAACTTGCTCACCGATACGGCAGATTTCATCTAAACCAACGGAGTGGTCAATAAGATCACTGGATGTGGTTCGTCCTCCCCCTAATTCAACAACAACTAGTCCCAATAAGCGGGTATCCATTGAAGTGACGAATCCTACTTTTTCTGGATAGACTTTCTTGATTACCTTGGCTTTGGGTAAATATTTTTCCGGGTTCTCCACAAAGTCGGCAGGTCCTCCCAGCCCGGTGATCATCTTTTGATAGTGATCTAATGCCAGACCATTATCCAAGACTTCCTGTAGGCGCTTTAGAGCCTCATCACGGTTTTGAGCAATGCCTCCGATCAGGAGTAGCTCTGCTGAGAGTGCCATCGTAACTTCATGCAATCGTGGATCCCGAAAGGTTCCTCTGAGGTATTCTGTAGCTTCCAATACCTCAATTGCATTGCCCGCAGAACGAGCCAGAGGTTGGTTCATATCTGTAATTAGAGCCGTTGTGGGTAGGCCTGCGTTATTAGCTACAGTAACAATGCTCCGGGCCAACTCTCTGGCTTCTTCCCTTTGCTGAACAAAAGCTCCATTGCCGGTTTTAATATCCATGACCAGGCCTTCAAGCCCGGCAGCTAACTTCTTCGATAAAATCGATGCTGTAATCAAGGGAATAGACTCTACCGTTGCCGTCACATCTCGAGTCGCATAAAAACGCCGGTCAGCTGGTGCCAAATCTGCTGTTTGCCCAATGATAGCGGAACCAGCTTCTTTCACCACCCGGTGCAATTGAGGGATACTCGGCGTCATGTTATAACCGGGGATACTTTCTAGCTTATCCAGGGTTCCGCCTGTATGGCCCAAACCTCTTCCGGAAACCATAGGCACATAACCACCACAAGCAGCGATCATTGGTCCCAACATCAAGCTGACAACGTCACCAACCCCTCCTGAGGAATGCTTATCCAGGATGGGACCATCTAAGTTTACTTCACCCCATTCCAGGACACTGCCGGAAGTCATCATAGCTTTGGTTAGCTGAACCCGCTCATCCATTTCCATACCCTGAAAATAAACGGCCATTGCAAAAGCTGCAATTTGGGCTTCACTAATTGTTTGATTGGTAATTCCATTTACGAAGAAAGAGATCTCTTCTTGTGTCAGCTTTTTGCCGTCCCTTTTATGTCGAATGATTTCTTGTGGTAACATACGCCTATACTCCATTGTGATGGTTCTTAGTAACCATCTAAAATACTTATAAATGTCTTATGAACTTTGATGATTCCCAATCAGGAGCCAGAATTCACAAAATTCCTTTTCTTCAATTAGCTGCTAGGTAAACTGGTACTATAATTTTTTCTACAGGGAGTACCTTCTTCCAGCTCCTTGGAGTAAAAAATAATCCAGCATCCGCATACATTATCCCACCAGTATGGGGGATTGAGAATAGAGGAATTTATTTGCTTTCGAATCTTTTAAAAAACTCGACTAAACTCTCCTGATATTATGTTCCCTCCCCAAATGCAAATTATAAAATAGTTTTTTGAAGAATCATGGCTCCCTTCAACTACGCAATCAAGATAAAGAATACGGACGCTTCTTCTTTTATAGAATGAAAGATCAATTACGGATAAACTCTTGCGCTTTTATCTCTGTTAGGGCTATAAGGAACAGATTTTTCTTTCTTTTCGTATTCCTTTAGCTCCGTTACACCGAATTTTTCTTTAGCCATGGAAAAACCTAAGGTCCTCATTGTTGAAGATAATAGTATTGCTCGTAGGATTATCAGAAATGAGCTGTCCACGGGGGATTTTGAGATTTTTGAAGCTGTCGATGGTCGTGACGCACTGGAGTTGATTCCCCAAATTGCGCCGGATATCTTGACTCTGGATGTGGAGATGCCATTCATGGATGGTTTTTCCCTCTGTAAAAAACTGAGGAATGGTGAAACAGAGGCGCTTCAAGGTAGAGAGGACCTACAACATATTCCTGTAATATTTATTTCTTCCAATACAGGCTGGGAGTCTCGAAAAAGGGGGTTTGATGTTGGAGCTACTGAATTTATTGCTAAACCTCCCGTAGCTGGCAGGATTCTAAAGGCAGTCGAAGAGGCTCTGGCTAATAGGGCCCGCTTCCAGGGTTTAACCGCTTTAGTTGTGGATGAAAGTCGAGTCGCACGTCGAGCTATTGCCTCCATTTTAAGGCAGGAGGGAATCCTAATTATAGAAGCTGCAGATGGGCAAGAGGGACTGCACATCATGGAGAAGGAAGACGTAAAAATTGACTTAGTCCTTACTAGTTATCGGATGCCCAGGATGGGAGGAGGCCCCTTTTGTCAGGCAATTCGGCAGCAACGAAAAAACAAAGAAATACCGGTAATATTTATTACTGATTCTAAGGACAAGGGAACAATTCTAGAGATTTTTCAATCTGGAGCCACAGATTATTTAGTCAAACCACTGCTCAAAGAAGAGTTATTTGCCCGACTCAATATACATTTACAAGAGCGAGTTTTACGACGGGAGCTGAGAAGCAATGTTGCAGAATTACGCAAGGCCAATAAAATGAAAGATGAATTTCTTGCCATAGCCTCGCATGATTTACGCACTCCTTTGAATGGAATCTTAGGTTTTTCCGATGTCCTCGAACGAGATGAAGACCTAACGGAGGATGGAAAGGAATACTTAGGTTATATTCGAACCTCCGGTGAACATCTACTGAACTTAATCCAGGATTTATTGGATGTCAGTCGTTATCAATCCGATAGCTCTGACGTAGTATTAAAGCCTCTGGACCCCAGCATCGTTCTCCAATCTTCGATCGCAACCCTGCGTCATTTAGCAAGTTCTAAACAGATTCAGCTAGGGCTGATTGATGACTTTAAGGGAGATGCCCCCTTTATTTTGGGGGAGAAAAATGGATTTACTCAGATTATTAATAATCTGCTCTCAAATGCCATCAAATTTACCCCAAAGTTAGGACAGGTAACAGTTCGGCTCTTTGAAGAGGAGGATTACCTGATGATTAGTGTTGAGGATACGGGAGTTGGTATTCCTCAAGAATTATTACCCACGCTTTTTGATCGCTTCACTAAAGCCTCCCGTCCCGGTACGGAAGGGGAGCGCAGCATTGGCTTGGGACTGTCTATCACCAAGGCACTTGTCGAACGTTTTCAGGGCAAAATTTCCGTTTATAACCGTCCTTCTGAAGGAACCAGATTTCAACTGCAGTTTTTGACTGCCCACAACAATAGTACCAGCCCCACGGTCCTGAACTGAATGCTTTGATCTGAAAAAGTCTTCCTCTTGTCGCTACTACCAATCAGTTGTCTTTTTTAAGAAACTTGGGTAGCTTGGCTAATTAAGTACTCGATTGTTGTAATTTTTCATTTGTCATCTCGAATAAAGAAAATATTCGTTTTAAACATCAATAGTGTACAAAGCTTTGCTCTGCGAACAGAAAAGCAGAGAATGTCTAATAAGTTCAGTATATCCTACAGGTAGGGGCTGAATATTGCAGACAACATTTTTTTTGTTCTTTACTCCTTTCAGGAGCACGCCCCGGTCATTATACCAAAACGATTTTTTTCGTTACACGAGAGTTACACTCATGAGCGTGCGGTGGTTTTCTAAATAACTTAATAGTGCAGAGGATTTTCAGCATTATGGCCAATGAAGCAAATAAAATAATTTACTCCATGATGAAAGTGAGTAAATTTCATCAGACAAAGCCGGTACTCAAAAACATATCACTTTCCTATTTCTATGGGGCCAAAATTGGTGTCTTGGGATTGAATGGTTCTGGAAAAAGTAGCCTGTTAAGAATCCTGGCTGGGGTGGATTCAAATTTTGATGGAGAGACGGTTCTGGCACCAGGTCATACCGTGGGATTCTTGGAACAAGAACCAAACTTGGATGAAAATAAGACTGTCCGCCAGATTGTTGAAGAAGGTGTGCAAGAAACCGTTGATCTAGTCAAAGAGTTTAATGAGATCAATGAAAAATTTGCCGAACCTATGTCCGACGATGAAATGAACGCCCTGATTGAACGACAGGGCAATGTCCAGGAAAAGATGGATATCTTAGATGCCTGGGACTTGGATGCTCGGCTGGAAATGGCGATGGATGCCCTCCGCTGCCCTGAAGGAGATACACTCATCAAAGTGCTTTCTGGAGGAGAGCAACGTCGAGTCGCACTTTGTCGTTTATTGCTGAAAAAGCCCGATATCTTGTTGCTGGATGAGCCAACCAACCATTTGGATGCTGAGACAGTCGCTTGGTTGGAACGTCACTTACAACAGTATGAAGGTACCATCATCGCTGTGACCCATGATCGTTATTTCTTAGATAACGTTGCTGGCTGGATTTTAGAACTGGACCGTGGCCATGGAATCCCTTGGCAGGGCAATTATTCCTCCTGGTTGGAACAAAAGCAAAAACGCTTGTCCCATGAAGAAAAAACAGAGTCAGATCGACAAAAAACCTTAAAGCGGGAATTGGAGTGGATCCGTATGTCCCCTAAAGCTCGGCAGTCCAAGTCCAAAGCCAGAATTAATGCTTATGAGCAGTTACTGGGGCAAAATGTAGAGCAGCAATCTAAGGACCATGAGCTTTATATCCCACCGGGACCACGGTTGGGAAAAATGGTCATTGAGGCGAAAAATGTCAATAAGTCCTTTGATAAGAAAGAGTTAATGGATGACATGAATTTTTCTCTGCCTCCTGGTGGCATTGTAGGTGTGATCGGCCCCAATGGTGCGGGTAAATCTACCTTGTTTCGTATGATTACAGGACAAGATACAGCCACCTCAGGTAGCTTCAAAATTGGAGAGACTGTTAAGTTAGCTTATGTGGATCAAAGCAGAGACGCTCTGGACCCGGAAAAAAGCATTTGGGAAGTCATCACCGGTGGACAGGATGTGATCGAATTAGGCCAGCGCAGTATGAACTCAAGAGCTTATGTTGCCAAGTTTAACTTCTCCGGTGGAGATCAACAGAAGAAAGTAGGTATCCTATCCGGTGGTGAACGAAATAGAGTGCAACTGGCGCAGATCCTCAAAGAAGAAGCCAATGTATTGCTACTGGATGAGCCAACCAATGATTTGGATGTCAATACAATGCGTGCTCTGGAAGAAGCTCTGGAAAACTTTGCGGGTTGTGCGGTAGTCATCAGCCATGATCGCTGGTTCTTAGACAGGATCGCCACCCATATCTTGGCTTTTGAAGGGGATAGTAAAGTGGTCTGGTTTGAAGGCAATTACTCCGATTACGAAGCGGATCGTAAAAAACGCCTGGGTAGTGCAGCAGATCAGCCTCACCGCATCAAGTATCGTCAACTCACTCGAGACTAGCACTCAGTCTTGGCTTATCGGGGC
>NVSR01000079.1 GCA_002401295.1 SAR324 cluster bacterium | reverse complement strand
AAAAATGAAAAATAATTTTCCTGATTGATTCCTTCCTCTAAATGGTTAATTATTGGGGACTCTTTCAAATCTTCCTGCTCTCTGTGTTCCTCCCGGTGAAACAGAAATCATCTCAGGGCAGCACCAATGATTGGGTCTGTACCGGAAAAAATCCATATTGAATCGAACAATCAGTTCACTGCCTCATTCGTCTACATGAGAACTATACAAAGAATCACCATTATTGCCGATAGTCACTTGGGGGCAAAAAAAGGAGATGTGGATCAAATGATTCGCTTTATCCGCTCGCTCAACCCCCAAGAGGATGAATTGTTGTTTTTGGGAGACCTCTTCCATATTTGGGCCGGGCCGGAAAAATACCATACGCCGGAAGTTACCTCTTTCCTGAAGGCTTTGCAGTGTTTTCGGGAAGCAGAAGGCCGAGTTCATCTCAATGTGGGCAATCGAGATATCTTTTTCCCCGAGCGTCTCGAAGGCGATTCTCGGCAAAAACTCCCCTTCACTTCGGTGACACGAGAGTTTATTTCCTTTGAGTTGCAAGGCAAAAAATTGATGGCGATTCACGGTGACACGGTCAATAGTCAAGACCTCAAATATCTGCGCTGGCGAAAACTGGTACGGAGCCCCTGGTTTCGAGCCGCCTTTAATCTAGCCCCGAATGCCTGGGTGAAAAAGACTATGTTCGACTTGGAAAAAAAGCTGAAACAGACGAACGTGGACTTTCGGCAGGCTTTTCCCCTGGAAGAATGGAAGAAATTTCTACAGCGGGTTAACGAGCAATACACTCCTGATTTATTATTGATTGGTCATTTCCATCCCCATGATCCGATTATCACCTCTCATGAAAAGATGAAGGGCATTGTCATTCCTGACTGGTATCGGGACCGTAGTTATCTGACAATTAATCAAAATTTAGAATATCAACATCATAAATTTGAAGCTTGAAAATAAGTGCTTTTGAAACACTTCAACATTAGACACATATGAGAAAAATTGGATTGTTATTATTAGGCAGCTTGCTCTTCAGTTGGAATCTGATGGCCTTGCCTCAGCTATTTCTCACGGGGGATATCCGAGGAGAAATCAAACCCTGTGGTTGCTCCCAAGAAGGAGATATGGGAGGGATTGAACGCAGTAGTACTTATTTTCGTCAGCTTGATCAGAGTGCTACGGATAGGCTATGGATGGACTTGGGGAATTTCAGTGCCCCTTCAACGGCACAAGGCTTGTTGAAGTCCGCTATGATTGCAAAGCATTTCCAGCAAAAAAAACTATCTGTCATCTTACCCGGGCCCAATGAATTCGCACGGGGTACACTGAACTTCGATGAGTTTCAGTTGCCCTATGTATTGACGAATCAAGCACAAAACTTGCCTCATGTAGAGGCTAGCCGTCTGCTTGCCGGTCAGGTGAGAGTCTTTGGTTACTTGTCGCCCTCTCTATTGAATGTGGGCACTCATAAGACAGAGTATTTGAGTTCTTTAGAGGACTTTCAAAGAAAGGTGAAACAGTTGGTAAATAGCCAGGATAAATACCGGATTTTGCTATTTCGAGGCAGCCAGGCAGAGTTGATGGAAGTCTCCAAAAAGTCTCTCTTTGACCTGATCATTCCTGCCAACCCTGCAGAGGTGGAAGATAATCAGACCCTGGAATACCAGCTCCGGGGGAAAAGTTTTTTCACAGCACCTCTCAAAGGGCAGGGCATAACGAAGGTCGACTTGAGTCAGGCTAAAATCAAGCATGAATTTATCTGGTTAACCGATAAATATGCCGATGATGTTCGCTGGAAAGCGGACTTTGATCTTTACCAAAAAGAGGTGGAACAGCTTTTCTTTAAATATCTGGAGGAGCAGGCAGCTCTGGAGGACAAAACGGTTTACAATGGGGCCGCCTACTGTGTAGCTTGTCACCAAAAAGAGGGGGAAAAATGGAAACAAAGCAGGCATGCTAATGCTTGGAAAACACTGGAGAATGTCAAACGCACCAATGACCCTGAATGTATAATTTGTCACAGTGTTGGTTTTGAAAAAGATGGTTTTTTGTCAGCAGAACTGACACCTCATCTGTCTTCCGTACAGTGTGAAAATTGTCATGGTGTGACACCTCCTCATATTCCGGGAGACGACTTCAAGGCATCCCGAGTGAAAGTTACTCAAAGTACCTGTAAAAACTGCCATGTGGGGTCACATTCACCCAGCTTTTCTTTTGAAAAATATTGGCCTCGTATTCAGCATTAGAAGCTCTTTTCCAAAAAAAAAATTTAACATTACAGATTAATAAATGATCATGAGAACAAAAATTGCTTTATTTTTAGCCACTTTACTGATCCTTCCCACCCTTGCCTTTGGGGAAATCAAAGGGAAATTTGAAATCCTTGCTCCTGCCATAGCTCCGGCGGAACATTCCCTGGATCAGGTAGAAATTGTAGAGGTCTTTTCTTTTGCTTGCGGTTATTGTTACAAGTTGAATAAAAAGTTGCCCGAGCTGAAGAAACGATTTGGCAACAAAATTAAATTAATTTCTCAACCGACTGGTTGGAACGGAATGGATCCCGGAAGGTTATTCTTCATCGCTGAGGAAAAGGGCAAAGGGGTAAAAGTAAAGGATATGATCTTTGACTTTTACCATGCTAAAGGCTTGGGAGGCAGCATGTATACAAGAGATAAATTGCAGTTCGTCGCTCGTCTTACTGGATTACATGGTGATTTTAAAAAAAGAATGGATGATCCCAAGATCGTAGCTCAAATGAACCAGTCCATGGCTTATGCTCAGGAAAAGCAGGTTACCGGTACGCCTACTTTGATCATTCAAGGAATGATTAAAGCTTCCGGAGATATCAATAACTTGGGTGTTATCATCAATTCCCTGCTCAAAAATCCAGTCAATTAAGATATCTCGAGAGAAGGAACTATTTAAAGCGGACGTGTAGGTCCGCCCTATCAATAGAAGGTATTGGAGCTTTTTTTCCTCCCAACTCCCTAAGGCCGAAAGAACATGATAGAATCAGCTTTTCTAGCTGACACGAAAATCTGACTCCCATTGCCTTCAAGTATCAACAACCCCCTTCCTACAAAAGCTACAGTGCGTATTTCATTATTACAGTTGAATTTTCACGTGGGTGATCTTGCCGGCAATGCAGCTAAGATCATAGATGCGGTTCAAGAACAAGCAGATCAAAACATTGACCTTTTTGTTACCAGTGAACTGGCTTTGCTGGGTTATCCACCCAAAGATCTGCTACTCAATCAGGACTTGGTCCGTCGCTCCCAAGAAACTCTGGCAGCTCTGGCCCAAACTTTGAAAAATGATGCGCCCATTTTGGTGGGGAATGTTGAATTCAATCGTACGGGACGGGGAAAACCGCTGTTCAATTCTTGYTTYCTCTTAGAAGCAGGAARYATCCTGCGTAGTTTTCATAAAAAACTATTGCCCAACTATGATGTATTTGATGAGGTTCGCTACTTCGAATCCTCTGATGAAGAGCAAGTATTAGAGTTCAAAGGGAAGAGAATCGGGATTACCATCTGTGAGGATATTTGGAATGATCGTGTCACGGAACAGTCTCCTTTATACCGGGAAAACCCCGTGGAATCCTTACGTCAGGAGAATGTGGACCTGTTGATTAATCTGTCCTCCTCTCCTTTTGCTATTCGTAAGCAAAGTATTCGTGAAAATATGCTTTCCGGTATTGCTGTCGCGGGCAAAATTCCCGTGATTTATGTGAATCAAATTGGTGGGAATGATGATTTGGTCTTTGACGGAAGAAGCTGTGCTTTTGATGAACAGGGGCAATTGATTGCCAGAGCCAAAGCTTTTGCTGAGGACAGTTTGATTGTTGACCTGCAAGATCCGCAATCTGGAAGGAAAGAAGAATCCTTGTCGGAAGAAGAGGAAATTTGGAATACCCTGGTCTTGGGAACACGAGATTATCTCACGAAGTGTGGCTTCCACAAAGCTGTATTGGGCTTGTCCGGTGGTATTGATTCCGCCTTGACTGCTGTGATTGCGGCAGAGGCTATTGGTGCGGAGAATGTTACGGGAGTCCTGATGCCTTCTCCTTACTCTAGTCAGGGAAGTATTGATGATTCTCTCAAGTTAGCTGAATTGTCTGGGATTAAAACTCATAGGATTCCGATTGCTCCTATGATGGAAGCTTTTGATAAAGCCCTGGCACCGGTTTTTGAAGGTTACGAAGCAGACACCACAGAAGAAAATATTCAAGCTCGAATTCGAGGCAACTTATTGATGGCTATGTCCAACAAGCATGGAGCCTTACTTTTGACGACGGGCAATAAATCCGAATTATCTGTCGGTTATTGTACGATTTATGGAGATATGTCGGGAGGCTTGGCCGTCATCTCCGATCTGCCAAAAATGCTGGTTTACCGTTTGTGTACCTGGGTGAATAAGGCTAAAGGAAATTTGATTCCGGAAAATATTATCACCAAACCGCCATCTGCGGAGTTACGTCCCGACCAAACAGATCAAGACAACTTGCCCTCTTATGAAATACTGGATGCGATTTTACGCCTCTATATAGAGAAGCATAAATCAGCGGAACAGATTATCGCTGAAGGATTTGATTCTGAGATTGTCAATAAAATCGTACGTCTGGTACGTTTGGCGGAATTCAAACGAAAGCAGGCAGCACCGGGAATTAAGGTCACTGATCAAGCTTTTGGGACAGGTTGGCGTATGCCCGTTGCGGCTAAGCGAATCTAGAAAATACTAGACAAATGTTCACATAAAGGAGTAGCAAAAGTTTTAAGCTTCTCCTGATTCCAGATCCTCTAAATTATTGGGTTTTATTCCTCATACCAAGCTACAGTGGGAAAGGCCCGATAATCCTAACCGACCGAATTAATAAAGAAAAAATATGGATAAACTTGGACTGATAGCCCGTGAACTGGGGGTGTCTCTTGAGCAGGTCAGCCGCGTAGTGGCAATGCTTGAGGAAGGAAATACCATTCCATTCATCGCTCGTTATCGAAAAGAGATGACCGGTGCCCTTGACGAAGTTCAGCTGCGAGATATTCGTGATCGTTTTGAATATTTGACTGAGATGGAAGATCGCAGAGAATCCATCCTCAGTTCTATCGACGAGCAAGGCAAATTAACGGATGCTTTGAAAGCTCAGATCATGAAGGCCCAGACCAAACAGGCCTTAGAGGATCTTTATCTGCCTTACAAGCGCAAGAAGCGAACCAGAGCTGCCGTTGCACGGGATTTAGGCTTAGAGCCTTTGGCGGAATTGATTCGTGATCAGGAAACCCCTAAATCCTGGCTGGATAGTTATCTGCAGCAGGAAACTGTGGAGTTGGATGAGGCGGAAGCGCTGCATAGAGCACGAGATATTGTGGCTGAATGGATCTCTGAAGATGTGGTACTCAAAGAGAGAATTCGAGAAATCTGCTGGGGTGAAGGGGAAATCCAGACGGAAGTACGCAAGGAGTTTGCCGCAGAAAAAACTAAATTTGAGATGTATTATCAATACTCTGAGCCGGTACGCCGCATTCCTGCCCATCGTTTCCTGGCGGTTCGTCGTGGTGAGGAAGAAGGCATCCTGCGGTTTCGCATTGAAGTGCCTAAAGAGGCGATCTTGGAGCATATTGAATCAGGTTGGCTGAAGTCAACAAAAGGTGAAGAGGAAGAATTAAAACTGGCAATTCAAGATGGTTACCAGCGTTTGATTGCTCCCTCCGTGGAAGTTGAAATGCGCATGCGTTTGAAAACGGAAGCTGATGAAGATTCCATTAACGTTTTTGGGCAAAACTTGAAGGAATTACTCCTGGCTCCCTTGGGTGGGGCTAAAATGATTCTGGGCATCGATCCGGGTTTCCGTTCGGGAAGCAAGTGGGTTGTGGTGGATCAAACGGGGAAGTTTCTGGAAAAAGGTGTGATTTTTCCAACGAATGGCAAGCACAAATTATTGGAAGCTGAAGCCATCTTAGGTAAAGTTTTGATGAGTTTTCCTTGTGATTGTATCTGCATCGGTAACGGAACCGCTTCCCGCGAAGTGATGCAATTTGTCCGTAATTTCCTAAAACGAGCGGGCAAAGAACACATTCAACCTATTTTTGTGAATGAGTCGGGTGCCTCCATTTATTCCGCCTCAGACATTGCTCGTGAAGAATTCCCTGATTTGGATCTAACCTTCCGTGGTTCTATTTCCATTGCTCGACGATTCCAGGATCCTTTGGCTGAGTTGGTGAAGATTGATGCCAAGTCAATTGGTGTGGGGCAATATCAGCATGATGTGAATCAAACCAAATTGAAGCGCTCCCTGGATGAAGTCGTTGAGTCCTGCGTGAACTTTGTGGGTGTTAACCTGAATACGGCCTCCGCCTCACTGCTCTCTTATGTTTCCGGCTTGAGTAAAACCATGGCCAAGAACATTGTTAGTTACCGGGACCAAAACGGTGCATTTAAGACACGCAAGGCACTCTTGAAAGTGCCTCGTTTTGGCCCTAAAGCCTTCGAGCAATCCGCAGGTTTTATGCGAATTCCCCAGGGTGACAATCCCTTGGATCAGTCTGCGGTACATCCAGAGAATTATCCCATTGTTCTAAAAATGGCCAAGGATCTGCAACTGACAGTGGAAGTCTTAATCGGCAATGAAAAGGCTTTGGGTAGTCTAGATCTCAGTGCTTATCGAACTGAAAAAGTTGGTTTTTTGACATTAAAAGACATTGTTGACGAATTGAAAAAACCGGGACGAGATCCACGAACTGCTTTCATTGGTGCCAAGTTCGATGAAAATGTTCAGGAGATCAAAGATTTAGCGGAAGGAATGGAGCTGGAAGGAACCGTTACCAATCTGACCAAGTTCGGTGTTTTTGTCGATCTGGGTGTCCATCAGGATGGCTTGGTACACCTCTCGGAAATGGCAGATCGTTTTATTAAAGATGCCAGTGAGGTTTGTGGTGTCGGTGAGGTTGTTAAGGTTCGTGTGCTCAGCGTTGATGTTGACAGAAAACGCATTGCTCTCAGCATGAAAACTAAAGGTGCCGGTCAGGCAAATCCTACGGCCTCTAAAAATTTCCAGTCTCGTCCTCAAGAAAAGAAAGCCCCCAAGACAACAGGCAACATGGCAGTTGATTTGGCCGCTTTGGCGAATAAGTTCAAAAACAGGTAAGCAAGTCTGAATTTTTGCGCTCCACTATAAGCCCCCCCTGCAGGGGGGGCTTCCTCCCTCCTTCCTCCTATAATCATCCCTACTGGTAGTTTTCCTACTCCTCTTTCCTATCTCTGAAACAGCAGTGAAAAAAGCAAGTCACAAGACTTCTCTTAGAAGGATACTGCTGCCTACATATTACCATGATCCGCCGCCTGTGAATTGATGTTAGATTGTACTTTTTCCCTCCAGAGATAATCGAAGAAAAAAAATCCGAAACCCCAAAAGGGAGATTCCTATTCTAGATAGTTGCTTTTAAAGCAAATATCAGCTAAATCATTCATTTGCTTAATATGTTATCAATGGAACATCAAAAATAGTTCTTTTGCCCATTAGGGAAGGTTGAGGCCTGTAAAAAGTACTGCTTTAAAGCTACTAGTCCGCATTGAGGGAAAGAAAAAACACGCAGTTTATTTTACGAATAATGTTGAAATTGATGCGTTTGATACTCTTCAAGGGCACATGCTTCGTTGGAGTGTGGAGGCTACATTTGAGGAAGCGCTTGTTCATTTAGGAGTTTTGATTAATCAGCTACTTGATACGACCTGACTTTCTAGAAAAAGTCTAAAGTCGAGTCAAATTACAATAGGCATTTTTGAGAGATTATTTGCGAATATTAGAGATTCAACATTGATCTAATTTGGGTTGAACCCAAAAGTACCGAATTGATAAAAAATTAGTGAGAGTTTTTATGACAATCAGAAAAAAACTTTTTGGGGCCTTTATTACCTTGACACTGGCTATCATTTTTCAAGGGGGAGTCGGCATTTTTAGCATCAATAAAATGAGTATGTTATTCGACTCTATGTATAATCAAAACCTTAAAAAGATAGGGCAACTTAAAGATCTTGAGATTGAAATCAACGATTTTCGTATAGAATTGTTCGAACTTCTAGGTACTGAAAGCCCGGAAGAGATGGAAAAGATAAAAACAAATCTTGAGGGTAGAGCCAAAGATTTGGATCTCCATTTTGAGGGAAATCATGAATTATCAGGCATGGATGAACTTAGGCATCAAAATGTTGATTTAATGATGCAAAGCATTGCATTACACATGGATTACAATACAGGGGATGCCTATCAACTGACCAATGGCAAAGGAAAAAAAGTATATCGAGAGCTTATTCTAGAACTCAGAAAAATCACAAAGCAGTATGAAAATTCAGCAAATCAACAGCTATTATCAAGCTTTGAAATTAAGCAGTCCATTACCGTGATGATGGTGGCTACAATTTTTATAGGCTTTTTATTAAGCGTGGTCCTGATGATCGTGATCACTCGGCCTATTAATCAAGCAGTTAAAGAAACTCTTGACTTTATTGATCAACTTTCTCTGGGTATTCTAAACAAACGGCTAAAGACAAACAGGCGTGATGAGTTGAGTAGTATGGGAGAAGCACTGAATCGTTTTGTCGACCATTTAGAAACAAAAGCGGCCGTTGCAGAGTCTGTGGCAGCAGGAGATCTATCCATTGAAGTCGAGTTGGCATCCACACAAGACAATCTGGGGGTATCACTAAAAAAAATGTTGAAAAGTCTTCTAGACAAGGCTGTTGTAACAGAAGCTGTAGCTCGTGGAGATCTAACGATTGAAGTACCTATTATATCAGAGAAAGATGCTCTGGGATTATCTCTGCAGAAAATGTTGCAGAATTTGAAAGAAAAAGATCAACTGATTGAAAAAGTTGCTACAGGAGAGTTGTCAATTAAGGCAAAACTTGCTTCTGATCAAGATAGTCTGGGAAAAAATTTACAATTTATGTTGGGTAACCTGAATAAAAAAGCTGAGATGGCCGAATCTGTTGCATTAGGTGATCTTAGCGTCAAAGTAGAGATGGTTTCTCAGGAAGATACATTGGGAAAATCTTTGCAAACAATGTTGGAAAGCCTGCAAAGCAAAGCTAAGGTTGTGAAAGATGTCGCTCTTGGAGATCTGACAACATCCTTTGACCTTGCCTCAGAGAAAGATGAATTAGGCCATTCTCTACAATTGATGATCCGCAATCTGGATGGTAAATCAAAAATGGCCGAGATTATAGCGGCAGGCGACCTGTCTCAAGTGGTCAATTTGAATTCGGAGAAAGATACTTTAGGTCATGCCCTAAAAAATATGACTCATGATTTAAGTCAGACAATCTTGGGTATTGTGGATAGAAGCCTTAAATTAGCCAGTAGTTCGGGGGAGCTATCATCTATCTCTCAATCCATGGTGGATTCTTCTCTGGCGATTGACAAACAGACTGATATCGTTGCTAATACCAGTGGAGAGATTGCAGCAAATATCTCTATGATGTCTACAAATTCGATTCAGATGGATGCTAATCTTCAATCAGTATCTGCAACTTCGACTCAGATGTCTTTGAATATGAATGAGGTCAGTAAAGCAGTTGAAAACATGTCCGAATCTATTGGAAATGTTGCTCAAAAAGCCCAGTACGCCTCACAAGTTGCAGCTCAAGCGAGTGAAATCTCACAAACTACAACTAAGGATATTGGTAACTTAAGTCATTCTGCTCATGAGATTGGAGAGGTGACTGAGATGATCAAGGAGATTGCTCAACAAACCAACCTACTTGCACTGAATGCAAATATTGAGGCAGCATCTGCAGGAGATGCCGGCAA
>NVSR01000078.1 GCA_002401295.1 SAR324 cluster bacterium | reverse complement strand
GGCTTTTGAGGCATGATTTAGGTGAAAAGCCGCCACGTAGGGCGGCGCTACCACTGAATAGAGCTTAACGCAGGTAAGCTTTCAAAATTCCTTTTAAAGTGCGGATGCTCAATAACGCGTCGGCGCCACTCACGCTACTGAAAGGCTCAAATTCTCCTGTTACTTTATTATTCACAGTAATCAATCCACGCGTGACTACAACTCTAGTCGCGTTATAGTACCAAACATCCGGTCTGACATCCGGGAAAGGAGAGTCCTGGCCCAGAAACTGTGTTTCCAATGCCGTCTGTTTCGTCACTTTGACTAAAATATCCTGAATCATCAGAGCGAATTCAGCTCTGGTAACTTTTTGATCGGGATAAAACTTATGCGCCGGATCAGGTTCCAGGCCTTTGACACCCAATTTGATCATCTCCAGCATCGCCCTTTCCAGAGGATGGCCCGACAAATCTACCGCATCGGGATATTTTTGCAAGGGATCCAATCGCAACTTAGTCTGAGATTGTGGCACGGCAAAACCTGCTGAGGCGACTACATTTTGATCTTGATACAAACGATCCAGCCTCAATTCAGCGATAAACAGGGCGGCCATATCCGCACGAGTCATTTCCTCCACGTTGGCCACAGTAGCGCCGAAACGGCTGCCGGGCAAAGCTCTCTGTACTCGTTGAATTCTTTCCAGCTCTTGATTCGCCTCTTCTTCATATCGGCCTCCCAACGTGAGGACTTTATTGTAAAGAGTCATCGCTTCAGTATATTGAAGCTTAGCGGAATGAGCCTTCGCCATGAAAAAATGTGCTGCGGGATCTTTGGTATTGATCTCCATTGCTTCCTGATAATGCTCGGTGGCTTTTTCATACCAAAGGTCTTTAGGCATTTGCAGGATCGCGTAAACACGAACCGCAAAATTGTGAGCCCTGACCTGATTCTTTTGATCATCAGATGCATTTTCCAGCGCCTCTTCCAGTAATTTTTCCGCCTTGTCGAAGCTACGCTTTTTTGCCCTTTGGGAGATGGAAGAATCCTCCGCCAAGTGAGCTAGAGATACAGCCAAACCACTCAAGGCTGCTGAGGAGTCTTCCTCCAGGGAAAGTGCTTGCTCATAAGAATCTCGTGCTTCCCCATATTGTCTGGTTAAGAGAGCATCATCACCCCGACCAATATGGAAGGCAGGTGTATCCATGATGCCTGTTTGACTACGAGACGCCTTTTTGACGGTTTTGGCGCAACCAAACGCCAAGAGAGCGGCTAGCAAACAAAGACCAAAATTAAATTTTCTGAGCCACTTTATATTTGTTTTCATCAACTACCTCTTGCCCACAATTGAGATTAAAACTTAGTAAAGTTTAGCCAATAACGATGATGACCCGGGCCTCTCTCAAGAAAGTCTGAGTGGCTTCCAGCTTGCGCAACAGTTCAGCATCCTGATTGGAAATCAATAGATCAGAAGATTTGTCCCCACTTCTGATTGCTTTGATGATTAAAGGCTTGCCCTGAACGCGATCATTCTTCATCGCCTTCTTGAGTCCTTTAACATAACCGACAACTCCGTGACGCAAGGCGAAATTCCGGTCCACTGCTGCGGAACCATAAACCTCTAACCCGGTTTCATCATAAATTTTAGGTGACATGGCGGGACTGACGGAACTATCTCGGGCGTCGATGATCAACCCACTATAGATAACATCGGCACTACCACCATATTCCACACCCTGCTTTTTCACAGGAGCGATGGTAGCAGCAGGTATTGGTGCAGTGGCAGGAGCTTGCACTTGTGCCGCTGGGGCACCTTTTGTTCCAAACTGTCCATTATTGATTAAGACGGACATGATATCTCGCAGGTACATTTTCATGGTCACCCAAATCGAGCCATCATTCATATTCTTCGGTTGCCCGGCTTCTTGTACATGACGCAGTCGACCGGTGATTTGAGTATGAATCACATCACTCTCTAACATCCCGGTTTTCACCGTTCTTGAGGAGGTGATATTAATTTCTTCAACCATTTGCAGTAGGTTTCTCATAGCAACAATCTTAGCGGCCTCATAAGCCGCATAACGCCTTTGTGCTGCAGAAGGGAAGTTGGGATTAGGGACTCCCATACCCACGGCGTAAACTACTCCGTTTTCCCAATCAATACAGCCATTACCCTTCATTTCAGTACAGGCATTGGTGACTGCCTTCGGCAAGCAGGAAGTCCCAAAACAACTTTGGGCAAAAACTTCAGAAGAAGTCCCAAAAATCACTAAAAAAGCCAATAAATAAATTCGTTTCATAGGAGACCTCATCCCACAGTGTTCAACATTAGAGAGTAACCCTTAAAATTTTTCAAAATACAGTTTCCATTCTAGCCCCATCTTTCCCTTTCAGGGAATTCAGATCTACTCACATTGCCTGCCGCCGGAACAAGCGGAATTCTCGGAATATTTATAGAAGCATGCAAGGAAAAAGCAAAAATTACAGTTTTATCGAAAAAAAAACATTCTATGGATAAAAAAACTGTGATGATTCAGAAGAATATAGGGAAAGGGGCCAGATATTCCTAGGTTAAAACCATCGTTGGAAATTGGTGGATTAGTAGGGTAGCGGTTGGCGATCAATTGAATCGTAGGGGGAGGACCCATGCCTACTCGAATATCGAATATCGAATAAGCGGTAAGGGCTAGGTGCCGGTTGTCATCCAGAGTGTCAGTGAACCAATTAAAATTCGATAATAACCAAAAGGGGTTAGCTGTACTTTTACGAGTATTTTTAGAAACCATTTGATTGACAACCAAGCCACAACAAAAGCGATGACAAAGCCCAAAGCAAAGTAAGGCAAATCTGAAAATTCAAGAAAATGCCAAGACTTTAAAAGGTCATACCCTACAGCCGCACACATGACGGGAACTGCGATGATGAATGAAAAATCTGCTGCCGGCTTGTGCTGAACACCAACCAAGAGACTGGTGAGCATAGTAGAACCGGAACGAGACATACCAGGCCAAATGGCTAAACATTGTCCCAGACCAATCAAGAATGCTTGTTTCAGAGTAATATCTTCAACCTCAGCCACTTCYTTTTTCAGGGGCARGCGTTCAATAATAATCATGAGCAAGCCACCAACAATCAGACCAATCGCAACTGTCAGGGGACTAAAGAGGTGAGTTTTGATGATTTTATGCAGCAGGAATCCGAGAATTAAAATCGGCACAATGGCAACGAGCAGGTGCAATCCCGTGGGTGAGGATTTTCCAAAGAGAACATTTTTGAAGGAAAATTTTCCATCCTGTTTCGGCAGCAAACCCCAGAATTTTTCCTTGTAGATCACCACTACAGCTAAGATGGCTCCTAGCTGAATGAAGACCTCAAAGGATGCGGCTTTCTGCCCGGTAAAACTAATTAAATCCCCGACCAGAATCATATGTCCGGTTGAGGAAACGGGAATAAACTCTGTAATTCCCTCAAGAATGGCTAAAAGAACAGCCTTAAAATAAATGTCGATCATAGGTTAACAAACACCTAAATAAAGTACTCCACTCATGCACCCCTTCTCTGCAGCGGAGTGAAAGAAAATTCTATAAATAAAACTTAAATAACGTCAGCTGTTTGCTCCAGGTTTTCTTCTTCCGCTTTATCCCCGGAAAAAATGACCACTTTATTCCTTCCCGTTGCYTTCGCTTGGTACATGGCCACGTCGGCAATCTTGATGCAATTCCATAAATCATCGGAATGAGTYGGAAATTCCGCACAACCCACACTAATTGTCTTTTTTAAGGAACCACCGGAATGATAAAAGGTTGCACCTTCCACCTGAGAGCGTATTTTTTCGGCGATTGCCGCAATATTATCCGGCMCCATATTCAATGCCAGGACCACGATCTCTTCACCACCGAAACGAATCACCATATCCGTGTCACGCACAGAGTCTCGAATGATTTTAGAAATTCCTTTCAAGACCTTGTCTCCCGCATCATGACCACATTCATCATTGACACGTTTGAAATGATCCACATCAATCATTAAGACCCCAATGGCCATGTCATCTTTGGTCATGCCAATTAATTTACTGACGGATTCATTGAGATACCTACGGTTGTACAGGCCTGTCAATTCATCAATCAGTGTCTGATCCCGAATGTACTCCATTGCGGTCTTCACCTCTAGAATATGCGAGGCTTCATGCAAATAGCTCTTGATGTGGGGAATGAGTTTATTGATGAGGTCCTGCTGCTCCGGTTCATAAGCGATTTGCACCAAATTGCCAATTGAAGCACCGAAGAAGGGCACGCATTTATGTAGGATTGCGTGCTTATCATTGCATTGAAAGCGGGGACAGATTCCTGTGAACTGGGCGGAATCTACCATTTCTCCCGTACGCTTGGCTCGACATTGGTCCAATTCCTCGAAGAGAGGGAGGTCACAGCGATCCACGTGAAAACAATTTCCTTGCTTTGTTTCGAAGGTTAGATTTTTCTCTGTAGCCAAGCTGTCTGTGATAGGAGTCTCACCTTGCACCATCAGCTCGAACGTGTTTTTGCGGAAATTCATTTCATAAATCAGGAAGTTCTTCAGCCCCATTTCCAGGAAGGCCATCTGAATTCTACTATAGACGGACTTCTTATCGCTATCCTCTTCAATCACTCGTTTGAAGTTATACATTTTGGTCAGCTGATCCACGTTATTCATGGTATCCTGGATCGCATTGCCGGTTGTTTCAAATTCATAACCAACCAATACAAAGACCTTTTTACTAATCTCCATAAATAGCTCGGAGAGTGTATCCTGCATTTTATTAAACTTGATAGCCACTGCTCCCGCTTCGTCATTCAGATTCAGGACTAACTTATTCCCCAATTGCCCTTTTTCCATGGCGTCAAAACCATCTTTGAGGGCTTCGAAAAAATCTGTGTAAGGGCGAAAAAAGCGATAGAGCATCCAGAAAATAAAAATAAAGGAAGAGCAGGATAATAGCGCCATCAACAAGATAGAAGTAACCCCAATATTTCGCTGTTTGGTCAAATCTAACTTAATACTCACAGCCCCCAAAACCTCACCTTCTTTGACATTGTGACAGTTGAGGCAATTAATCCGTCCCTTGGAACTGGCCTTGTAGGGAATCACCAGACTATATTCTGGCTGTCGAACGAATTCGACTAGCTGCTCCTGTATTTCCCCTGTTTTGAGAACCTCAAATTCCATGCTGGTACTAGCTTTTTCTTCTTCTCGGGGGGCACCAAACTGCTTGATAACTGGCTCTCCACGAATGACTCTAATGGACTTAATATCCGATAGGACGTCTGTATCCATCAATCCTGCCAGGAAGACCTCTCTTTCATGGATCACTCCCAGAACCATCAGGGACGTAATGCCATCGCGCACAGTTTTAGCGATAGAACGAGCATTTTCCTTAGAAGCTTCTAAGGTCAGATGTCTAAAGCTAAGGAACATTACCGTTAATATCACTGTAAAAAGTACAACAAATATCACGGAGAATCGCAACACTAGTTTGAAGCGAATACTTTGAGTATATTTCATCCGAACACGGGGTTACCGATTAATCATCTATCCGATGGAAAAAAGAGCAGAACTGAAAAACTACTGAGGATATTCAAGAATCTTATCGTAATATCCTTAGATCACAAATATTCTTTTAAAAATCCAACCTAGCCAACTGAGGATTAGCTGACAAGATTTGATTGCTTTTTTTTAGTTTATCACCCAAAATTTGAACAAATGATGCCAGTGAGCAGACTTTTCTACATGCAAGGAGGAAAAAAAAATGGCAGGAAACAGTCTAGATGACGATCTTTATGGCGATAGTGGCCCTCGCTCGGCAAAGGATCTGTGGGCGGAAGAGGGTGAGGAAATTGAAGTCCCGGAAGGTGAAGTTGAATTCATACATGATGTTCCCCTCAAACTAATTGCTCAAATTGGCTCGGTCCAAAAAACGATGAAAGAGGTTGTTGATCTCAAGCCGGGTCACATTATTGAATTTACAAAAGTAGTTGGTGAGCCTATGGATGTGCTGATTGGTGGACGTCTGATGTGTCGTGGAGAGATCGTTGTAGTGAACGAACGCTATGGAATTCGAATCAGTGAGGTTGTCCGCGCCGATGACAGTAGAAAAGGTGAAGCTTAACTCCAGAGTCTCACTGCCGTGGAAACTCTCTCTCTTTTCCACATTACCTGTCTGGGACTTTTGTGATTTCCCACTAGCCTGAAACCTCAAGCTGTAATAGGCTCAAGCCTAAGAATTAAAGTTGAATCTACGGATTATTCCTGAGCCCTGCAAACTCCTTTTAAAAGTAAGTTGTTATGAGTACCGAGCAGTATCTTGTCTGGATGGACCTGGAAATGACGGGTTTAGACCCCGCTAGCGATACTATCCTTGAGATAGCAACGATTGTCACCAATCAGGATCTGGAGATCATTGAGGTAGGCCCTGAGATGGCTATTTTTCAAGCGGATGAGGTTTTGGATCAAATGGGTGAGTGGTGCCAAACCCATCACGGTGCCTCCGGGCTGACGGAGAGAGTACGACAGTCTCCCTATTCGATGCGGGAAACGGAAATAGCAACGCTCAGCTTCATTCAAAAATTTGTAGCCAAGGGACAGGTCCCTCTGTGCGGCAATAGTATCCATCAGGATCGCCGCTTCTTAGCGCAGTATATGGCAGAATTAAACGATTACTTGCACTATCGAAACGTTGACGTCAGTACAATTAAAGAGCTAGCCAAGCGCTGGTATCCTAATCTAGCTAGTTTTAAGAAAGAGAATAAACATACGGCTCTGGAAGATATTAAAGAGTCGATTGCTGAACTGCATTACTATCGGCAAAGTATTTTTATTAAAACTTAATTACTCGCCTATTTTTGGACTATTTTCCCAGAGGTCCCATGGATGTCCAATTAAAACCACAGCAGACTGAAATCAAGCATTTGGGACCAGCCAAGGTTGATTCCCCTTTGCATGTGCCCACGAAGATCTTAGTAGATCACAGGATCCTTTATAATCCCTATCAACAACCTGGGGAAAAGGAAGAAGCCGCCTATTTTGAGATTTCTTTGCCTAAAAAGAAAATTTACTTTGATCCCAAGAAGGTCACTGCTGCCATCGTTACCTGTGGTGGAATCTGCCCTGGTTTGAATAATGTAATTCGAGCCATTGTTTTAGGCTTACATCATGGTTATGGGGTGCGCTCGATTTATGGCATTCGATACGGCCTGCAAGGTTTTATTGCCAAGTACCAACATTCTTTGATGCCTCTGGACCCCGAGGTTGTTTCTAAAATTCATGAGTTGGGTGGTACTATTTTAGGTTCCTCACGAGGTGAGCAGTCTATTGAGGCCATTGTGGATGCCTTAGAGCGGCAGAACTTCAATATGCTATTTATGATTGGAGGGGATGGCTCTTTAAGAGCAGCGGCCAAGATCGAAGAGGAGATCTCCAAGCGAAATCTTAAGATTGCCGTCATTGGAATTCCTAAAACCATTGATAATGATATTTCCTTTGTACAACGTTCCTTTGGTTTTGAAACCGCAGTAGAAGTCGCTACGCAAGCGATCCAGAGTGCCCATGCCGAAGCGATCTCCTTTCCCAATGGAGTAGGTCTGGTCAAACTGATGGGACGCCACTCCGGATTCATTGCTGCCACAGCTGCCGTCTCACAGCGAGATGTTAATTTTGTTTTCATCCCCGAGGCCGATTTTGATCTGGAAGGAGAACACGGCTTTTTACGAGTCTTGGAAAAACGTCTGCAGGCAAGGGCCCATGCCGTCATCGTCGTCGCTGAAGGGGCAGGACAAAAGTTTTTTGAGTTGGCTGAGCAGCAAAAGGATTTATCGGGTAATGTACGCCTGAAGGACAYCGGAAAACTCTTGCAGCAACAAATTATCCATTATTTCGAACAGAAAGATATTCCTATTACCTTGAAGTATATTGATCCCAGYTATCTCATTCGCTCGGTTCCCGCCAACACCAATGATGGCCTTTTTTGCGCGACTCTGGGACAAAATGCCGTACATGCCGCTATGGCCGGAAAAACCAGCATGCTGGTTTCCAGCTGGCATGGGGTCTATTGTCAATTACCTATTACCTTGGCTATATCAAAAAGAAAAACGATTAATACGGGAGAACGGCTCTGGTTGAATGTTTTAGAGTCTACCGGYCAAGCTTCTTTTACTGCAAATTCAGAAGATAATCAAAACCCGTAATCTCTCTTTAAGCGCATGGATCAAGACCTGCTTTTTAATAAGGAAGAACAAATCATTGAGCATGCCGAGAGTGTGATCTCCGCTGAACAGGATCAAAATTGTTCCCTGTTGTGGGAATATAAAGAACTGACTAGAGATTATGAAAAGCTCTTCAAACAGTTCCGCCGTAATGTGCGTATGAGCGACTTACAGCAGAACCGGCTGCAGAAGAGCAAAGTGGTCATCGAAGCTGCTAATAGAGAGTTGCAGGAACTAAACAGAACCAAAGATAAATTTTTCAGTATCATCGCACATGATCTGAAAAATCCAATCAATAGTTTTTTAGGCTTGGGCACGGTTCTGGTGGATCACATTGATCAATTCAGTCGCCATGAAATCCGTGAAATGGCCATTGATGTCAAGCAATCCGGGGAAAACTTGTTCAAGTTGCTTGAAAATCTATTGAATTGGGCCAGATTGCAGATGGACAAGATGCAATATTCCCCCAAACCTTACTCTCTCTTGAAGGCAGTACAAAACTGCATCAATCTCTTAGAGTTGAATGCACAGCAAAAAGAGATTACCCTCACGTCGCATATTTCGGAACCAACCTATGTCTTTGCCGATCCGGATATGTTGGATACGATTATCAGAAATTTGATTTCCAATGCCTTGAAGTTCACCAAACCCCAAGGTTCCATCACTGTGAGTGCGGAAACAAAGGGAAGTATGGTAGAGGTTTCCGTTCGTGATACGGGGATTGGGATGAAAGCTGAAGTGCGGGACAACCTCTTTCGACTGGACAGCAGCCACGCCAGTGTGGGTACGGCCAATGAAAAAGGTACAGGCTTGGGCCTACTTTTATGCAAGGAAATGATTGAAAAGCATAATGGAGCCTTTCACGTGGAAAGTGAGCCAGGCAATGGTTCGACCTTTACTTTTTCTATGTTTAGTGCTCCGGCGGAGGGTTAGCCCTACTACCTCATTGGATAGCCTGACAGAGCAGCGGTAAAAAAGTTTCCTGATTTTTGTGAATAAAGAAGTGATCCCCTGACAGCATCGTTAATTGGAAATCAGCTGTAGTTTCCTCGCTCCAACTACTTAGTTCCACCTCCGTCGCTATTCTATCTTCAAGACCACCAAATACAGTAATGGGGCAAGATAAAGGTGCCTCTTCCTGATATCGGTAGAGACCATTCATCGTTAGATCCCCTCGTAAAGCTGGCAGAAAAATATCCAGCAATTCTTTACAGTCCAGCACTTGCGTTGGAGTACCGTTATAAGTACGTAAGGCTGCAATAAACTCTTCTTTCGGCAAATTAAAAACAGGTGGATGGGGATCTTTTAATGCGGCGGCTCTGCGTCCGGAGAAAATTAACTTTTGAGGTAACTCTAAACCGGTTCTTCTCAACTGTCGTGCTAGTTCAAAGGCGATTAAGGATCCCATACTGTGGCCATAAAAATAGAAAGGGCGATCCAATAAAGGAGCAATTTCGGCCACCAAGTTTTCAATCAAGGTTGTTAAATCAGATAGTGGTTTTTCTCCAAATCGACGTTCTCGTCCTGGTAATAGCAGGGTATAACAATCAACTTCAGCCGGTAATTTATCCATCCAACGTCGATAGGCAGCCGTGCCTCCTCCTGCAAAAGGAAAGCAGAATAAACGCTTACTTGCTTGTTCCACTGTTTTAATAGGAACGAACCACTGACTGATT
>NVSR01000077.1 GCA_002401295.1 SAR324 cluster bacterium | reverse complement strand
AAGAGGAGTATTGTTATCTCTCTTTAACCTAACTCTTCATGGTCCCCAATAGACCGCAATCTAGCGTCGTCGCATGAGGCATCAGAACTAATATGCTGAGCTCAGCTACATTTCTAAGGGCCAATAAAAACTCTTCATTACTCCCTTCCTCTAGAGCAACTTCCAAGTATGCTGCTGCTTCAGCTGGTTCTTTTAGATCTTCAATCAAAATTTCATGATAATCTCGTGATCTCTTGCCCATATTATTTCTCCATTTGCTAGTCTTTCCAATGAATTGCAGCTTGATCGATATCCTTTTGCTATTTTCTTTTAATACCACCACAAAGCAAAAGGACTATCGAGTTCTTTCATGTTTTAGGTCCGTCACCGTCGGTGGAGACCTATAACTTGCTGTCGTGATACACTATTCCAGCAAGGCTTTCACTATGGTTTGTCCCCTTTTATCTCAAAGATGGTCCGTAGGATGGCGCAAAGGCTCTGCCGTGCCCATCGTTGACAGGAATTGAACGATTGGTGCTTTCATCATGAAAGAAGGGGGATAGAATAATTTTTGTATTTTTTTCTTTATTATAATAGATAAGTGCCGTTGTTCCTCTTTCAATTATGTGTAATGTAATACTGTTCCTTATTGTTTTTGATTTATTTATTTGTTGATCGATTCCTGTCAACGATGGGCACGGCGGAGCCTTTGCGGCATCCTACAGAATCTCGATAAATTAAGATTGATTGAATAATTCTAAAAATAACCGGATAGTCCCAGCTGGTAATAAGAGTCTTTTTTAAAGGCAGTCAGGGCATCTGCATCATCGATGGAGTTGAACTGCAGGGTTTCAAAAGATACTTTCAGGCTATCACCAACTCTGCGACTGGCTTCTAAACGGGAGACGGTGGTGCTTGTATCACGGTCTTTAAAGACTCCAGCCAGAATTTCAGTGCTGTCCACATCATTCAAAGTGATTCGGGCGGCTATGAAGAGATCATCTTCAAAGGAATCTCCAGAGTCTTCCCCTTTATTATGAGAGAGGTATTCCATCAGTAATCCCACATCACTCTGGGCGACTACGCCATAAAAGGTATATTCAAAACCTGAGGTCTGGGAGAAGAAGTCAGCTTCACCGGCATCATTATAGTTTCGATAGATGGACTCATGTTTGAGCAAGGTATTATCGAGGGTTACCTGAATGTCTACTCCCGTTTGATTCATGAGTTTGTATTCAGGCCGCAGTACAGCATTTCCATCAGCATCAACAGCCGCTCTTAAAAATGGATCCCGACTGGTTCCGCTGAAATGGGATACACCCAGATCCAGGGAATCAACTGTTTTTTCCCAGCGGAAAGCATAATCCACATGCTTTTCTTGCGCTGAGGATTCATAAATCGGATTGTCTGTATCCACTACCAGGGCCAGACGAAAGCGGCCTTTTTCTCCGGCGAAAGTTCGCTCTCTAAAAGAGGGCAAGACAAAGAAATGGAAATCACCAAAAACATCCAGCAAAGATAATTTCACAAAGGGTTGTCCCAGTTTCTGCTCGCCATCAAAATTTTCAACTGCATCCGTCTGGTTAATCACATCCACCAGATGTTGGCTTTCCGTCACTCCCCAGAAAAAACGGCCAATGCCTAATCCGACGTCCCACATTTCACCGGAAGTTTGAAAACTTAATTCTCTGATATCAAAATGTGTGCGTTCCTTATCCGTGGAGTCTGCCCGGTAAAACAACTCCAGATTGATTATATTTCTGTCCTGATCCCATGTGGTTTCAAACTTAATCGTTGCAGCCATGGAATAGTTTTCCTTGGACTGCTGCTCATAAGCTCCTGTTTCAGGAAAAGACCTTGCTTCCAAAGTCACAGATCCTGAAACATCTTCACTCGCTAAAATAGGATAGGAGAAAAAAGAAACCAATAGAGTCACCAACATAAGTCGTTGTATCAATGCCTTGCTTCTCAAATCAATCATGCTACCGAACCCTTTTCAGACTATTTTTGCTAAAATCACGGCTCGTCAAACCAAGGCCAAACTGGTAATCAGACCAAACCAGGCTTGTACTTTTCCCACTTTGATGATTCTCCATTTCCATCAATAAGGCTCGCCAGTGTTTATTTTCAAACTTCTGATATTTTTTATACATTAAGGTCTTTAAGTGAGAGCCTCTGCGATCAAAAAACTCAATTTTTTGTACAGTGAATGCAGCCTGATCTACCCACACAGTCTGTTTAGTATACCCAGAGTTTTTATCCACGGGATATCTCTCAATCACATGAGTTTCTTTTCCCCCTAGATTTTCATCTCGGATATACTTGTAGGTAAATTTTTCAACTTCCTGACTGCCCAGATCTTCATAGGCAAACTCACTGCCCATGAAGGGACCGGATTGATTGCTTGATGAAATTCTCTTCACCCGTCGTAAGGCAGGTAGATACAACCAGCGATCATCATCGCCTGTTTTGTGGGTGAAGGATAAAAAGGCTGTACCTTTCACATCTCTGGGACGACTAAAAATAGAGATACTTTTATCTCCGTCATTTTTAACCTCTAGAGTTTTTAATTTGATGTATCTCGTACTGCTTTGTCCGTGTTGGTTTTTCAGGATCATTTCCATTTTTGCGACGGAGTCCCCAAAACCATCATTCACCGCAGCTGATTTCAGCGCGATTTCCTCTCCCTTTTTGACTGGATCCGCAGAGAAGGTCGCGGCGTAAGAAATTCCTGAGATGGCAGCAATCACCAGAGTTAAGAGCAAGCGTTTCATTATATTCTCCTGATTTTTTATTGGTTACGCGCTTTTAGTTTGTAGCACTGTTTGGGTTGAAGGGGTTTTCTCTGCTTTTTTGCCTTCCACTTTGATCAGTAAAGCTGGCAGGAATAAGAAATCAATGGCCAGGGCTAGAACGATTGTGATCGTAGTCAAGCTCCCCATTTGAGAATTCAACTTGAAGGTGGATTGAGCCAGAATAATGAATCCCGATGACAGGATCAGGCTAGTTGCGATCAGTGCCTTGCCCACTGTAGAAAAKGCRTATCGTACYGCGTCATGACTACCMAGYCCCTGCTCACGCCTCGCTCTGAGATATTTGGCCAGAAAATGAACCGTGTCATCCACCACAATTCCCAAAGTAATGGTGGCGACAGTCGCAGCAGCTAAGCCAACTTCTCCATCCACAATACTCCAGATCCCGTAAGCCATAGCGATAGGGATCACATTCGGTAGCAGGCTGAGCATTCCATATTTGAAACTGCGTAGGACAATAATAAGAACCAAAGTAATAAAGAATAATGAGATGATTGTTCCTATTAGCAGCCCTTTGGCATTGGTAGAGGTAATGAATGAGAACATCATGGTAATACTCGTTCCCTCAGAGAACATGTGCTCGGGGGCATTCTTCCGTAACCAGTCTTCCGCACGTTGTTTGAGATCTTTCATTTCAGCTGTAGATAGGTCATCCAGGGTAACGACCACTCTGGTTGAAGATTTATCCACATTAATCTGGTTATTCAGATCTAAGCCAAGAGGCAGTGACATTTCGTATAACAACAAGTATTGAGCAGTTAAATCTCTATTATCAGGAAGTTTATACCACTGTTCATCACCATCATGCAGGCTCTTGTTCAGACGTTTGAATGTATCTGTGAGTGCATTGACATTCACAACCTCAGGTTGGGTACGTAACCAGATCGCGAAGTCATCCACTTTTTTCATGTACTCTGGATTGTTGATGCCACTGCTCTCACCGGCACCCAGAGAAAAATGGATGTCATAAATTCCGGTCAGGTTATCCACGGTGAAATCACTGTCATCTCGAAATTCAACCCCTTTATCAAAGTACTCAACAAAGTTGTCATTCAGAGTCAATCGGGGAAGCATGGCAACAAGGAAGATCACCACAGCCACGGTTGACCAAAGTATTTTACTGTGATGCTTGATGATCCAGTTTGCCAGATTCAGCATTGAAGTTTGCTTTTCAGCATCTGCAGTGACTTTAACCTTGATTGGCAGAATAGACACCAGAGCAGGCAGAAAAAACAAGGAATATACAAGCGCACCCATGACACCGATTGCTGTCATATTACCCAGATCGTGAAATGGAGGCGCTTCACTAAAATTAAGCCCCAGAAATCCTACGGCTGTGGTCACGCTGGTGACAACCACAGGAGTAAAATTGATGCGCATACTCTCTATCAGTGCTTCATTGCGAGTCGAACCATTTTTCATGAACTGCAACATACTGATCAGAACATGAATGCTATCAGCAACGGCCAGTGTCAATATAATCGTAGGAGCGGAAGCAGAGGGAGGTGTCAATTGAATTCCCATCCAACCGGCAGCACCCATTGCGGTGATCGTCGAAAGGATAATCACAAAAAGAGTAGCCAAAGTCCCCAAAAAAGACCGCAGCATGAATACAGTAATGATAAGAATTACCAGATACATAATTGGTATCAAGGTAGCCATATCGTTCATACTGCTTTCCGGGAATGCATTGGAAAGCATCACATTGCCTGTCAGGTATAGATCAATTTCAGGATATTTTTTCTTGAACTCCACTTTCAAGTTTCTGACATGTGTCGCAATTTCACCAACTGCTAACTGTGATGCCTGATCATCTTCCGGTAAACGGATGGAGACGGAGATCGCTGTCACATCGGCCTTGGACGTAATCATACGATTTTTGAGTAGAGGCTCATTCACCGCTACTTTTTTAATCTCCTCGATCTGAGCAGGTGTCAGCCTTTCCGCATTGCTAACCAGGTCCCGGACAACAAGACCTTCTTCATCAGCCAAAATATGCTGGAAATTGGAGAGGGAGTCTACCCGGTAAGTATTCGGAATCAACCAGGATTCTTTAGTTAATTCTTCAACTGCACTCAGAAAGTTTTTGGAAAAAACTTGTTTATCTTTGGGTGCCAGTACCAGTAAGACATTGTCATTTTTACTGTATACTTTTTCCAAGGCTTCATAAGATTCAAGGAAGGGGTTGGTTTCAGCAAAAAATACTCGGTAATCTGTAGTAAAAGCAAGCCGACTCATGCCACTGGCGAAAACCAGGGCAACAGCAATTGAGGCCAGTACTACGAGATAGCGCCATTTGATAATCCATTTGGTGTAAACAGCGATAGATCCCTGTTGCTGTTTATTTTTACTGTTCATTTTTACTCCAATAACTATAAAAATCTACTTACATGTATGTAAGGTTAAAAACAAAAAAAAGCCCTCCATTTCGGATAGACTCCTAAGATAATTTCAGATTCACCACAAAGAACACGAAGATATTTTTAAGAAAGTATAAGGTTTATAGATTTTCAGCCCAACGAACCAATGCCCCTTTCAACCCTTTCACATGGTAAGCCGTCTTCAGCTCTTCTCCGCTTAATACAGTCATGTAACCTATAATCATTATTCTGAATTCATTGCTAATATCTTCAGCAGGCCGGTCTGTTTTGATCTTACCTGTCTTTTGGGCTTCAGTTACCAGGCCCGTGATCCCAGTAAAAACCTGGTTGTAAAAACCAAAAGACATTTCTTTCAATTTTTCAGGTACTCTCTCGCTATCCGTCATAAAAGGAGAGCAGGCACAAACACCAAATTCATTCTGCTCTACAGAGTCCCACATTTTTTCTTCAAATCCTGCAATCACCTTCAAAAAATCGCCACCCGCAGACTCTATCATTTCTCCGAGTTCACTTTCGCGCATGGCCATATAATGTAGAACAACAGCCTCAGCTAACTTCTCTTTACTACTATAGTGGTGATGTATATTAGCCCTGGAAATATTCAGTTCCCTGGCAATATTCGCAAAACTCAGCTCACCGTAGCCACCTCGTTTAATCTGACTGGTTGCAAGCTCTAATATTTTTTCTTTCATCCAATGCTCCATAAACTTTAAAAGATGCTAACTTACATGTATGTCAGTGTCAAATTTATTTCTATTCCCCATATAATTTCAAATATTTATTTACTTATTCATTTTCCATTTCAGATTGAGATCGTTCATAGGCTCTCACAGCATGTTCCAAGGAACATACCTTTTTTCCTGGAAAAGCAGGCTGTGCATACCTGCTAATAGGAACATAGGGGGGGGTTACGTTTTAAACTTGCTGATCTGGTCGCTCAACTGATCAGACATCTGGCTGAGTTCTTTGATTGTAATCACCATCTGATCGGTGGAAACGGATAATTCATTGGTTCCCGCGGAATTATTCTCGCTGATCTGCAGGATTTCATCGGTAGCTTTGGCAATTTCCTGCATGCCTAAATCTTGCTCTGAGGTACTGCTGGAGATTTCCACAATTTGACGGGAAACCTGTTGTACCTTTTCGATAATTTCTCTCAGCACGCTATTGGTTTGTTTCAGCACTGCACTACCAGTTCGCACACTTTCCGAACTTTGATCAATCAACTGACGGATTTCCACCACAGAATGGCTACTGCGATCAGCCAAATTTCTAACTTCCTCAGCGACTACGGAAAAGCCTTTGCCAAATTCCCCAGCCTTTGCCGCTTCAATGGCAGCATTCAAAGAGAGTAGGTTCGTCTGATTAGCAATTTCTGTGATCACCCCAACAATGCCCTCAATTTTACCACTACTATTTTCAATGGCTTTCATCGCCTTGTTGGCTTCTTCCGCTGTTTCTATGCCTAGTTCTGCTTTTTCCTCCGCCTCACCCGCCACTTTACTGATTTCATCCATATAAAGTCGGGAGGATTGCAGGTTAGAGGCAATTTCCTGGATCGCGCTAGAGGTTTCAGCCAGAGCTGTACTCTCTCGTTCATTATCCATAGCAATATCAGCCGTGGTTTTTTGCATTTCCGTAGCTGTAGAAAATAACTCTTCACTCGATGAAGATAGCGTGGAAATCGTATTTTGGGTTTCAACGATTACATCCCGAATTTGATCGATAAAAATATTGAACCACTTGGCCATTTCAGCCAATTCATCTTTTCGATCGAGTTCAATTTTCTTAGTCAGATCACCTTCACCATCAGCAATATCTTTTAGAATTAAGGCTGTATTTTGAATGGGTTTGGCAATGGAAGCAGAAATTTTCCACAAAACCAGCATGGCAATCACACCAAAAAACAAACTAATTGCCAGGATTTTTAGAATTACCCTGTTAGCTTCCCGCATGACCGTCTCTTCGGGAACTTGAATCATTAACATCCAAGGGGTTTTTGCTTTTCCTAAATAAATGGGGTTGAATGTTGAAAGAACACCATCTTTGATCAATTGTCCTGTCTTTCCTGCTTGAGTCCAATCAAGAATAATTTTTCGCTGTTCGGCATCTGCTTCAAAAGCCTCCAGCCTTTTGCCTTGTAATTCACCTTGTCCGCTGACAGCCACAAGCACTCCACCCTGACTGATCAAAACAAGCTTGCCTTCATGCTCGTAGAGATTAGCTACATCCAAACTTTTCTGCAAAAAATCCAAACCGATGTCCACTCCGGCCATACCGTAATATTTGCCGTTGACTACGATAGGACTGACTAAAGAGGTGAGCAGCGTATTTTTACCCTGAACTTTGTATTCATAGGGATCCAAAACTTGTTCTTCTTTAGTTTCTTTGGCCAAGAGGTAATAATCTCCAACTCGGGCACCATATTCATCTTTTGTTTTGTCTTCATAGCCCACCAGAGCTTCTACAGCAATTTGCCCACCAAAACGATTAATATAAGGGATAAAACGTCCTGTTGCATCATGACCTGTTGTTGTTTGGTTCTCGTAGGATTGATCGTTCCCATCAAAACTATTGGGTTCCCAAGCGGTATAAATTCCCAGGTAGGATCTCTCTTCCAGTAAAATGCCTCGCAACATGATACGTACTTCCTCCCTGGAGAGCTTTAATTTTCCGTTCCCTGCTGTAATCATTCTCAATTGTTGAGAGATTGTCCGAGCACTATTGAAAGCCTGATTGATATTTTGCTGGACAGTAGCCGCTTCTTTCTCCGCCTGACTGTTTAACTCCAAGAAAGCTATCTCTCTAGCTTCCTGCCGTATCTCAATAGTAAATATGGTGACAATCAGAACAATTAGTAATAAAAAACACAGTCCAACAAAAGTGGCAATCCGGTTTTTTATTGAAGAAAACTGAAACATACGCTTCTCTTTCAAACATTTATAAATAAGGAAAAAATAATACAGTCCACTAGTCTACAGGTTTTAAAGGAAATTTAGTAGTTTAATCTCAGAATTACTATATTTTTTAGTTTTTCTAGCTATATCATCATGAGGCCACCCACAGTTTTTATTTTATAGTGATCAAAAGAAGCCTAAAAAAGACATCCAATCCATCACAAAAGGCATTAAAATAGCGGTGATAATCCCATTGAGGCACAAGGCCAGCCCGCTGATGGCTCCCTGTAATTCTCCCTCCTCCGCTGCTCTTGCCGTGCCGATTCCATGGGAGGCAGCCCCCATCGCCAGGCCAAAAGCAATCGGGCTCTTAATTTTTAATAACCTTAAGAAAGACGGGCCCAACACAGCTCCCAGAATTCCGGTAGTGATAACCAGCGCAGCCGTTAGAGGCAGAATCCCTCCCAGTTTCTCCGTAATTCCCATGGCAATCGGAGTAGTCACAGCTTTAGGCGCTAGAGAAAAAATCACTTTTTTGGATGCCCCTAACAAACTTGCAATTCCCACGACGGAAACAATTCCCAGCACACTCCCCAAGACTAAAGACAACAAAATGGACTTTCCCCGTTTCTTGATCTCTTCAAGTTGAAGGTAGAGAGGAACACCTAAAGCCACGACAGAAGGCCCCAAAAAGAAACTGATCATCTTGCCACCTTCAAAGTATTCCTGATAAGGGATTTCTGAGAGCTTCAGGAAAAGAATCAGTGTGCTAATAGTCACAAGAACAGGGTTGAAAAAGAAGAACTTAAAACGGGAATAAAGTTTCTGGGAGAGAAAAAAGACAGCAAAGGTAATCATGATGAAAAAAACTTTGGATGTAAAAATATCATGCACCTTTTTTCTCCAATTTTTGTTGCACCAGCCCGACTACCGCCAACATGATCAAGGAACTGACCAGAAGCGAAACGGAGATAGGAATCAATTCTTCGGCAATCAAATCAAAATAAAGAATCATTCCCACACCTGGTGGGACAAACAGGAAAGCCAGGTTTTTTACCAGAATATCCGCTGCCGGTTTAACATCTTCCAATTTGACCCATTTAAACTGCAATGCCAGTACGAGCAGAACCATGCCGATCACATTACCCGGAATCGGAATTTTTAACAAAAAGCTGATCAAATCCCCGGAGAAGAGACAGCAAAAGATAATTAATAGATTTTTGATCATGATTATAGTTTCAATATTTTCAGACCGCCTTTTACGTCGGGAGCCTCTTGTCGTATTATCGGAAAAATCTTTTTATTTATGTCTCTCTTCCGGTAAAAGCAAGATGAATTTTCCATAGCTTCAGCTTGATCTGAACTTTTCCTGCAGCTCTCACATTGGCACAGAGGGGGACTCGTCGTTTCGCTCCTTAGTCCGACTTACCTGTGGAGATATTTTTTTCTAAACTCTCAAGCTCCTATCAGGGATACCTTAAAGCATTGGATAGCTGGATTTGAGAAACAGGTTTATACAAATAGTTGTAAAAGCCGATTCCTTTTAGCTGAGTGCAATCCAGGGAGTTAGTGGAAGATAGAATGATTAGTTTGCTATCATTAAATTCCTTATAGGTCCTAATGGATAAGCCCAACTCCAAGCCATCAGTGCCTGGTAATAAGTGATCAATCAGTACAAAGTCGTAAGGTACTTTCCTTTCAAAAGCAGTAGACATCATTTCCAAAGCAACCTGTGCACTCGCGCAGGTATCTGAAAATAGACCATCATGATGAAGGTATTTCTGCAGGATTTCACAGTTTACGGAGGAATTATCAACAATTAAGACCTTAAGTTCCTTACCAAATTTATCTAATAGTTGTTGCTGCCTCATAGAGCCTGCACTCAGAGGCAAGGTCAGATCAAAGTGGAAACTGGCTCCCCGCCCAAGTTCACTCTTGACGGTAATCATCCCACCCATCATTTCAATCAATCGCTTGCAGATAGCCAGTCCCAATCCAGTTCCACCAAACCGGCGTGTAGTGGAAATATCACCTTGGGAAAATTTATCAAAAATCTTG
>NVSR01000076.1 GCA_002401295.1 SAR324 cluster bacterium | reverse complement strand
AAAAATAGCTAAAACTAGCACCACTATAAGAGCCATGGGGACCAAGAGTCTTGTAAGTAATGAATAACTTCTTGCAGAAAACAAAAATACTGTGATAAATTCGTGGAAAATATTTTTTTATTTAGTACTTTATATTTTCTGAATTTTCCATGCGCATCAATTTGCCTAGGGCAACTGCAAACGGAACTAGAGAACTACCAGAAAAAGGAGTAGGAATGGCAATTGAGACTCCGATGGGTAATGTAGGGATATCGGAAGAAGATCAGGACATGATGGAGGGTATGTACCTCACCTTTATGCTGACAGATCAAAGCTATGGAATCGAAATTCGGCATGTTATTGAAATTATCCGTATGCAACAGGTCACAGAGGTCCCTGATGTAGCCGACTACATTAAGGGAGTGATTAACCTTCGTGGTAAGGTCATCCCCGTTATGGATGTCAGGAGGAGATTTGGGCTGGACAGCCAAAATTATAATGAACGGACTTGTATTATTGTCGTCAGCATCAATGATGCGGAAACAGGAATGATCGTGGATACTATGAAAGATGTCGTTGATATTCCCGACGAAAAAATTCAAGAACCGCCAACCGTCGGCAGTGGTAATGATAAGCGCTTTATTCAGGGCTTGGGTAAGGTAGACCATGACATTCATATCCTGCTGGATATTGAGAGTGTGATTGGCAGCTTAGAAGAAGCTTTTTAATGGAGGGAATACATCTCGAACCGTGGAAATCGGAAACAGACCGGCCTTTAGAAAAGGACCATCCCTGGGAGTTGCCTTTGGGTTTGGTGGAAGAAGCTTTTGATCGAATTGCCCCCTCTGGATTGTTGCTGGTGCAGAGATTTTATCAGAATCTATTCCAACAATTCCCCCGGATGAAAACTCTTTTTCCCGATGGGGATCAGGGTGAGCAGGAAAAGAAACTCTGGAAATCTTTATCTCTCATTCGGCGGTACTTGAGAGATCCGGATAAACTCATTCCCGCACTCCAAAATATGGGGCAACGACATCAGGCTCATGGTGCTCAGCAGGAATATTATGAACTCTTGAAAGGAATACTTTTGGAAACTTTTCAGGAAGTTGGCGGTCAGCATTGGACTCAGGAGGACCGCCGGGTATGGCAAGATACCTTAAATGAAATTGTGAAAACAATGTTGGGAGGCTATGGACCAAAAACTCATTGGGAGACTCACATGTCAAGGAAAAATAAAAAAAGTGGTAACGGCTTGCAAATCGAATTATTGGAAAAGAGTTTTGATGCTCTGGCACCTCGGGGAGAAGAATTAGTTCGTCGCTTTTATGAAACTTTATTTCGTGATTACCCCGGAGTGAAGCCACTCTTCGCTCAAACAGAGATGGAACAACAACGCCGCCATTTACTGAGCTCCCTGGTTTTGGTTCGTAATAACCTGCGCAACCCCGATAAACTCCTGCCCGCCCTGCGACAACTGGGTCTGAAGCATCAAGGCTTTGGAGCTTTAGAAGCCCATTACGATGCCGTCGGCGAAACCCTCGTGGGGGTGATGAAGAGTATGGCCGGAAGCATCTGGACAAATAAGGTTGATAAAGCTTGGCGTGATGCATTGAGCATGATTAGTGACACCATGTTACAGGCATATCAAACAACGGAAGATCAAGATTTAACCTCTCAAAGGGCCACCTCTGATGAAGAACTTGGCCTCACTGCTAACTCAAATTCACAGGGACACAAAATGGCTCCGGATACTGAATCCAAATCAGGTATGTTGAACCTGGACCTCCTTACATCCATTGTGGACGACGCGGGCGTAAATATCATGATCGCAGACTTGGATGAAACCATTGTTTACGCTAACCAAAAAACGATTGAAGTCTTGACCGAGCTAGAGACAGAGTTGGGTAAGTATCTGACCGGTTTTCGGGCTGATCGTGTAGTCGGTGGAAGTATCCACCGTTTTCACAAGGACCCTGAAATAATAAAACAAGTTTTGCGTTCCATGAGAGCAGGGGATATTCACAGAGCGGATATCAATCCGGGGACATTTACTTTTCGCTTTAGAGCTCGTGCTATTGGAGACCGGGATGGGAACAAAGTGGCTTACGTGGTGGAATGGGAAGATGTAACGGAAAAACTGAATTTTGAAAACAACTCCACTCGCCTGGAATCAGCCATTGAGGGGAGTAGCGCAGCCACCCTGATGTGTGATCGTGATCTGAAAATCACCTACATTAACCCGGCTTCCACCAAAATGATTGGAGATAATTTAGAGCAGTTTCAGAAGACCTTCCCCGGTTTTAATCCCTCCACTTTGATGGGAACCTGTATCGATATTTTCCATAAAAACCCGGCTTACCAACGCAAAATCCTGGATAACCCCGCGAATTTGCCCTATGCGACGGAAATACCAGTAGGCGATCTAGCTTTCCAATTGAACATTACAGCCATGTTGGATGGTGAAGGCAATTATATCGGCAACAACCTGAATTGGATGAATGTGACGGATCAAAAAAGATCTGAAAATAAGGCGATTCGCCTTGAATCAGCCATTGAGGGCAGTTCCGCCGCCACCCTGATGTGTGATCGTGATCTAAAAATCACCTACATCAATCCGGCTTCCGCCAAAATGATTGATGATAATTTGGACCAGTTTCAGAAAGCCTTCCCCGGTTTCGATCCCTCCACTTTGATGGGAACCTGTATTGATATTTTCCATAAAAATCCCAGCTACCAACGTAAAATCTTGGAGAACCAGGCGAATTTGCCCTATGCGGCAGAAATACCAGTTGCCGACCTGGCTTTCCAATTGAACATTACAGCCATGTTGGATGGCGAAGGAGAATATATTGGTAACAACCTGAATTGGATGAATGTAACGGAGCAAAAAGAATCTGAGAATAAGGCGGTTCGCCTTGAATCAGCCATTGAGGGAAGTTCCGCCGCCACCGTGATGTGTGATCGTGATTATAAAATCACTTATATTAACCCGGCTTCCGCCAAAATGATTGAGGAGAACCTGAGAGATTTTATGGAGGCCTTCCCCGGCTTCGACCCCTCCAAAATAATCGGAACCTGTATTGATATTTTCCATCAAAATCCCGCATATCAGCGCAGGATATTGGATAACCCGGCAAACCTGCCTCATGAAGCGGAAATCAAGGTGGGAAAATTGGCCTTCAAGCTAAATATCACTGCCATGCAAGATACCGAGGGCAATTATATCGGCAACAACCTGAACTGGGCCAATATAACGGAATTCAAAACACAAGCGAATGAGTCGGCAAGATTGCAGTCTACCATCGAAGGAGCCAACCAACCGATCATTTCTTGTGATCGAGATTTGGTGATTACTTATGCCAATCCATCAACCCTAAAAATGGTCAAAGAAAACCTGGAACAATTCCAAGCAGCCTTTTTGGGATTTGATCTGGCTTCTTTGGTGGGTTCAAAAATTGATCGCTTTCATCGGAATCCAGAACATCAGCGTCGAATTCTGGCAAACCCCGATAACCTGCCCTATCAAGCGGAGATCCCAGTCGGCAATTTGTTTTTTTCTTTGAATATCACTGCCATGACGGATACGGAAGGCAATTACATCGGCAATACCCTCGAATGGAACAATGTCACGGAAGTGAAAAAGAAGGAGACTGAGGTGGTTCGCCTGAGTGGGATGATTGAAACCGCCGCGACTAATTTCATGGTCTGTGACACAGATTTAAAGATCACCTACTGCAACCCGGCAGTTATCAAGATGATGGGTAAGTATGAACGAGAGCTACAGAAACAAGTCAAAGCATTTAACCTCAACAATTTGGTTGGAACTTGTATTGATGATCTCCATATAAATCCTTCAGTACAAAGGAATCTGCTCAGTAACCCCGCGAATCTGCCTTATCAAGCGGAATTGAAACTGGGGCCTTTAGAGTTTGGCCTCAACGCAACAGGACTGTTGGATGCCGAAGGAAACTTGATTGGCAATGCCGTTGAATGGATCGATTATAATGATCGCGCTGCCTATAGTTCAGAAGTTGACGGCTTGCTGATAGAGATTAGGGAAGGTAACCTGTCCCAACGAGGTCAAATGGAAACCATGGCCGATGCTTACAAACCCATGATCCATAATATTAATGAGATCATTGATGCTATTGTAGAACCCATCGCTGAAATTCAGGAAAGGCTCACCCAAGTATCCCAAGGGGATGTAAAGGCTTTTGTAGTCGGAGAATACCGAGGAGACCATGCGGCTTTAAAGGATTCACTCAATAATACCTTACAGTCTCTGGGAGAGTTGGCCGAGGCAGCCACCACCATTGCTAAGGGAGATCTGCGAGTGGATGTGACTCCTAAATCCGATGTGGATGCCATGGGCAAGGCAATGAATCTGATTTTGAGTAACTTGAATAATATCATGCGACAAGTCCAGCTTGCCGGTGAAGAAATCACCATCGGTAGTCAGCAGATCGCGGATTCCAGTCAGAGCTTAGCCCAGGGATCAACGGAACAAGCCAGTGCCTTAGAAGAGGTGAGTGCTTCCATGACCCAGCTGGCATCCCAGACCACCGCCAATGCGGATAACGCAATTCAGGCGAATACCCTGGCTAATGCCGGCAGGGATACGGCCCGCACAGGTGATCAGCAGATGAAAGAAATGATTACGGCCATGTCCACCATTGAGGAGTCCAGTCAAAACATTTCCAAGATCATCAAAGTAATTGATGAAATTGCCTTCCAGACAAATCTCCTGGCTCTGAATGCAGCAGTGGAAGCCGCCAGAGCGGGAGTTCATGGTAAGGGATTTGCTGTCGTTGCCAATGAGGTCAGAAACCTGGCCGGACGCAGTGCCCAAGCAGCAAAGGAAACTACGGAGATGATTGAAGACTCCGCCAAGAAGGTACGCCAAGGAATTCAGATTGCAGACAAAACAGCCGATGCCCTTTCGGAAATCGTCACAAATGTCGGGAAGGTGACTGATTTAGTTGGTGAAATAGCTGCATCCAGTAAGGAGCAGGCTGATGGTATCAAACAGATCAATCAGGGATTGCAGCAGATTGAACAAGTCACTCAAGACAATACAGGGGCTTCCGAAAAAAGTGCGGCAGCAGCTGAACAGTTAGCGGGACAAGCGACTCACCTGAAGGAATTGCTCAGCCAATTCCAACTGAAAGAAGAAGTTGCACAGACAGACTTAGCTTCCCAAATGACTCCTGAATTGATGGCCGCATTCCAACAATTCATGGCTCAGCAAAATATGGGAGTAGGCAAACCGGCACCAAGCCCTCAGCTGAAAACGAGACAAGCACAAGCGCCAACCATGGGAACCATTCAACCAAGGAATGATGATTCCAGGAAGGCAGTGGTGAATCCAAAAGACGTCATCGCTCTGGATGACAAAGAGTTTGGCCGCTTCTAGTTTTTTCCCCTCGTTCCCACACTCCGGTGTGGGAGCGCAGAGCAACCAAGGATATGATGTTCTTTTTCTTCCGGTTTTCGTTAACCGCCAACTGTTAACCGATAACCGTGAATGGTTACAGCTTTCATGGAGACCTAATGGCATCTCAAGAGATCCTGTTGGATAGTGGTACAAATGAAGTCGAATTACTGGAATTTTATTTAGGAGGGCAGAGTTTTGGGATTAATGTTGAAAAAATAAAACAAATCGTGAAGTTTGACACAGATTCTATGACACGTTTACCCAATTGCTACCCCTCCCTCATGGGAACCTATCCCTTTCAGGAATTTTTGGTCCCCCTCATTGATCTCAATAAACATTTGAACCGAACTCAAACTCAAGATTTTGAGCAGCAGATCGTACTGGTCTGTGAATTTAACAATGCCTTTAATTGCTTTTTGGTGGATGGGGTCAATAAGATCCATCGCCTGTCCTGGAGTGAAATCCATGGGGTACCACCAACCTTGTTAAAACACAATTCTCGACTAGTCGGTATTTACTCGATTCAGGAAAAAGAGGTTTTGTTGTTGGATTTTGAAAAAATTATTATTGAAATCAAACAACAAAACGCAATTGAGATCCCCGAAAAGGATGAGCACCAGGAAAGATTCGAGTCACGGCAAAATATCCGCTTGATGTTGGTGGATGATTCGATAGTGATTCGTAAATTAGTGAAGGAATTCTTAGTCAGAGAAAATTATAAAAATATCAATACCTTTGAAAATGGAGCAGCAGCCTATCAAGAGTTAATCAAGCTGCGGGATCAAGGGCAGAAGGAGGGGCAAGATCTTTCCAGTTATCTTGACTTAATCGTAACGGATGTAGAAATGCCGGAGATGGATGGGCTTACACTTTGTCGCAAAATAAAAGAGGACTTCCCTCAGCTTCCTGTGCTGATTTTCTCATCCCTAGTGAATGCTCAGATTATCAATAAGTGTAATTCTGTCGGGGCCAGTGGCTGCATTAACAAACAGAACCCCGCAGAGTTATTGGGATTGATTGATCAGTTGGTTTTGCAAAACTCCAGCCCTGAATAAGCCTGCAACGTTAGTGAAACTCGCAGCAAGATGGAGAGATCTCTACTCCCCTGATTCAAACGGGCTTCAAAACTTCTAAAAGACCGGCGATTGGATGCTGTGGTTTGAATTGCTCAATTCGCTTCACCTGACTACGGCAGGAATAACCGGTCACTAAGATCTTTTGATCCTGATGAACTTTTTTCTCCCAACTCATGGTGTAGATACTACGACTATCAGCTTCATGAATTGCCTCATGGCCAAACACACCACACATGCCGCAACAGCCGATTTTTTCTGCATTCAGTGTCAAACCAAAAGCTTGATAAACCTGCTGCCATTGCTGTTGCGATGCGGGAGCCGCCGTTTTTTCAGTACAGTGTCCAAAAAGTCGATATTCTTCTTGTGCGTTTGGACCAGGTTGCACTGCTTTTGAAATCTCCCGATTTTCAAGCAGATAAGCGGACAACCACTCCTGTAAAAGATGGACTTTAAAATGAATATTATTGGCTCCCAATGTATGGGGATATTCATCCCTATAAGTCAATACAACAGCCGGATCAATGCCAATCATTGGTATCTGCACCTCCGCTGCCGCATCCAAACGTTTCACGTTAGCCGCAACAACTTCGCCAAATTCTTTTAAAAATCCTTTGACATGATAAGCCTTTCCATTTTGGAAAAAGGGCATCACATAGACTTGAACTCCCAATAATTGTAATAGATCATAAACCTGCAAGACAATTTCCGATTCGTAAAAACTGGTGAAAGCATCCTGCACCAGGATTACAGCCTGGCCCTTTTCCTCCGTACTCAGCTTAGCCAGCTGATCCAAGTTCCACTTGGGGGCTTGCCGTTCTTTTAATCCCTGTCGCACCGTAAATTCACTGAGACAGGGAATGTCCACCATGCCCACTTTATTTTTGGTAATAGCATGGGCCGGAGCGGAATTGACCAACCAATTGGTGAGCTTCGGAAAACTTGCCTGTAATTGGACTGTTTGCTCCAGACGTGCCGTTAAATAATCCCTTAGAGGACGTAAATATCGGGTGTGATACAGTTCCAGGAATTTAGCCTTAAAGTCGGGAACATCCACTTTAATCGGACATTGTGTAGCACAAGCCTTACAGGCCAGACAGCCGGCTAGAGCGTCATAGACTTCATGAGAAAAGTCATAAGCATCATTCTGTTTTTCCCGACCAAAGGTTGCTTTTTGTACCCAACTCAGCAGGGAGGAAGAGTCCTCATAACTTCCCGGTTTTTGTGGGGAATAGTCAGTTTTACTCAGTTGTCGCAACCACTCGCGCACGACACCTGCGCGCCCCTTGGGTGAATGAACTCGATCTCTCGTGACACGCAAAGAGGGGCACATGAGGTCATCAGGCTGATAATTGAAGCAGGCACCATTGCCATTACAATCAATTGTGCTTTGATACTCCTCTTGTAACTCCGGCCGAATCTGTCGATCCTGTTGACCACGGGTTGGCCCATTAACACTAACCACCTGATCCTTGCTATGGATGGGTGTGACTATTTTCCCCGGATTGAGGCGATTCTCTGGATCAAAACCTCCTTTGATACGTCTTAGATCTTGATAGAGTTCCTGACCAAAAAATTGGGGGATATACTCACTACGAAAGCCTTTTCCGTGCTCTCCCCACATCACGCCACCATACTTTTGCACCAGGGCAGCTACTTCGTTGGAGATATGATAAAGCAATTTTTCATCTTCAGGATCTTTCATATCCAAAGCGGGGCGTACATGCAGGCAACCTACATCCACATGACCGAACATGCCATATTCCAATCCATTTTCTTCTAAAAGAGCACGAAATTCACGAATATAATCAGCCAGATGTTCTGGGGGCACAGCAGTATCTTCCACAAAGGCGATGGGTTTGCGACTGCCTTTGGTATTACCCAACAGGCCGACACCTTTCTTGCGCAGCTCCCACATAGCCGCCATCTCATGACTTTTATCGGTGACATAACAACCAATCGCAGGAGAAGAATGATCCTCAGGGTCTCGAATTTTGTCACTCAGAGCTGCCACTTTTTGATCCAACTGCTCTTTATCAAAAGAGATAAACTCTACCAGATTAATGCCTTTGGTCAGTTTATCACCCTCATCGGCAATCATATCTTTTACTTTGAAGTAGATCTCATCTTCCTTAGCCAGGGATAATATCTTTTCATCTACCGTCTCAATAGCGCTGGGGTCGGATTCGACTAATACTTGAGCATCCCGTAGCGCATCATCGAAAGAGCCGTATTTTGCTAATAAAAGCTTAGTGAAAGGAACTTCCGGTGTGATCTTTAGTTTAGCCTCCGTAATCACCGCCAGAGTACCCTCCGCACCGGTGAGGACGTAATTGATATTGAAGTGCTGACGATCTTCGGAATAGAGTTTTTCCAGATTGTAGCCTGTCAGGAAACGAGTCAGTTTGGGCAGGCTTTTTTCGATCAGCTCCCGTTTATCCGTGGCAATGCCTTCCACCAATTGGTAGATCTCGCTTTTCCGTCCTTCCTGTTGTTTGATCTCTTGCAATTCATCCAGGTCCACTTCTCTGGTTTCCAGAGTGGTGCCATCCACCAAAACGGACTTGAGTTCCACCACGTGATTGCTGGTTTTCCCATAAATGCGTGAGCCTTTACCGCAGGCATCCGTATTGATCATGCCACCAAGAGTGGCACGATTGCTGGTAGAAAGCGTGGGGGCGAAAAATTGATGGTGTGGTGCCAGGTATTCGTTCAATTGATCTAGAACCACGCCCGGCTGCACTCGCACCCAACCTTCTTCCAGATTGACTTCTAGAATCTGATTCATGAATTTGGATAGATCGATCACAATCCCATTGGAAAGGGATTGTCCATTTGTTCCGGTACCACCCCCACGAGGACTGACTTTGATCTCTTGAAAACGCTTTTGTTGCAGCAGCTCAAAGAAGCTCACTACATCTTCATGGGAACGGGGGAAGACAATTCCTTGTGGCAGCACCTGATAGACACTATTATCCGTAGCGGTGATCAAGCGACTGGCATAATCAGTGCGAATATCCCCTGCAAAAGAGGTATCCTGCAATTCCCGCAAAAAGGTGGAGTAGAGGCTTTCTAATTTATTCGGCGAATCTAGGCGTGGTATCATGGGAATCAGCAAAGGGAGGTACGGCTTAAATCGGAGGGATGCAGCAAGTCGCATCCCTACTGGGTCATGGCGTCTTATTTATTCCATTACTTTGGCTTCCAGTCAAATTGCCCTCCAGAATTTTCTGATTGGAGACCACCACCCAACTGAAAGGAATTGGGGACTACCATCCAATTGAAAGGAAACGGTAGCGCCGTCCTACGTGGCGGCTTTTTAGATATAATTTGAGGATCAAAAATAATAATGAACTGAGAAGGCTGGGAAGGTACTCGTAGAAAAATCAAAGGATGAGTAATCACTGCCAACTTCCTTGCGACTGACCCCTAACTCACCCGAAAAGCCAAAATTTGGTAAAGCAGAGAAAAACATTTCCACCCCAAGGAAAGCTTTAAAACTAATTCCAGACCCCTTCACGTCATTGGCATCATCTGTAACCTGTAGCAAACCTACGGAGCCACCATAATAGAGCAGGCTGTTTTGAACTCGTTGGAAGACCATACCGTAACGAAAGTCTATAGCTAATACTTTTAGAACCTTACCTTTAGTAGTTGAATTAGCGAAGGCAAGCTGTCCCTCACCAAAGGTATTTTCATCTAAGAAAAGTTTATAACTGATCTGATCAAAATTATAGCTATTGGTACCATTGTCAGAGG
>NVSR01000075.1 GCA_002401295.1 SAR324 cluster bacterium | reverse complement strand
GCCACCTATTTGGTCGCCAATCGGGTCTTGTGTCAGATGAAACTACATTCCTCAAAAATTGAAGTGGCAGAGTTTTGGAAAGCACAACTCCATTCATAGAGATAAGCCATCCTCCCAACAACGCTAGTTAGTGCCTAGGGTAAAGTGGCAGAGAAAGGAGGTTTAACCATTTTTTCTTGAGGATTTCTCTACTTTATTCATGGTAGCCTAAAGGTTTTGAAGGGTAATTTTGAGATCTAAGATTCAAAACTGAGGAGTCCAATGAAATCAGTTAGATTAGTCAAAGCTGGCGTGGTTGTCGGCTTTTTTTGTCTTGCAGGTGTGGCAGTAGCCCAGACAATGATGAATACCCCCTCTCCTAAAGGAGCTTCTGTCTACATCATTTCTCCGGCAAATGGGGAGGTGGTGATGCAAAAATTTACAGTGAAATTTGGATTGCGAGGCATGGGGGTAGCACCTGCGGGAACAGAACGGGATAACACAGGCCATCATCATTTGCTGATCGACTCAAAGGAAACCCCTGTTTACAACCAGCCCATGGGTTCAAACGTGAAACATTTTGGGGGAGGGCAAACGGAAACCATGCTCACCTTGAAACCAGGCAAACATACTTTACAATTAGTTCTGGGAGATAAAAGTCACATTCCCCATGCCCCTGCCGTGATGTCAAAAAAAGTCACAGTCTTTGTCCGTTAATCCAATTTTGCTGCTCTCAGGCGATACTTCTTGAGGATTTGATGAATAACCCTTTCCCGGTGTAGCTTGCGAAACGTTTGATTGAACTGCCTGACTAAAGCGGGATCCGTATGGGCCTTGGAGAAAGCGATATAGTAGTTCAAGTGTTTGCTGGCACCGGCGTAACGAATGTTATTGAAACCAAATTTCTTCGCCAAGGCCTTGCCCACATCTCGATTCGAATAAACGGCTTTGATTTTTCTCCGACCAAAATCCAACATACGGAAAATCAAAAATTCATCATAGGCCGTGTACGTACTAAAGGGCGGCAAACGCCTATTTTTCATCTGTTCAATCAGTTGATTGAGATATTTTGAGGTATCAGAAGGACCATACACCCCCACTCGATAACCCACCAGATCTGTCAGATTTTTAAAACGCAGTGAGTCACTCTTTCTGACAAAAAATCCATATTCTGTTTTTAATAAAGGGGGAGAAAAACTGAGCCATTTCTCCAGCTTTTCAGTTTTAGCAAGGACAAATATTCCCTGGACCTTCCCAATTCTAACTTCAATTTCAGCTTGTCGCCAAGGCCGGGATTGAACATTGCAGGTGATCTTCATTTCCAGACAGATTCTACGAAGGATCTCCACACTGGGACCGAGCAGGATACCCTCTTCACTATAATTAAAAGGGGGAAATTCCTCTGTGTTGAAGTTGAGTTCCACTGCCTTGGCCGGGCTTGCCAAGAAACAAAATAAGAATAGAATAATTCCCGAATAGAGTGCTTGCAGTCTCATGTGTCCTCTTTGAATCATCAACCCAAGGAATAATGCTGTATAAGGCTTTCAGCCTTAGGCCATCCCGGCAATAGATCTTGCTGCGGAGGTTCTTTCAATATCCCTGGGAAGGGGGCGTTCTTGAAGTGCCGTGAATGAGACCTTTATTTTACAAAAAATTACAGCAGAGGAAAATCCTATTCCGCAGCAGCGGAGTATTTCCAACAATGGGTCAGTTAGCTTAATACAGCTCTTTTTACTATCTATGTGATTCAATTTTTTCTTTAGTAATAAATAATTCATGATTTTGTCCCTTCCCGATTAGAACCCCCTCATCAGACCAAGTAATTTTACCCCATTGCTTTACAGCCTCTTCCATGCTGTTAGAAATACCAATTTCACCAAGATCATATTGATAGCCAACAAATGGTGTACCTCTACCAATGTGAATTGTAGATTTTACGGATATTTTGTCCTCAAAAGGAACAGCGTAAACATAAACTCCATAAAAAGCTTTGCCATATTTACCGTCTCCCCAACTAACAGCTATTAAATTGAAAGTACCTGAATAGCCATTGTAGAAGTAGTATGCAAAATAAAAGACTAAAACAGTTATAATACCGAGCACTGAAATCAATTTCTTCATTTTTCCAATTTACCATCCATATTTTTCTTTCAAAACATCCTTTATATCAATTTAACGGGCGTAACATTGGAACGGGTGAGGTGGCCCGTTCTCTGGCCACAACTCTGTGTTTGGGATGACACAGGAGAGCTTACCACTCTTGAGCTTTTGAGAAAGTACAAGGAAATGGGGGATTACAGAAGGAGAAGGAGAAGGAGAAGGAGATTAAAATTCAAAGGGTAATGAAAATAAAAGTAGATAAAGAATAAGCCCAATCAAAATACTAATGAATCTTTATCCAACCTCATTGTTCTCCCAAGTCTCCCAAGCTGATGATTTCATCCTCATAAAAGAGATCCCGAACATACGGAGAATGAGTCGTTATAATGTATTGATTATTATCAGGTAAATTTCTAATTAGGCCCTACTAATAAGACCATTTTTCTGGGGCGAGACAAAGAATCTGTCAAATCAATATTCAGATCTTCAATAGCTCTAATTTTTTTTATTTGTAGGGAATGGAGCTTCATCTTGAACTTTTGAGTTTTATTAAAATCCTATACTAGCTGGCAATACTTAATATTTACTTGCGATGGATTCTTAATCCACTTAAACTATAGGCTTTTTTTAACGGTTAAGTCGACACGACTCTAAAACACTTTCCCTATTTTAGGCAAGTAACGATCTGAAGGGGAGAACACCTTAACTATTCATTTATTTCATTAAAGAGCAACCAGACGAACCTCCTCTTCGTATTTGAAGTCAAAAAATTGATCCAGAATCGAGCGTAATCTTTCACGGAATTTTTCCAAGTAGATGCGTTGCTGTTTTCCCTGCACCCAAAGGATGATTTCACGGTAGTCGTAGAACGCAGTGTGGATACTTAGAATTTATTTAGCATAATTTTATATTCACTATAAAATAGTTTACTTAGATATTTTTGTTCAGTAATTATGACAATATTTAATTATCTTTTTTTATGTTTTTCACGAAAGCAAAAGAGAAATAAAAGTAACTAATTAGAAGGAGGTAGGGATGGATTTGATCGACAAATTACGAGAGATTGCTAATCGAGTGAAGGCTCAAAGTGACAATATCGAAACAGAGGAAGCTACAAAAAACGCTTTCATTATGCCTTTCATAAATGCACTTGGCTATGATGTTTTTGATCCTACAGAAGTCGTGCCTGAATACACTGCTGATGTTGGTATCAAGAAGGGAGAGAAAGTAGATTATGCGATAAAAAAGGAAGGGAGTGTCATAATCCTCATGGAATGTAAATGGCATGGTCATCAACTTAGTAATGATCACGCTTCGCAACTACACCGATATTTTGCTGTTTCAGAAACTCGATTTGGAATTTTAACCAATGGCATTCATTATCAGTTTTTTTCTGACATAGATGAACCAAATAAGATGGATTCCAAACCATTTTTTGAGTTCAACCTTCTGGACTTTGATGATCACCAAGTCAATGAACTTAAAAAGTTCACAAAGGCAACTTTTTCTTTGGATGATATCCTGACTACTGCTAGTTCATTAAAATACGCTGGAGCTATCAAAAAAATTCTTGCCAGTGAACTTGAAAAACCATCTGAAGGATTTATTCGCTTTTTTGTTTCACAAATCTATGATGGAAGAATTACAGCCCAGGTTGTTGAAAAATTTTCTGGCATTGTTAAAAAAGCTCAAAATCAATTCATCATTGAAAGGATCAATTCTCGACTAAAAACGGCATTATCTGAAGAACCTGATACCGATAATAGCTCAATTGAATCTGTTGTAGCAGAGGAGCTAGATCCTGAAACAGAAAACAAGAACAATAATGGAATCCACACCACAGAGGATGAATTGGAAGCCTACAACATAGTAAGGGCTATTCTACGAGAATCTATCGATCCTTCTCGTATCACTCTGCGAGATACCAAAAGTTATTGCGGTATCCTCCTTGATGACAACAACAGAAAACCAGTATGCCGTTTACATTTTAATTCCTCTCAAAAGCAAATTGGTGTATTTGACGATAAAAAAGAAACCAAAATCCCTATTGAAAATATTGATGATATATTCAATCATGCCGAGTGTATCAAGTCTTCATTGACTGCATATGGTGTGGATTTGAGCTGATAAATACCACCCCTTATGGACACCACCCAGTAGCAGGCCTTCTTAAAATCGGAAGGCCTACATCCTGTAGCTACGATGGTTACACTCTGTAGAATCGTTCTTATGCCTTTATCTAGTCCCTTCCCCTCTGCATCACTAATTTTGCAGCAGGCAAAGACTTCGGCTATTTATAGGGAATGCAGTAAAGAAGCCCTTGCCCAGCTCCTTCTTGGAAACAGATCTTCAGAGTGCTATATTCCTGGGAAGGGGGATTCAAGAGGTGCGGTGAATGAGATTGTTCTTGAAAGATATCTTTTATCAATCGAGATGAGAGAAGAAAGCGATCCTTTTTACTCAGACACTAGATACTGATCAAAATGTTCCACATAGGTGGGGCCGATTCTAATTTTTGCGCCATCAGAGAGCCATAAAAAGAAAACCCCGCCAATTTCCTCTGTGGACTTCTCAATGTATATACTATTGACGACACTATTTTTTGAGCAACGTTTTAGCCCTTTATCCAGAAATTCTGTGATCCTTTTCAAAGGAAGAGCCGTTTTGCCCATGCGCCTGCCACCAGGAGTATAGAACGTTACTACATTTTCTTTGGACTCGAAGTAACCGATTTTATCCAATTTCTCCTCAATTTTATTAACCTCCTTCGCAAAAGCTGGATTTTCCACCAAAGCTTTCAACCGCTTTTTCGTACTTTTGGACTCCGTGAGTTCTTGCTCCTTTTCTTTGATTTCTAATGCCATGTCCAAATTTTTCTCCCGTGCTTTTTCCTTTTCACGGATGGTATCTATAAAGTGCTGGGAGAGGAGGTTTATATGAGTTAAACCAACAAAAGTTAGTGCAACGGGGATCGATCTAAAATGAACTGATATTTCATTGATATATAATATCTCTAGCACCATGGATAGCATCAGCCAGATTAATAACCATAGGTTAAATAAAGCCCCGGTTCTATTATTCCTAACAGCTTTCACTGCTGTATAAAACCAGTATAAACTGCTGATCAACATAAAGGCATGTAAGAATGGAAGGATCCGAATATAGTCTTTTGCTGGTAGTACCAATACACAAATTGAGTAAATTGTAAAACCATAAATAACGGATAGATAGAGCTTATTGTTCTGATCTTCTGGGAACCATGTTTTTATYGTTTTTGAATAAAAAAGAAACATGCCAGTAAGGCTGAGGTGTAAAATCTTCATATATAATGCCCATGGAAGCCATGGAAAGAGGACTGCAGCTAAATTTTCACCAGAGAGAATAATGTAAATGCTACCCGACATAAAGGCTGCGGAGTTCCAAAGATAAAGTCCATTTTTCTCAGCGATATAGAATTTCACTCCAAAGAAGGCAATAAGGAACAAAAAAATAGCTCCAAAAAGATCAACGCTTTTGTATATGCCTGAACTTTTTTGAATTGTTGTAGCCTCCCCAAATAGAATGGAATCTGTAATTCCTCCTTTTAAATGTCGATAGTTTGAGACCTGGATAACTATTTCAATTTTATCAATTGCAGAAAATGTAACAATAGTAGTTGCTCTCCTGGGGATAGCTGTTTGCTTATTATTGCTTACCCTTCCGATAGACAGGTGCTCTTCTCCATTGACCCATAACGTGTAACTACTACCAATTCGATTCAGATATAATGCATATCTTTTCTTTTCTTGGGAATTTAAAGATATCCTCAACCGGTAGGTTGCAAAACCGTCACTTCCATAATCTGACTGCCAAGATTTGGGAACCTTACTGAATGATTTTTCCTGGAGATTTTCAATTTCCTGTGGTTCTAGTAACTTCTGCCAATAAAATTCCCACTCTCCATTTAATGATAACGTACGGGATAGTTGCTGCTCATTAACCTTCATTTCGCCCGCTACTATATCAACTTTTGTGGTAAAGTCACTAATATTGGCAAGATAAATGAGTGACAATAAAAATAAAACCGATGATACAATATAGGTAAACCTCATTCTCCCTCTTATAAATAATCAAGTATCTAACACCACTTCTAGTTCTTTTACTGGTTTCTACTAATTTCAGGCAAGCTTTTATTGTCCAAATGGACTGTTTTTATTCTTTATAAACTTATTTGAGAACAAAACATGCCAAAATTTGTATTAGCAAAATCAGAGAAAGAGAAAATTATTTTTGGCCAAGCATTATATCAATCTTTTAAGGACCTTAAGTCCAGTTGGCTGATGAAAAATTACATTTTTGATGAGCAAACTAAATCATTAAAACCTAGTGATCCCAACTGCATTTATCGACCTTTCTATGAGCGAGACACTGATGGGATAATTTGTGGTTATGCATTGAACCTAAATCATTCAGCTGAATTTCAACTGGAAAAAATGGGATTTACAATCCCTGGCGGAAGAACTGCGGAGATGTGCGAGGTTACCAGTTTTTTTATTTTACAAAGAAAAAACCCTCTTCGTTCGGCTTTAGGAAGTAAAAAAATATATACTTTTCTTGAACAGTTAGGGTTCACAACTGGTTGGTCAACCGCCCACATAGGAGTATTAAAACTGTATCAATATATAGGATGGAGAATTGTCGATGAAAAGAAAATTAATGGTAAAACTATTTGGTTGTTAACCTTCGATAGAAAATCAGCAGAAGATATTTTACCTGTTTGAGGTTAACTTGCATTTATGAAAATAATTAATCATAAGCGAAACCATCCTCTAAGCAAAAAATATTAAATCTTTTTATTCACTAATAGTATACCTCAATTTACTCCTAACTTGGTATTCAGAGCCTGCACTCAGATTTCACTGAGGTGGCTTCTCAAACCTCGTCAGGAGCTGATAACGGAGCTTTGGATCTGACTAATCATATGAAGAAACAAAGACGATGATGAGACTGTCAGCAGAAATACAGCTGGGGAAATGCTGCATGATCTTGAATTACTGAAAAATTACTGATCTTTGGGACTATAAGCTATTATTCCAGTAGAATATTTGCCTTTTTTCACTGAAAACAATAAAAGTTAAACCCTGGTTATCTCATTGATACTATTTACTATAATTCTGATTTTCACTAAATATTCTCTTCTGATTTCAGATAGATTTGATCAAACAAGTACAAAGTAAAAAGCCTCTCTAAACTCCCAATTTCGGCTCCAAAGTCCTGGAAAACTTACATCTTATGTGTATTTTTTACACTATTTCATCTATTTGAAATTAAAGGCGATGATTATTAGAAGCCCATATTGCTTTCTGAGACTGCAAAAAAAAGCTACCTCCCCTAAGCTTGATGATGCTATAAAATTATTATATTTTTTTTGAATGACTATCACTAGCAACTAGATGTGCTGATTGATGAAGTCCAGGGGGATAAAAATAGTGATTTGATGGCTTTCCTTCTTGCTCCAAGTATTCGCAATTCAGCGCTCACTCATCCCACATTTGTTACCTTGTTATTGGTGAATGAGCTCAGTGATCTCATAGTAGGAAAAAATAGAGACTCTATTTTGAAATGAATAAGGTTTAAAAATCAATGAACTAAAATGACAATCTTATTCTACCGGATGAGTCAGGATTCACACCCCCACCCCTTGCTTCTGCATTTCTGATGGAATATTTATGATGTATAAAACTATTTTCCGAAGGTTTTTTGCATAATTGAAATTATAGACATGCAAGTAATCGTTAAAGTGATATATAATCAGTGTGAAAAATAGCAACAGTATATAAAATTAAAAAATCTCGATAAAATAATTATTTACTGGATGGAGAGTGTTATGACGATTTCTAGAATAGATCAAGAACAGAAATACCAACATGGTTGGTGGGTTCGTTATTTTGAATATGGTGCGAAACGACCGGTAGCACAGAAGTTTTTCTCCGACAGGATGTATCGTGGTCGGGAGTTCTCTTATTTGGAGGCTCAGAGATTTGAAAGTCATCTCAAAGAAAAATATAACTACGCGGAAAGACGTCAGCCCGAAGGCTCTCCCAATCCAGACATTCGACGGCCAAAAATCAGAAACAAGGCCAACAAAACCGGAATTTTAGGTGTGCAACGGTCTCGAAGAGTTCGTCCAGGTGGCAAAATCTATGAAGCTTATATCGCCTCTTATCCTGTGGCACCCAGAAAAAACAAGTTGCATGTCTATAGTGTGAGTAAGTTCGGAGAGAAGACTGCTTTCCGTTTAGCCATTATGGCTCGAATTTTAGGTCTGGCCGGGTATTATGATAAGCGTTATCGTTTACCCAATCAGTTTGAAAAAGCACCGGAGACAGAAGAAAGCTAGCTGACGGGAATCCACTCCCCAAAATCCAGAAAGTGGTTGATCTGCTCTACATAAGGTTGGATATCAAGCTCATTCTTTAGCAACCACTCTTCATTATAATAAGTCTGCCCATAGCGCTCACCAGAATCACAGATCAAAGTCACGATGGATCCCAATTCTTGTTGGGAAAGCATCTGCTGGGCGAGTTGACAGACGCCATAAAAATTGGTGCCTGTCGAACCTCCGGGTCGTCGCCCCAAACGCTGGGCTAGAACATGCATCGCGCCTAAAGAGGCAGCATCGGGAATCCGCAGCATGTGATCAATGGCTCCGGGAATGAAGGAAGCTTCGCAGCGGGGTCGTCCGATCCCTTCAATGCGAGAAGCTTGCTCAATCACCAGGTCCCTCCGCTTCTGTGTGAAGCAATCATAGAACACAGAGTAATCCACATCGGTCACACAGAGTTGAGACTCCAACTGTTTATAGCGAATATAGCGACCAATGGTGGCAGAGGTCCCCCCCGTACCGGCTGACATGACCACCCACTTGGGAGTGGGAAATCTTTCCTCCGACATTTGTTGGAAAATGGATTCGGCAATGTTATTGTTACCCCGCCAATCAGTCACTCGTTCGGCATAGGTGAACTGATCCATGAAATGTCCCTGAGTCTCTTGAGCAATTTTATGGGATACATCATAAATGCTGGCGGGATTATCCACCAAAAAGCATTTTCCCCCATAGAACTCAATAGCGGTAATTTTATCTGGGGAGGTAGAGCGGGGCATTACGGCGATAAAAGGCAGTCCCAGTAGTTTGGCAAAATAGGCCTCGGAAACCGCTGTAGATCCGGAAGAGGCTTCCACCACAGTGGTCCCTTCTTCGAGCCATCCATTGCAGAGGGCAAACAGAAATAGAGAGCGTGCCAGGCGATGCTTTAAACTCCCCGTGGGATGGGTTGTCTCGTCTTTAAAATAGAGATCAATACCCGACAAACTGTGGGCATCAAATTTAATCAGGTGAGTATCCGTGGAGCGGTTGAAATCCGTATTAATCTTAGTCAGCGCTTGTTTGATCCAGTTTGTATTTTGATTCATATTCTTGCCCTTTCTCTTTGTTAAACATCAGTACCCATGACTGATTGCTAATCGATCCATCAAAGCTATCCTTTTTCAAGGAGAATATGTCTCTAATCTTTCCTAAGAATTAAAGTGAACCTAGATTTTTTTTCTACAAAAATACTGATTGAAAGCAAAAATGACCTCTCCTTTTTCACAGATACTCTAAAGGCAGAGCTGTCGTGTATTTGATTCGTTCCATCGCAAAACTAGAGCTGACATTGGATAAGTCCACATGTTGTAGTAGCTGTTTGTAAAAGGCATCATAAGCTGCGATATCAGGCACGACAACTCTCAGAAGATAATCCACATCCCCACTCATCCTGTAGAATTCCACCACCTGTGGGAATTGCTTGACCGCTTCGGCAAATTTATCCAACCACTCCGTATTATGTTGGTTGGTGCAGATGCTGACAAAGACATCAACACCCACATTCAGTTTTTTTCGATCCAAAAGCGTCACCCGCGAACGGATGACTCCGGCCTTTTCCAGATTTTGTATGCGTCGCCAGCAAGGGGTGGAGGAAAGTCCCACTCGATCCGCAATTTCCGCAGTCGATAATTTGGCATCTTTTTGCAGCAGCGCCAAAATCTTTTTATCAATCTCATCCATAGAATATCCCTCCATATTTCTTAGTTCCAATAGAAAACGTATCTAATATTTCTATAGATAATAGAGGAAACAGGGAAGAAGTTAAA
>NVSR01000074.1 GCA_002401295.1 SAR324 cluster bacterium | reverse complement strand
TTGCCATAACTGTTTTCTTGTTTGATGTGACGGATCAAAATACTTTTGATTTCATCTCGCAAATAGGTGGTAGCGTTGTGATCGAGATAAACCTCCCGATAATCATCCGCTTGCACCCCGGCAGCCGGTTTGCAGATATGGTTCGTGGAATGGATCGGAATGCCCACCCATGTATAAACGGAATTCAGGGCATATGGAAATAAAGCCTCAATCTCCTTTTTAGTGTAGCCCGTATTTTTTTTGATATTTTGGTAAAGGGGACCAACACTATTGCTTTCATAATAGTCAGCAACATATTCCAGGATTTTGAGGTGCTCCGCAGATAACTCTGTGCCCGTCAAGCCTGCCATTCGGTAAATTAAAATTTTAGTATAATTATTCATTTTACTGTTTTGAATTATTCAGCTGCTCCGGGATATAAATGAAAGGGATAACCGCCCTTAGACTCTTGCATCGCATCGACGATCACCTCAAATTCCGTAAAAGGCATGCCAATACCTAATCGGTCCGCTTCAAACTGAGCAATCAACCTGGCTCCAACACAGTAAGTAGAAATATTAATCTTCTGACTAAGGTAGGGGCGCACGATCAAATCAGAGTTTACTACACGTACAGCCCCCATACTGGATTCAATACGCTCCCCAGTTTTGAAAGAATAAGCCTGCACGATTCTGGCTAGTTCTACCGGGCGAACACTGAGGGTCACCACATCAGGTTCCAAATCAATATCATCAAACTCTTGAGAATAGAAAAAGACAGCCTGCATGTTTGCCGGCTGGATGGCAGTCATCTCACTTACAGCCTTTTTCGCTGTGGCCACATCTTTAAACCTACCTGTATCGTCTTTACCGAAAAGCGCATAGTCGGGCCTACCTGCATCGCGACAGCCGTAAACAATGCCCTGGGTAAACTCCTCTGGGGAGGGAGGTGTGAAACTTAGTTCACCCCCTGCCTGATCCTTCATGATATCCGTATAAATCCGGGGACCGGGCAAAGGTTTTTCTTCATGCTCACCCACTAAACCCAAACTAATAGAGGCGGCAATGCAGCCTACATTCTGCCTGGTCAGACAGACAGCGTCACCCAGAGAGCTTTGCTTCGTAGCTTGGCAACTGGTTACCGTAATATCAGCTAACATACAATCTTTGACTGCTTGTGGTACCTCCACACCTTTGGGGAAAAATTTAACAGCGGTTAGAGGAATCTCTAAACCTTCTACACCCATGGCTGCAATTAACTTATCGTAAAGTACCTTGATTTTCGTTGTCATAAGTCCCTTTCTCATTGGTTGATTGGTGTGTTCTTACCAGTTAATGGGCAGTAGCCTCTTTTTTGGTACTGATTGTAACCAGTGCTGCCACTAAAAACTATGAGGCTTTTAATGGTGGGGGAAATTGAACGTAGGGTAATAGGCCTGATGAGAATCCGTCAACCTGCTCATACTAATGGGTTTGGAATCTCTTACCTAAATAAGCTGCCTGTACAGCAGGATTATTACGTATGGAGTTGGGTTTACCTTGAGCAATGACCTTCCCCTTATCCAGAACCGCCACTGTATCGGAGAGCTCAAAAACCAGATTGAGTTTGTGTTCTACCAATAAGATGGTGTATTTCCCCTCTGCTTTTAATTGCTGTAATAACTCCAGCATCATAGACTCCTCTTCCAGCGCAATGCCAGCAGAGGGTTCATCTAGCAGCATGATTACCGGCTCTTGCGCTAAAACCATAGCAATATCGAGTTTCTTTTGTTCCCCATAGGTGAGGGTGGAGGGCAGGTGGTTTTTTTTGTGGGAGAGATTAACTTTTTCCAAGAAAAATTCCGCTTTATCTCGTACCTCTCCAAATTTATGGGCAGAGCGCCAGCAGTGCCAGCTCAAGCCCAGTTTCTGGCGGATAGGAATGGAGAGATTTTTCAGCAGAGTCATTTCGGAGTAGTCTTCCGCTGTTTGAAAAGACCTTCCAATACCAAGCCTGGCCCTTTTGGCCACACTGAAGCGAGTAATCTCTCGATCTTGCCAATAGATGGAGCCGCTATTGGGTCGATAAAACCCACTAATCAGATTAAAGAGTGTTGATTTACCCGCACCATTGGGACCGATAATGGAGAGAAAGTCTCCCTGTTTGACTTGGAGGTTGCAATCCCTCAATACGGAATTGCCGCCAAATTGAATGGCCAGGTTGCTCACTTCCAGTATGAGGCCTTCAGGTGCAGGAAAACTTGACCTGGGCACTGCGGAAATCATCGTCTCCATGAAGAGAGTATTAAGGTTGGTTTTGAATCGGAATATCGACTTCTGTCCCCGAGAGTATACGAATTAATTCAGGTACGGCATGGTCCACCCCTTTCTGCGTTGTCAAGCGGAAGTGATAAGAATCCTGTAAGGCCTGATGATCCTGCTTTCTGAATTGCATCTCCCCTTTGGGGGTTTGAAAGGACATTCCTTCCATCACGGGAATAAGTTTTTTAGCATCCGTTGTTTTAGCGGTTTTTAGTGCTGTCAAAATTGCGCTGGCAGCGGACATCCCACCGGCAACGAAAAAATCCGGAGGGCTATTAAAGCGCTCTAAATGAGTTTTTGTCAGCCAATCGTTCATGGGGTTTTTAGGAATCTTATAATAATAGTAGGAAGTTCCCTCCATACCTTTGAACTTTTTGAATCCTTTTAAAATAGGAATGGTGTTCCCACCTGTATAGGTATCGATGTCGTAGCGCTGTGGTTTTTCCCTTAAGACTTTGGCATAAGCATTCACTGAACCAGCCCAGGCAATGAAAAGGACCTTGGGGCCTTTGAGCTTTTTCATCTTTTGAAAAACTCGTTGCATGGGTGCTTTGAAATCGGTGGTAGAGAAGGGTAACAGTTCAGCGCCGACCCAATGGCCTCCCAATCTTTCCACAGTGCTTTTATAGGCGTTTAAAGTATCTTTCCCGAAAGAATAATTTTGGGCCATCATCATGACATGAGTTCCCGGCCGCACTTTGATCATCGCGTTGGAAGCAGCGTAGAACCAAGAATTGTAACCAGTCCTAAAAATATATGGGTTCCAGTCTTTTCCTGTGATCGAACTGGCTTGTGCCGGCTCCACGATCAGAAGCTTTCCATATCGTTCGGCCACAGGCAGCATGGCTTTGGTTACTCCCGAAGTACTGGAGCCAACTGCGATATCCACCTGCTCATCCCTAAAATAGGAAATCAAGTGTTGCTTGCCTACATCCGGTTTGAACTGATCGTCGCGCTCCAAAAGTTCGATTTTTTTACCGTTGATGCGCATGGTCCCTTGAGTGCCGTATTCCAGCCCTAGTTTCAACCCTCTTAAGGTTTGTTTGCCCATAAAAGCAACGGGTCCGGAAAGACTACCGATGAAACCGATACGAATAACCTGATCTTGGGAAGCATAAACCAAGGGATTGAAAACAGAAACAACCATCAAGGCTAGCATTAGAATTCGCGCTCGCATAATCAACTATATTATGGGGTTTTCATCGCATTGCGATTTTTTAAAAGGGAAAATGAATGAAACTTTTTTAGGAGGGGGATCACGAGAGACCTGTTCCCCAGCAAGGCAGGGAACGAGTTGAATAGACTACTGGGAGTAATTTCTTTTGCCGAAAATAGCACTGCCAACTCTCACATAGGTAGCCCCTTCTTTTAATGCCAACTCAAAATCAGAGGACATGCCCGTCGAAAGTTCGACCATGCTATCCTGTAATCCCAAACGCTGGGCTTCTTTTTGATTGATTTCATACAAGCTGGCAAATAGTGCCTGATTTTCTCGGTCGGAAGCCAGAGGATTACCGATCGTCATCAGACCTTTAATGCGCAGGCCTTCACAGGACATGACCTGATCGGCGAGTCGTTGCAACTCCTCCACACTCGTGAGTCCGGATTTAGTAGACTCCTCCGTGAGGTTCATTTGAAACAACACATCCAAGGTGATGTTCAATTGCAGACACTTTTTATTGAGTGCCTCAGCAACATCCATGCGGTGTAGGCTATGAATCGTAGAGAAAATCGAAGGGCAATATTTGGCTTTATTTTTCTGGAGGGGGCCAATCAGGTGCCAATCGATTTCAGCAGGCATTTGCCCGTGTTTGTCGCGAGCTTCCTGTACCCTGTTTTCCCCAAATCGCCGCTGCCCCGCCTGAAAAGCCTGTAGAATCAATTCTACGGGTTTTGTCTTGGAGACAGCAATTAGCTTGACGTCTTTTCTATCTCCTGAGGCAGCCTTGATCCTTTCCAGGATTTGAGCCAGCCTTTCTGTGATTGTTTCCATGAAAGGCTTTCCTGATTAGATTTTTCTAAATACCAAAGAGGCGTTGGTACCACCAAAACCGAAGGAGTTACTCATAGCCAGATTTACATCTTTTTGTTTGGCTACATTGGGAGTGATATCCAGTTCACATTCAGGATCCAAATTCTCATTGTTGATGGTTGGAGGTATTAGACTTTTCTCCATCGCCTTGAGAGTAATCACAGCCTCGAGTCCACCAGCGGCACCCAGCAAGTGTCCTGTCATAGATTTGGTTGCGCTGACTGATAATCTCCGCACACCCTCATCCCCTACAACCTTTTTGATGGCTTTCAGTTCATTCAAGTCACCTGCAAGTGTGGAAGTTCCGTGAGCATTAATATAATCCAACTCATGTCCTTCAATCCCTGCGTCCTTAATAGCCATTGCCATAGCCCGGCGTGGTCCGTCTTCAGTGGGGGTCGTAATGTGATGGGCATCAGCACTGAAGCCATAACCAATCAACTCACCGTAGATTTTTGCACCTCTGGCTTTAGCAAATTCATACTCTTCCAGGATGAGGATGCCACAGCCTTCACTAAAAACGAAGCCATCACGACCTTGGTCGTAAGGACGGCTGGCCTTTTGGGGCTCATCGTTTCGTCGTGAAAGAGCTTTCATCGCGCCAAATCCGGCAATTGCCAGTGGGCAAATGGAAGCTTCCGTTCCTCCTGTAATCATCACTTTCGCATCGCCACGCTCAATAATTCGCGCCGCGTCACCAATGGAGTGATTCGATGAAGAACAGGCTGAGATGGTCGTGGCGTTATAACCCTTGGCGCCCCACATAATGGAGACTGTTCCCGAAGCCATATTACTAATGGTCATGGGAATAAAAAACGGGGTCACACGGGATGGTCCTCGATCCTGAATGATATAGCTCTGTTTCTGGATATTGGGTAAACCACCAATACCAACACCAATGGAAACGCCTGTTTCGTAACCTAACTCATCAGTAATTTCAAGATCGGCATCTTTCATGGCCTCATCCACTGCGGCAACCGCATAATGAATGAAGGTATCCATTTTTTTTAATTCCTTTTTCGCAATGAAATCAAGAGGATTGAAGCCCTTGATTTCGCCTGCGATTCGGGTCGTATAGTTTGTAGCGTCAAACTTGGTGATTTCCGCAATGCCACTTTGACCGGCAGCGATTCCTTTCCAAGTTGTTTCTACATTGTTTCCGAGTGGACTGACTGTTCCAAGTCCGGTCACAACAATTCGCTTTCTCATAACCAAATGTTTTTCCGGTTTAAAGATTACTGAGTGTTTGCGGAACCAGTTCAGCAGTGACTAAGAAGTCTGAATCTTGTTTCCGCTTTCCGAATTAGCTCAACGCAGCAGCAATGTGCTTAACTGCACTTTCTACTGTAGTGATGTTTTCAGCTTCTTCATCTGGAATTTCCAGGTCAAACTCTTCTTCGAAGGCCATTACTAGCTCAACGGTATCTAAAGAATCAGCGCCCAGGTCATCAATGAAGTTAGAAGAAGCAACAACATCAGCTGCTTCTACACCCAATTGTTCCACGATGATGGCTTTTACTTTGTCTGCAATTTCTTCGTTAGTCATGACAACTCTCCGATATATGTAACGTTTTAGTTTTTAAGGTAAAAATGGTCCCTGCAGGAGGAAAATCCCTGGGGTTCCGAAAAGGGAGCTGTAAATGAACTCCCCGTTAACGGTTTTGAGGCAATGCTTTAGTACATTCCACCGTTAATGTGTAGAGTCGTTCCTGTCACATAACTTGCCATGGAAGAGGCTAGAAAGAGCACTCCATTAGCAATGTCATCTACAGTTCCCATGCGCTGCATTGGGATTGTTGCATTGAGCTTTTCCCGCTCCGCCTCCGGAATAGCATCGGTCATTTCCGTGGCAATAAAACCGGGAGCGATCACATTACAGGTAATGTTCCGTGAAGCAACTTCCTTGGCAAAGGATTTGCTGAAGCCAATCATACCTGCTTTGCTAGCGGCATAATTTGTTTGCCCGGGGTTACCAGTAAAACCAACAACAGAACTAATATTAATGATTCGGCCATAACGTTTTTTCATCATGGGGCGAACGACAGCCTTACAGGTATTGAACATACCCGTCAGGTTGGTATTGATCACTTGGTCCCAATCTGCCGGCTTCATCTTCATGAACAACATATCGCGAGTAATGCCCGCATTGTTCACCAGAATATCAATCTTGCCAAATTCTTTGACAATAGATTTCACCATTTCCTGAGATTGCTCAAAGTCAGCGATGTCACCTTGAAAAAATCGGCCTTCCGCTCCTAAGCTTTTCAGTTCTGCTTCCAGCGTCGCTGCTGGCTCGGGAGAACGGCCGGTAAAACAAACTGTGGCGCCAGCTTTCGCCAAGCTGAGTACAATCGCCTTACCAATACCTCGGGTACCTCCTGTAACCAAAGCGATGCTTCCTTTTAGATCAATCATATTTGTATCTGTATCAGTTTTCACCATTAGGGCCAACGTTGACCATTACCCCTGGATGCGGGACAGAGTATCTTGGAATTCCAATATTTTTTCTTCCATTCGCTCTACCAAATGGGCTTCAGCCGCCCAATGGGCAAAATTAATCCCAAAGAGTAAAGCTTCCGGATTGGAACCACCATGACAAACAATGGCATTGCCACGTAAGCCAAGTAGAGGGGCACCGCCAAATTCAGCATAATCCGACCGCTTTTTCAAGCCTCGGAAAGCCGGTTTCATTAGTAGGGCACCCAGCAGGCTGCGTTTAGAGCGCTTAATTTCTTCTTCAAGGACAGCTTTGATATAGGATGCGGCACCTTGTACCGACTTGAGCAGAACATTGCCTGCAAAGCCGTCAGTCACCACTACATCAGAATTCCCCTTAAAGAAATCCTTGCCTTCAATGTTGCCTGTAAAGTTCAAGGAAGAGTCTTTCAACAGGCTGTAAGCATGTTTTGAACGTTCATCCCCTTTCCCTTCTTCCGAACCAATATTTAACAAACCGATTGCGGGATTTTCCACTGAGAGGATATGTCGCATGTACACGTCCCCTAAAATGGCGAATTGGAAGAGATTTTGAGGAGAGCAGTCCATATTGGCGCCAGCATCGACAAGTAGGACTTTTTTATCCTTTATCGACGGCAGCAGTGCACTAATGCAAGGTCGATCGATTCCAGGGATCGTCTTTAAGACAAAACGACCAATCGCCAGCATTGCTCCGGAGCTGCCAGCACTCACCACACCACTCACCTCTTTCTTTTTATGAAGATTGAAGCAGACGCGCATGGAAGAATCCCGCTTGCTCCGCATTGCGGAAGCAATGGGCTCGTCCATCGCAATCACTTGAGTGGCATGAACGATCTCGACCTTTTTACTGTCAAAACTATGCCTATCCAGCTCTTTTTTGATGCAAGACTCATCTCCGACAAGTACGACATCAATATTCTTCTCGTTTACAGCTTTTATTGCTCCATGGATGGGATTTTGGGGATATAAGTCCCCTCCCATCACATCAACTGCTATCGCCATATTTATTCAGAGATGTTACGCAAGATCGGTTGGAAGGGGCATTTCTGCTTATTCATCAACAGAAATTACTTGTTTGCCATGAATGTGACCACACTTGGAGCAGACTCGATGAGGCAGGATGAGCTCTTGACAATTAGAACAAGAAATCAAATTAACTTTTGCCAGTTTAATATGAGTTCGTCGTTGTTTTGTAACACTTTTTGAAGTTCTTCTAGTAGGTACGGCCACCGTATCTCCGTTGACTTAAATTGTTAATGGTTTTCTATTTATCGAACCAGCCTGTAAGAAACTACAGTTTCAATTGGCCAAGAACCGCAAAAGGATGATCCTTGGGATCACTTTTACATTTGCACTCGTCGAGGTTCAGATTGACACCACAGGCGGCACAGAGTCCTTTACAGTTATCCTTGCATTTGATCGATAGAGGCAATTCCAAGATCAATTGATCTTCGAAAATTTTCCCCAAATCGATTTCCTGTCCGTCGAAGTTCTCTGTATCCATGCCGTGCAGAGGGATTTCCAGATCACCTTGGGGCTCAGACAAGGCTTGTTCCGTTATCAATTTCAGCTCAAACTCTTCGTTCATCGCTAAAGTAGCGGGAGCAAGACAAAAATCACAGGTGGTTTCTAAGGTCACCTGAAAATGTCCCCGCAACAGGATGTCTTCCATGTTATGCTGGAATTGGGCGTCACACTTCATGTCGCTGGAAGCGAAATGCTTCTCAAGCTTGGTAAACTGTTCAACACCTAAAGTAAACTCAAATTGGCTTTTTTCTTTTCCAATCTGATGTAGCTGGACGATCATAACTTAAGTTAAACCAGAATATATGTTCAAAAAAAAATTTCTGTCAACGCTCAACCTGCATCCTTTTGAGAAACTCTTTTTTTAGAAAGAAATTAGCTTTCTTTCATACAGAGTCTTGCGAGTTTTACCTTAACCCTCTTCCAAAGTTGGGACTGTTTTTAAAATCCTCCGTCAAGCCCTATTTTGAGGACTAGTAGGGCTGAAAACTATCTGGAACCGTCACCAAAACACAGCCTTTATATTCCCAAAACTTACTTGAGACTACAGATTGCTTCCTTCAGAACGGGTAGTTGACAGTATTTGCTTTTCCACGTTCGTTCAACCCAAATTAGTAGTTTTTTTTGAGTAAGTAAATTGAAAACAGAAGAATCTCAGGCTGTCTCCATTCTAAGGGACTTAGAAAAAAATATCTCCCACAAGTAGGTTGGACTAAGGAGCGAAGTGACGAGCCGGATATTCTATACTGATTAAGGCAAGAGGGGGGATTTAATAGTATTGAGTGATACGGATAGTAATAAGAGGAACATTAATTCAAATTTGGAAACTTGACGTCTCTAGCTATTTAAGAAAAGAATAAAAAAAAGCCTGACTTCTGAGATTGACATCATTAAGAATATTCTAAATTTCCAACAAAATAGGAGCACCATGTTTTCCATCAAGGGTATTTATGACAAAGGCGCCATTCAACTGATGGAACCTTTGGAACTGGAAGAAAATGCAGAAGTAATCATCACTTTCCTGGATGAAGACTTCCCCCTTTCTGCCCAAGAACCATTAGACTTGGCTGCTCCAGAAGTGGAGATTGAGGACAATAGCGAGGAATACTACGAAAGATTCCGTAAACATAAGCGGTATAAGGCCAATGGTATTATCAATTTGTTAGAGGGGGAACGGGAAGTCAGCTATCCCTTGAATGACTATTCTGCGGGGGGTCTTAGTTTTATCAGTGATCAGGTTTTCGATTCAGACCAGCAAATTACAGCATCCTTAAAATATATCGCTAGTGGTGAAGTTCTGGAAATGAGATTTGATATCGAAGTGAAACGAACGATTCAGACAGATGAGGAAGGGAAATTTAAGATTGGTTGTCAATTCCTCGATCTGGTTGATGAGGAATTGTGGCATATGATTATGGATTAATCAGAGGCTGTTACATTCTTTCCGGATCGAACTGTAATCGCTCTACCGGTTTCCCCTGTCCTACATGTTGCTCAAAAATTTCATCCACATCAGCAGGGGTGGGGACACGGTACCAAATCCCTTCAGGGTAAACTACAACCACAGGACCCGCCTGACAGGGGCCAAGACAGCCGGTCCCTGTTACTTGGACCTTTCCCCATAGATTCTTTTCTTCCACCTTCCGTCTCATGGCGTCTACTATAGCGGCAGCGCCTTTTTCTACGCAACTTCCTTTGGGATGTCCGGCAGGTCTATCATTTACGCAGACAAAAAAATGATGTGTCAATAAGCTCATAATTTACCTATATTGATAACTATTAAATACTTTAGCTTAAGGGGATTAATTTCCGACACAATAAAACAAGTCTTTTGAAATGAAAAGGGGTGTTTTTTTTTAAGGTGGGATGGGTGCCATGGAAATGGCTCCCCGAGCAAGATTCGAACTTGCGACAGGGCGGTTAACAGCCGCCTACTCTACCAACTGAGTTATCGGGGAATATTCTGGTGTGTTTTTTTAATTGGCTCCCCGAGCAAGATTCGAACTTGCGACAGGGCGGTTAACAGCCGCCTAC
>NVSR01000073.1 GCA_002401295.1 SAR324 cluster bacterium | reverse complement strand
AAGCGATTACCATTATTTCTATTAATTTTTATTTTAAGCTGGAGTGCCCTTAGTCTGGCCCAGGAGCCACCACTGCGGCAAATTGTAGATTTGCGGGTAGTGGTTGAAGGGGACTCACAAAAAGTCATCTTAAGCTTTGATCAGCAATATACGGAAACTGCCAGCTATCAATTTGAAAGTGGTTTTTTTCAGGCGATTTTGCCTCGTACTGATTTTAAACCGCAATTAGCGCTGCTTCGCGTGAACAATCAATTCATCAGGGACCTCAGGTTACACCGGGAAGGTAAGAATACTATTTTTGAAATTCAATTTGCGGACTCTACCTTTCGTTCCGAAGGCTTAGTCAATGACCAAATAGACAAGTCCGAGTTGATATTTCAAATTAATAAAAAAGGTTCCCCCTTATTTCAGGATAAGGGAGAATTGGGTGCGGCAACTGTAGAGGGCGATATGGTTTTTGCCCCCGGTGCATTCACCAATCCTCAATACAAAACAGACGATAGTGTGACCAGTAATATTGTTCAGATGCTATTAGCTCTCTTCTTGATGTTGCTGCTTTTTTATTTGGCTTTACTGAGCTATAACCGCTTTTTCGTGACTCGTTTCCGCTTTAAAAAAGGCAAACATCAGATTAGGGTATCTTCTTCTTATCATATTACCCCCAAACAAAAAGTTATGATTCTTGAGGTCAATGATAGGGCCTATGCCTGTGGTGTTACCCCTAATAATATTAGTGTCATATCAGAGGTTTCCGCGAATTCAAGCACAAAAATCCCGACTCGTGTTGACGCAACAAAGAAAGAGGAAGTAGATTTTAGTGCTCTACGGGGACAATATCTTGAGAAAAAACAAAAGAAAGAGGCAAAACCAGCCCTAGGGAAAAAGGGCTTTTCCTCAGAACTGATGGATCGAGTCAAAAAATTAAAACCCATTGATTAAGACTTCGAGAGTTGTCAATTCTCGTGTGTTTATAAGATCTCCCTCCCACTGGTTATAGATGACAAGTTATCATCTACAATTTCCAATAGTTGGAGGAATGTGGAGCTTTTGAGTTAAGACTCAAAGAGTATGAAAAAAATCAAGGTCTAAACCCTTAAAATCGAGAAGGTTTATGGAAAAAGAAAAAGTTGTCCTGGCGTATTCGGGAGGATTGGATACTTCAGTAATCGTTCGTTGGCTGGCGGATGAAGGTTATGATGTGATTGCACTTTGCTTGGATTTGGGACAGGGAGTGGAAGACCTGGAAGAAATTCGAAAAAAAGGGTTTAAAGCGGGCGCAAAAGAGGTAATTGTAGAAAACGTCATCGAGGAATTTGTCTCGGATTACGTCTTGCCTTCTATCCAGATGAACGCACTTTATGAAGGAGTGTATCTACTGGGGACTGCTTTGGCACGGCCATTGATTGTTAAGCAACAGATGGAATGTGCCAAAAAGTATGGTGCGACTGTAGTTTCTCATGGAGCTACTGGAAAAGGAAACGATCAGGTACGCTTTGAAATCGGCTATTATTCCTTGGATCCCGAAATTAAAGTGGTGGCACCCTGGAAAATTAAAAAGTTCTATCAGGCCTACCCTGGACGACAAGAGCTGATCGAATATGCTCAAAAGTATGACATCCCCGTTAAAGCGACGAAGGACCAACCTTGGAGTTCCGATGAGAACCTGCTGCATATTAGCTTTGAGGCCGGTATGTTAGAGGATCCCTGGACTAAACCTCTGAAGGAAATGTTTGAGCTATCCGTATCCCCGGAAGATGCTCCTGATGAAGTCACGGAATTGTTAATTGACTTTGAAGATGGAGTACCCGTAACGCTGAATGGCGAAGCCATGAAGCCGGGAGTACTGTTGAAAGCATTGAATGATATTGGGGGAGCAAATGGTGTTGGTCGAGTTGATCTGGTAGAGTCCCGTTATGTGGGCATGAAGTCCAGAGGGGTTTACGAAACACCTGGCGGAACTGTGCTTCTAGCAGCTCATCGAGCTATTGAGTCTATCACGCTGACTCGAGATGTCTTGGACCTGAAGGAAAATCTGATGCCTCGATTTGCCAGCTTGGCTTATAACGGTTATTGGTTCTCACCACAGATGAAACTTTTGTTGAATTTAATCAAGGAAAGTCAGGAAGGAGTAACGGGTACGGTACGCCTGGAACTTTATAAGGGCAATGTGACGATTACAGGTCGTAAATCACCAAATAGCCTCTATGATGCTGATATTGCTTCTATGGAAAAGGATCAGGGGACTTATAATATTGATGATGCGAATGGTTTTATTCGCCTCAATGCTCTGCCTCTCCAGATTTATCATAAAGCTAGGCAAAAGAAATAAGTAAGGGGTATTGACTATGAGTAACGGTTCTATTGAAAAGGAACGCTACCAAATTCGGATTGATGCTTTGGAGCTTTTTGCTTACCATGGTGTCTTTCCGGAGGAAAAAAAGCTTGGACAAAAGTTCGGTATTGATCTGATTCTGGAAGTTGAGGCCCAAGGAGACTTGTTAGAGGACTGTTTGGATCAAGTGATATCTTATCCGGATATCATAGACAATGTGAACCGGACCTTTACTGAAAAGAGCTTTGATCTGCTAGAAGCTGCGGCAAAAGCTATCTTGCTGAATTTGTCTCAGTTTCCCAGTATCAAACATGCACGGGTGTGTGTTAAAAAGCTTGCTCCACCAGTACCTTATACTCTTGGTTCTGTAGGTGTTCAATTGGAAAAAAGTTATTAGTCCTCCTAAAATATAGGGCTGACAGATCATCCGAATGTGCAGACATATCCGGATGATCGGCCCCTAAAATCCAACTACTTATGAGATATCGCCGGGCTTATCTGGAAGTCAGTTTGTCTGCGATTGTCCACAATCTACGGCAATACCGGCAAGAAATTCCAGAACATGCAGCCATGATGGCTGTAGTCAAAGCGGATGGTTATGGACATGGAGCCATACCTGTCTTAAAAAAGGCAATTGAAGCAGGGGTGACCTGGGCTGGTGTGGCTTTAATAGAAGAGGCTATCGAGTTGAGGAATGCGGGAATTGAAATTCCTATCCTATTGCTGGGTAGTTGGTTTCCTGAGGCCTTACCTGCTTTTAGCCAATATGGGATCACTCCGGTAGTTCATTCCCTGGATTCGGCACAAGGGTTACAAGATTACGCCAAGAGGCAAAACCTTCGTATCAAAATCCACATCAAGCTGGATACGGGGATGGGGAGATTGGGTTTTTGTGAAAAGTCCCTGGTGGAATTTCTCACGCATTTCTCCAATTATGATCACTTGATCATTGATGGTGTGATGACTCATTTCTCTTCAGCTGATGAGGGTGTAGAGAGCTTCAGTCAGGAGCAAGTGCGGAAGTTTAACCAAGCCTTGTCTCTGGTGAAACGCTGGCATCATCCAACTTGGATTCATCTGGCAAACACAGCAGGCATCACAGAAGTTAGTGGGACTAGGGGTAATCTATTTCGTGTGGGCATTGGTATGTACGGACAACCACCTTCCGCTTGTCTGGTCAACCCTGTACAGCTCCGGGAAGCCATTACTTGGAAAGCTGGGATCATACAACTTCAGCAGCACCCTGCTCATGTACCCCTAAGTTATGGGCGGACCTTCTATACCCAACGTCCTTCTCAGATCGCAACAGTTTGTGTTGGTTATGCTGATGGTTATTCTCGTCGCTTGTCGAACGAGTTCTATGCTCTGGTCAGAGGTCAAAAGGTACCGATTGTTGGCAATGTCTGTATGGACATGTTTTTATTGGATGTTACTAATGTTCCCGGAGTAGAGGTTAATGATGAAGTGATACTCATCGGCCAACAGCAGGGACTGTCTATTACGGCTTCGGAAATGGCGGAGCAATTACAAACCATTAATTATGAAATCACTTGCAGGATTTCAAAACGAATCCCTCGAATTTATACTTAGCATATGGAAAGCGCTTTAGATCTCAATTGGATTAATTGGAAATATGTACTCATCCCTCTCATCTCAGCTTTCATTGGTTGGTTGACCAACTGGGTTGCGGTGAAGATGTTATTCCATCCCAAACAACCGATTAACTTGGGGTTTTTCACCTTACATGGGATTTTTCATCAACGACAGAAGGAAATCGCCCAAAAGTTAGGGAGTACCATAGAAAGCAAACTGCTGAATCATTCCGATATCCACGACGTATTGACTTCCGACAAATTTCTGCAGAATATCCTGCCCTTGGTGGAAACTTACTTGGATGATTTCGTGAATAACAGGTTAAAGAGTATTCATCCTATGTTGGCCATGTTGCCCGACTCCATGGTAGTCATGATCAAGGAAAAATTGATGGAAGAATTCTCCAATTTTATCCCTGATGTCTTGGAAGGGGCAGGAGATGCTTTACAAGAACATATTAATGTCAAAGAGATTATTAGAGAAAAGATTGAAAAATTCGACGTTTCGGAATTGGAAGATATTCTGTTTTCCATTTTGAAATCAGAATTTAAGATGATTGAATTAGTGGGTGGAGTGCTGGGCTTTTTTATTGGCATCAGTCAGTTGCTAATCCTACACTGGACTTAATATTTATTGGGCACGGGGTAAGAACGTGCGATCCAAATTTCGAGGAAATATGCATGGACTGCTCCTCTTGAATGGCAAGCAGCCTTCTAAAGAGCTTCTATTAGATTTATGGGATCAAGCCAGGCTCCGAGTCTGCGCGGACGGTGCGGTTGAAAATTTAGCTCAATACGATCTTGTACCTGACGTCATTCTAGGTGATCTTGACTCCATCTCCTCCAAAGCCATCGAGTTGTTTAAAGACCGTTCTCTGATCCTACCTATGAAAGATCAAAATACTACGGATGGAGAAAAGGCTATTCAATATTGTCTGGATCAAGGTTGTCAGACTTTAAGTGTATTGGGAGCTTTAGGAAAACGTACAGATCATGGCTTATATAATTTAGGGTTGCTGGGTAAGTGGTCGGATATTAAAATTACGCTTCTTGCGGATGGCGAGAAAATTTTTCTAATCAAGGGTCAAGCCTTACTAAATGAGAAAATAGGTACCACGATCTCGTTTATGCCTTTATTTGGTCCGGTAAAATGTGTGGAAACCACTGGGCTGGAATTCCCCATGAATAATCAAGAGTTATCCTTTGGCTACTTAAGTAGTATTTCCAACAAATCTACTGGAAGCCAGGTTAGGATTACCTTGGAAAGTGGAATGCTGTTAGTTTGTATCAGCCAATAGTTTCGATGAAAATTATCCACCTATTCATCCTCTCTGTAGAAAAAAATTACAGTAAATCAAGCGAAGACTGATGAACAAGCAATCTAATACTCGGAAGAAAAATATTTTATTTTTAGAACAATATGGAGACCGTATTGGTGGGGGACAGGTTATTCTCTTAGATATAGTCAAGTACCTGCGAAGTACTAAGCAGTGGAATGTTTTTATCAATCTTCCAGATCAGGGAACATTTTCTAAGATTTTGACACGACAGGGGTTTTCATTTTGGAATGAACCCATTGGAGTGCACTCCTCGCTGCGGCATCCGGTGGTTGATATTTTTTCCTATGTTTGGACATCAATGATTGGGGCCTTGCATTTGAGAAAAAAAGTAAAGGCGAATCAGATTGAACTCATTTACTGCAATGGAGGGAAAACCTTCCTCTTAGGTTTTCTCTTGTCCCTTTTTTCTTCGGTGAAAGTTGTTTGGCATCTGCATCTGGTTTTGGAAGGACGACAAAAGCAGTTGGTAACCATGTTGGGAAAAGCAAAGAAGATTTCTCGGATCATTGCTGTGTCAAATATGGTTAAAGAAGAGTATCAACAACATCAGGTTTATAAGAAAATCGAAGTGATCTATAATTGGGTCTCCCCACGATTTTTACAAGACTTACCGGAGCAGAAAGAGAAGACAGGGAGCTGCCCTTTCGAACTGGTAATTATCGGTCAGATTTCTCAGGAAAAGGGACAACTTTCATTTTTACAGCATCTTGAGAAACTAGATGAAGCATTGCCTCTAAATCTAAAACTGGTAGGTGAGCCTTTAAATAAACAAGAGGAAAATTGGCAAAGAATCCTGGAAATTATCCAAAGGCTGCGTAAAAAAGGGTGGCAAATTGAGGTATTGGGGTACCAAGAAGATATTCCCAGCTTACTGGATAGCACAGACCTTCTCATAATTCCCTCGTTAATCCCTGAATCTTTTGGATTGACAGCCATTGAAGCAATGGCAAGGGGCACATTGGTCATGGCAAATGCCGTAGGGGCTTTACCTGAGGTGATTACAGACAAGAAAAATGGATTCTTATTTGATATCGAGGATGATGAGCAGTGTATAAACATCCTGAATGAGATCATCAAAGAAAAGGCACCTCTTCAGGCCATTCGAGAAGCATCCTTTAACCTGGTTACTTCATCCTTTTACCCTGATAAACAATTGGATAAAATTGATAGCCTTTTACATAGATTACTGCGCATTCCAATTTTGGAGATCAACGGACGATCTGACTTTGGAGGAGGCCCTAAGAATATGTATCGCCTTCTGAATGGAATTGATAAAAAGAAGTTCGAATTCATTGTTGCCTGCCCGAATGAAGCTCCATTTTTTCAAAAATTGGAGGGAATAGGTTCTCTTACAGTCTATCCCTTAAACCTTAGGAAGCTAACATTCAGAAATTTCTGGAAATTACTGCGAATTGTCAGAACTCACCAAGTCAAGATTGTGCATTCTCAAGGCAAGGCAGCTGGGATTTGGTCAAGAATGCTGAAGTTGTTTTTTCCTTCCATTACTGTAGTACATCATTTTAGAGGGATTCATTACAAACAATATCCCAAGGTTATTCAATTTGCTTATTTTGGAGTTGAGCGTTTATTATCTACTTTAACTAAGAAAGTGGTGCACGTTTCACACTCTGAGCTGGAGGAAGCTTTAAAGTTACGTTTAGTTGCTTCCCGTATTCAAACGGTGCTTGCTAATGGCGTGGAGACTTACAAAGGACCTCCCTTGACCCGGGAGCAAGCCCAAAAAAAGTTCTGTATCGATCCTGGCTTGCCTGTCTGTATCGTCATAGCGCGATATTCCTACCAAAAAAATCTAGAAGACAGTTTTCGAGTGATTCGTAGCTTATTAGATCAAGGTACACCGGCCAGATTTGTGGTTATTGGTGGTGCTGACGACATTTCACTCAAAATAGTTCAGGGGCAAATTGAAGCCTATGGACTTCAGGGGTACGTAACTTTAGCTGGGGAGCAGTCACAAGTAATCGAGTGGTTGTGTATCGCTGATATTTATCTTTCTACTGCCCGCTGGGAAGGCCTGCCAACGGCTATTTTGGAGGCTATGTCAATAGGCTTACCTGTGGTGGGGAGTAATGTTGTTGGTAATATTAGTGTGTTAACTGAAAAAAACGGCTTCCTTATCGAAGAAGGAGATATAGCTGGTTATACCCACGCAATTCAGACTTTACTGCAAGATAGGGACTTGTATCGCCAAAAGGCCCAGGCTGCCTCTCAATTGGTCAATCAGAACTTTTCTGTAGGTGCTATGATTGAACATCATGAGCAGCTTTATCTGTCTCTTATGGAGAAAGGTGTCTCCCCTAAATAGAGGAAAAATATTTAGTTTATTTGAAACTTATTTGTATTAACGCTCGAAAAAAAGTACTAAGATCCGGCAAGGGAGAAGAGATTGGTTTCAATGACAGCAGCTTTTCAGAAGAAAGAAGATAATTACAGACTTGATATTAACTGGTTTTTGACATATTAATACCTTGTTCGTTCTAACGGAGTCTAGGTTTATCCTGTGACTTTCAGGAAGGGGAAATAGGTGCTGCGTGAGTATAAGTTGACGGAATTACAGTATAGTTTGGAGAATCAATGGAAAAATCGAGTTGGAACCGTGAAAGTTGCAATCCTGGAAGGTCTTATATGTTAGGAAAGGATCTAGTGGTCAAATCAGAAGATATACAAGCCGATATCAACAGCATTAAAGAAAAGCTCAGGGAGTTTGTTTATATAGGCCCTGCCGTCAGATTGGTCTTAGACAGCCCACGAAGCAATTCGGTACAGACAATCCTGGCTCTTCCCTATATTTCAGAGTCGGAGCAGGTTTTAGAAAATTTTGCTCAGTTAGTTCATCAATCCTTGATGGCTTATCGCTTTCTGGGAGAGCAGGAAAACAAGCACCTGATTGTTTCCGAATCAGAACGGGAAGATCAGCTGGACCGTTTGTTGCGAAGGGAAATGGAGCAAGTGATCACTCATTGCCGGAACCGGAAAGATTTGGCTGGATATCTGTTTAATGATATCCGGATAGAAGGCGAAAAAGTCTTGCCTGAAGCCAATGAAAGCTTCCTGGAAGAGGATATTAGTGAGGTGATTCGCAGTGGTATGGATATCCATGTGGGTTATCGTATCTTTATCCGCGATAAAAATGTCCACACGACTCGTGCCTTTATTCCTTTGTCTGGTGGGCAAGATATCATCAACTGTATCTATGCGAATTTGGAGTTGATGTTGCACCGAAAATTCATCGCTTATGATGAAAATGGGAATGGGGATTTTGATATTACGGATAGCTTGATTTTCAAGGATTTGGAAATAATTCTAGAACTAGCTAAAGAGCGACCTACTATACGTAAGAAACTGTTGAACAACCTCTTAGTGAACTTCTTTGCTGCGGATCAAAAAGAAGAGGAAGAGTTCATGACGGATATTTTTTATGATAGCCTGGCAACAAAAGATGAGCTTAGTGAAATTACAGCGCAATCAAAGGATCTCTACATTTCCTACAATGAACGAATTACAGAAATGAATACTGGTTTACCGGGCAAGACAAAGATCACCAAAAAGAAGAAAGTCCGCCGGAAACTGACAAAAAAGAAGCCTGAGCAGATGACAGCTGAAGTGGAAGTGGAAGTGGAAGTGGAAGAAAACCCTTCAGAAACCCCTGTGTTTGAATTAAAGAAAGAAGGATTACAAGAGTTGAAATGACTTGAAATTCCCCCATCCAGCTATCGCTATAGGGGGTGCCTCTAAGCCATGTTAAAGTCGGCCCAGATAGGGCAATGGTCTGAAGGTCGCTCTTGGGCTCTCAACTCATAGTCAATGCCCGCATCCTCACATTTTTCCATCAAAGACGGAGTTACCCAGATTTGRTCAATGCGCAAGCCTCGCCTGGGATTTGCGGCAAATCCTCTGGAACGAAAATCAAACCAGCTGAACTGATCTTCTACATCGGGATATTTCTCACGAAAACTATCCAGTAACCCCCAGTTTTTTAACTCTTCAATCCGCTGCCTTTCTTCGGGTAAGAAGCTGCATTTGCCGGTTTTCAACCAGCGCTTGGCATTCTGCGGGCCAATACCAACATCCGCGTCAGTAGGTGCGATGTTCAAATCTCCCATGATTACCAAGTCCTGTGTGGCTGAGTAGCCTTCTAAGGTGCTCAACAGATCATCGTAGAATTTCATTTTCGCGGGATATTTTGTGGGATGTTCCTGATTCTCTCCTTGAGGGAAATACCCATTGAAGACTACCAGTTCACTCCCTTGAGAGGTAGCAAAGGTAGCTATTTGCAGTCTTTTTGCGGATTCCTCAGTGTCGGTGACAAAACCATTTTGTAAGGTCAAAGGTTTTTCCTTGGATATGATTGCGACACCATTGTAAGATTTTTGGCCAAAACAGGAGACATGATAGCCTAAATCCTCATAGACTTGTCGGGGAAAATCCTGATCGACGACTTTAGTCTCCTGTAAAGCCAGGATATCGGGACTTACCTTTTGCAGGTAGGATAAAAGTAAGGGCTCACGAACACGAACGCTATTGACATTGAAGGATACAATTCTCATGATTTCCTCTTGATTCTTACGGGCTGGTTGAAAAATACTCTCTGACAGATGAGTACTGACCATATGATGCACTGTGCTTATATAAATCTAAAACCCCATGGTGGCAAAAGGGACCCCCTATGAAAAGAATAAAATGGAAAACGGAAAGGTGCTTAGTTGGCAAAGAACTGATTTTATTTGAATCTATTGATTCAACCAATACTTGGCTGCTGAATCAGGATGAGCTATTACCGGAAAAAGGCTTAGTAATTTGCAGCAAGCGGCAAACAGCAGGTCGTGGAACTCATCAGCGAAAGTGGGATGGTGGCAATCAAGATCATTTGTATTGCTCCTTGTTAATTCACCCTCAGCTGGATCCTAAATACTTACCTGCGACGACATTGCTGGTAGGGCTGGGGGTTTATAAAGCAATGGCTGCTTTTGGATTGAAGGACTTGAGCATCAAATGGCCTAATGATCTGTTAATCGCAGGGAAGAAAGTCTGTGGTATCCTGTGCGAAGTGAAATTTTTATCCTCTAAATACGACCTGGACCTGATCACCACCGCGCCAACCGTTATTTTTGAGTTGCTGCTGAAAAACGGTGAAACGATT
>NVSR01000072.1 GCA_002401295.1 SAR324 cluster bacterium | reverse complement strand
TTGCCCCTTTTTTTGATACGCTCTTTTGGGCTGTTTTTTTGCTTTGACCCTTTTTTGAGTCATTTCGGGAGTATTGACCTTTTTTTTGATACATTTTGCTTTTTTGGGGACGGAGGGGTGACCCCGTTTTTTAAAAAGATCTTCCTACTTCCATTGATAAATGTGTAATTACACATTGCTGTTAAAGCATACTTTCACCAACTATTAACTTCAAACAAAGGAAGGATGACCAAAAGAGATCTAGAGAAGATATTGAAAAAACAAGGGTTTTAAAAAATATGACAAGGTAGAGAACATGAAATATGGGGGACGGAAAAATCAAGTTAGCCCTTCCACGATATGCTGGTGATATCCCAACTGGAACCGTCAGGAAATTCTTAAAGCAAGCCGGAATCAAGTAACTAATGGGTCAGTCGCAAGGCTGGCCTGCTTTTGATCATCAAATAAAAGGATAAAAATGAAATTTTACAATGCTGTAATTACAAAAACAGATGAGGCCTATGAAGTCGATTTTCCAGGCTTGGACGGCTGCTTGACCTTCGGATCTACTTGGGAAATCGCTGTAGAAATGGCCACTGATGTTTTAGCCGGTTGGTTAACCATGGAGTTGGAAGAAAAAGGCAAGTATCCAAAAATGCTAACAAGAGTCGAGATCAAGGAAAAAGGGGAAGTTGTTCCCATTCCCGTACTTTCTGAGTTAATGCAGAAATACGAAACGACAAAGCGGTTCAACGTAATTTTTCCAGTTCCCTTCTTGAAAAAGGTTGATACTTACAGGGGAGAGCATAGTTTAAAACGCTCTCAGTTATTGAAGGTGGCTGTTTCGGAATATATGAAAATCCACCCTTAAAGGTTGTAAGTATAAAAACAGGTAAGCAAGTCTGAACTTTTGTGATGCTCCTCCTATTGATTCCTCTACAATCAGCCTCTTCTCAAGAGCTTGCTTACTCCTTCCTCTTACCTTTGAAAATCCTATAATAAATAGCAAAAATATACATATAATCAAAAAATTATGAGATATGAATTTTTGTTTACAGGAAAGAAATAATTCAAAGAAAAGGTCTATCTTTTGAGGGGAGTGTTGCGTATAAGACAACTCAGTTTTGAGGGCAAATTCAGGGATCTTACTGTAAAAATAGTACAATTAACTATGCCTGTATGCACTCCTAGACTAAAGAGACCATACAGTCTCTGAAGTATGGGGATGAGGTCCGGTATGTAGGATTATTGATTCGCAAGAGAGTAAAAAATTAGTAAGGAAGAGAGTATGAAGAGTTTAGGATTAGTTGTTTTTTTGGTTGCTTTGTTAATGCCTGGTTCGCTTCTAATGGCGCAACAGAAGGAAATCCATGTCGCCGTAGCCGGGGCGCTTTCCGGATCGGGAGCGAAATTAGGGGAGGCTGTCGTTAATGGAGTCAAGCTTTATTTTGATCGACTGAATCAAGAGGGGGGTATCAAGGGGATGAAAGTCATCCTGGACACCTATGATGATAGAAATAATGCCGATCAAGCAAAAGTAGTGGCCAGAGATATTGCAAAAAGTAATGCCGTTGCTGTAATAGGGCATATTTTTAGTTCTGCTTCCATTAGTGCCGGGGGCATTTATCAAGCGGAGCAAATCCCTGCTGTGACTCCTTCCGCTACCAACATTAATGTTACCGCTGGCAATGAATGGTACTTTAGAACCATTTTCAGTGATGAGAGACAGGGGCGCTTCCTGGCACACTATTCAAAGTTAGTCTTCCCTGGAAAACCGGTTTGGATTATCAAAGAGGATTTGGCTTATGGATCTTATTTAGCTGAAGTATTTACGAAAACATCAAAAAAATTAGGGGTTGAGATCCTAAGCAGCTGGTCCTTCAAGACAGAAAATCCAAAGTTGGAAGACCGATTTCAAGAAATTATTGAGGAAATCAAGTCCAGTAAACAGCAAGGTCTTGTCTTGTTAGCCATGCATGATAAGGATGGTGCTAATTTTCTGCGCCTTTACAAGGATCAGGGGCTCAAGCATCTGATACTAGCTCCGGATTCATTCGCTAAAGTCTCTTTTCCCCAGCATTTTGCCGGGGAGGCAAAAGAAATTTCTCAACCTGGTTTTTATAGCAACGCTTTAAATATCACGACTCCCTTTATTTTTGATATTGCTGGTCGGAAGGCTCAGGAATTCAAAAATAACTACTTGATGAACTTTAATGTGATACCTGAATGGCATGCAGCTTATGCTTATGATGCGGCTATGTTGATTCACCAAGCTATCGAACAAAGTGGAGTCAGTGGTGATTCTGTAGATTTGAGACAAGATCGACAAAAAATTAGGGATTTTCTTGCTTCTCTCAATAGTCTAGAAAAAGCCCTGCCTGGGGTCACTGGACTGAATTATTTTAATGAGCATGGAGATGCTGTCAAATCTATGACCATTGGGGTTTTCGAACGTGGCAAGATTATTTCTGCAAAAAAACAGTTGAAACCCGTACGTTTTGTCCATGAAATTGCTGATTTACAGCTAGAACTGAAGGCAAAAAGAATTATCGAGGTTGATGGTCGCTATATGTATAATACCAATGTGGTTTATACGGGATTGAAACCGATCCAAATAATTTCCATGAAGCCCCAAACTTCTACCTTTGAAATGGATTTTTACCTTTGGTTTCGTTCCAAAAAGGAAGTGGAAATTACAGCGATTGACTTCCTGAACGCAGTCAAGCCAATCAAATTAGGACCTGTTTTAAAAGAAGAAATTCAGGGTAATGAGCGCTATCGTCTCTATCGTATTAAAGGTGTTTTTAAGCTTGATTTCTCAGGCTCCCAAAAAGATTTTGGCCAATATGATTTAGCTATTGCCCTGCGTCATCAATTGATGACCGAGAAAAATCTAATATTTGTGCCCGATGTCTTAGGCATGGATCAGGTAACAGCGGATAACTTAGTGCAAAAAGGTCTGTTACAGGGAATGAAAAATTGGTCTGTGAAAGATATTTTATTTTTTCAAGGTACCCATCAAATGGATCCCTTAGGAGCGGTGAGCCGATTGAAGATGAAGCAACAAGCTTTTAATTACTCCAGTTTCAACTATATTATCCGTCTCCAGGAGGTTAATAATGGCTTGCGTCGTAACTTACCTGAGAATATCTTACTCATCCTTTTCCTCATTACTTGTATTACACCCTTCCTTGTCATTCTAGGACCCAAGAAAGAGCAGATTGGTCAAAAGGGGCCGATTCGCTGGTCTATCATTACCGTGAATACCGTTCTTTTCTTATTGTCCGGTGAGGGGCTTGCCATCAGTTTATTGAGTGATCGTATTTCACCGGCAAGGTTAGAAAATATTATTATATTATTTAGTTCACTTTGGTGGCTTTTTGGTAGTGCCCGACTGATTCGGGCGTTGGATGTCTTTTTCTGGGTACCGGCAGAACTTAAAACCGGACAAAAAATTCCAAATTTAGTACGCCGATTTATCTCCTTCCTTGTCTACTTATTTGGTATCTTTGGCATCATTGCTTTTGTTTATGATCAGAAAATTACCAGTTTATTAGCTACCTCCGGTGTGTTCGCCATGATCATCGGTTTAGCCGTGCAGATGAACCTGGCGAATATTTTCTCAGGCATTGCGGTTAGTTTAGAACGACCTTTCAGAGTAGGGGATTTTGTAAAAATCGGTTCCACTGAGGGGAAAGTCATTGATATGAATTGGCGAGCAGTCCGTATTAAGGACCTTTGGAATGTAATCGTGAGTATTCCGAATAGTAATGTCTCGGTGGCTGTGATTGAGAATTATAATTATCCCGATGATAAATACTGGGTTGGTTTTACAGTCCATGTGGAAACCCATCATGATCCGGAAAGGGTAGAAAAAATCCTGACAGATGCGGTGTTGGAGGCTGATACTATCTTAACTCCCTGGATTCTTTTTGGTGGAATCGGTGATTGGTCGGCAGAGTATTACGTCTATGGCATGGCACGGGAATACAGCACTAAATATGGTAATAAAAGTAAGATGTGGGCCAATGTGAAAATCCATTTGGAACAAGCCGGGATCCAAATAATTATCCAGCGACAGGAAATTCATATGTTTAAGGGCATGGATAAGCAATTACCCAACCTTGAACATGATCCGTTGGGTGTATTGAAAAATTCTGATGCGTTAAAGGGCTTAAGTATAGAACAGATTGCTACTTTGAAAGGGGACATTACGCCGGAAAGGTTCCCCAGACACAGTAAAATTTTCAAACAGGGGGACTCTGATGACAGCGTTCTAATTTTAGCTGAGGGAGTGGTCAGTTTGCAGAGTAAAGAGGGGGATGTTCTCAAGGAAATCGGTCGCCTTGGTCCGGGTAAAACCATTAGTGCGAAGTACTCTCAACAGGGCAATACTATCGTCCATGAGATCGTTGCGGTTTCTGATAGCCTTGCTTTTCGGATTCAGAAAAAAACATTGGATGCACTGACTGAATAACCCTTTGGCATCGTACTTCTTCTTGTCTTGTCTGGTCCCCCTCCTTTCTGAAGGGGGAATACCGATCTGCCTCTGGTGTTTGATATGCGTTTTTTCTTCTCTCCGAGTTCCTCTACTTCTCTTCAATGTCTTTCACAGGCCCTGAGCAAATGGGCATCTCTATTGAGTAGATAAATTAGAGCAGTCGGTTCTTTTCTCTCTTCCCGTCTAATGAGCTATTGAAAGCTGAAAGGAAGGTTCGCTACAATAGAATTTTCTATCTTCATTTCATATTAAACTCCATGCATTAGGAGATTAGACATGTCTCGGTATTTATTGATTGAATCCCGTGATCCCTTTGATAGTCGTGATTGTGACTGGCTGTATGAAACAGCCAAGGGATTGAGTAAAGTGGGAAATGAGGTGACTGTTTTTTTTGTTCAAAATGGTGTCCTGCCCAGTAGAAAAGGTTCTCGCTATGAGAACTATCTTCATCAGCTGTCCTTGTACAACGTGAAGTTATTGGCAGACTCCCTATCCCTGAGTGAACGGGCGATTTCCGATCGTCATCTCGTGGCTGAAGTGAGTATCTCCAACATGGATCAGTTGGTAGATCTATTGATGGATGATCAATTGAAACCTATTTGGCATTGAACGCTAAACAAGGAATGAACGATGAGTGGCAAAATATTAACCTTGGCCATCATGGATGGGCCCTATGAAAGTACCTGTTCTACAACAGCTTTTCGCATTATTGACGCGGCCCTGCGTAAAGGGCATTCAGTCAAAGTGTTTGCCTATGAAGGTGCTGTTTCCTTAACCATGAAAGCACAGAAAGAGCACCCTAATCCTGCTCATGGAACATCGGCAGAGGATGAGCATCATGTCCTGACCAAGCGCTGGGTGGAAGGTTTGTATGAACTGGCGAAGAAACATCATGTGGATTTAGATTGGGTCAATTGCGGCCTTTGTGTGGATGAACGCGGAGCGGGAGATTGGGTTGTCGGTCCTACTCGTGGAGGTCCTGCTGACTTTTTGACCATGGTGGAAAACTCAACCAATACTCTGGTGATTCCTTCCAAGAGAAATAGCTGACAGGAGCAAAAAATGGCAAAGATACTGAGTATTGTCGAAACGGCTTATCGGGCCACCCTGGAGGAGCAGGATGACACCATTGTTTGGCTGAATACCATGTTTAAAAAGTTAAATGCAGATATTTCCCTACTCTTTCGAAGTAATGCCGTGAATTATGTAATTCAGGGACAAAATGCCTCCGGGTTAAGTATTGGTGGCATGGTCCAGCAAAATCCTCCCCAAATTGGACGAGATATCGCAGACCTGCTGGCAATGGGCGTCCCCATCTATGTGGTAGAAGCTGACCTACGAGAACGCGGTATCAAACGAGAAGAAATGATGCCTGGCGTGCAAACCATGGGTGTAGAGGAATTTTATCATCGACTTGCCGATTTTGATCATATTTGGCACTGGTAGAACCTCAATGGGGGTCGCATCTTAAATATTCAATATACGACCCCCTTTCTTTTTTCGCAGATAATATCACTGGGGTCGTATCTTAAATATTCAATATAGAATTAAGTCCTATCAGCTAGGCGTTTAAATCATATTTCATCATTGAATATTTAAGATACGACCCCTTGTGACGACCCCTTGTGACGCGACCCCTTGTGAAAATGAGGTATGACTAAAGCATCTGGCTTCTGGTTGACAGGCTAAATGATCCTATATTGAATATTTAAGATACGACCCCCTTTCGACCCCATAATAGATAGCACACGGATCTTTTAAAAATTAGTTGCATTTGCAGATTAGTTATTAGAAAACATTAAGTTTGAGCGATAATTCCAGAAATATTGAGGATGAACAGATGAGCGGCCGAAAACTATTTCCTTACTATTTGAGTCTAATAGTATTCATTTTATTTTCATCCAATTCGTTAGTAGCCAGTGAAAAGTGGAATCTGGGCATGATTGATTCCAGTCCAAGCAAAATGATTAAACGCTTTACCCCTCTACTGAATTACCTGAAAGCAAAAGGCCTTCCTATCGGTAAAGTGGTTACCACGAAAAATCTGAAACAGATGGTTCGGAAATTCCAACGAGGGCAGGTTCATTTTCTGTTCGATAGTCCTAATAACAGCATTCGAATCATGGATGAAGTGGGGGCCTTGCCAATATTAATTCGGGAAAAAGGAGGTGTTAAGCAGTATAATGCGGCGATTTTTGTATCAAAGAATTCCTCAGTCCAAACCTTTGCCGACTTAGTGGGCAAGGTTATCGCTTTTGAAGATCCGGAATCCACATCATCTTATTTATTACCTCGCAACCTGTTGGATCAGGCCGGTTTGGATTTGGTAAAATCTCGCAAACCTGTGTCGGGAAAAGTAGCTTACTACTTTAGTAAAGATGATAAAAATACAATATTCCAGGTTAAATCCGGTAAATTGGCTCAGGCTGGAGGCATCCAAGCCATACAAGTTCGAGGGAAAAGTGAATTTCGCTTGTTAAGCCCCGAATCTGCCTATGTTCCCAGACATATTCTTTTAGTCAAAAAAGGTTTGGATTATTTGAAATTCAAACAAGTATTATTAGCAATGAAACAAGACCCAGCCGCTCAAGCAGCACTGAAAAGCATGAAAACTCCGACTGGATTTTCCGAATTTGAAAGTGATCCCCTGCAAACAATGCAAGGAGTCAAGAAGGCTTTGGGCTATTAGTTTTCCACATTTTCAGTGGGTAAAAAGGAACTGGTCCGATAAAAAATTTTAAGAGAGTATAATGTCTATTTTTAAAAAAATCATGATCTCACCGATCCTGTTAACTTTTGTGTTTACTATCGCATTTGCTACGTTTTATTGGCAAATCTCTAGTATTATGAAGGATATGGGGGAGGAAGTTGAAAATTCTACTTCTGCTGTTCAGCAGGTATACCAAGAAAGTATTCATCCAATGATGCGCTTGGTGGAGTCGATTTCCTTCGATCCGTTACTATCTCAAGAAGCTGACGAATTGAATCGAATCTTATATCGCTTACGACAATATCCCGCCGTTAAAACTGCATATTTTGTGGACTTTGACGAACGTATTTTGGGGGATGGTTTGGATCCTGATGAAATTGCACATCTTGGGGAGTCGATTCCCCCGGAAAATCATCTGACTCAAGACCTAAGCCAGCCTTTGTTTGAAATAGAGGCAAATCAGCTGATATACTCTCACCCCTTTAATGATCAAGGAGATCACATTGGCCGCTTGCAAGTTACTTTTTCTTTAAATGCCATTCATAAGATTGAACAAGGGTTATTGCAAAAAGTTGATGACTTGGCTCAAAGAAGTGCCGCAAGATTTATCAATATTATGCTTCTTGCGGTTCTATTAATTTTGATAGCCTTGGCTCTCTCTTATTTCATCACGAGAAGGATTTCCAAGGACCTATTCATTGCCATTGATGTAGCTAAAGAAGTTGCTGGGGGTAATTGGGACATACCGATTAAAACCACTTCGAAAGATGAGATCGGGGTTCTATTTGAGGCGATGCGAGTCATGGTGGATAATACACGGAGTAAAATTAATGATCTCAATATTTTAAACCAAACAGGGAAAAACTTAGCTGGCTTGTTTGAAAAAACGAAAGCCTTGGAAGAGGTCTTTCGGGTCACACAGCAAAAAAATAAGATAGAACGGTGTTCCGTTTACTTGATGAACGAAGTCGGTGAATTAGAGATGGAAGCTTACTTCCCGCACGGTGATCAGTCTAAACAAACTGAAGGACGAAAATTTAGGGTTGGTGAAGGCATTGTCGGCGTGACGGCAAAGTTGAGACAAATCCAATTCATCCCGAATACTGCAGAGGCGAATGATTTTATTAAGGGGAATGAAAACTCTGCCAAGTCTCTCTTATGCGTCCCTCTAATGGATGATCAAAAGCTCTTTGGGGTCATGAATTTTTCAGGCGATGTGGATCGTGTGGTCTTTGAAAAATCTGATGAGGGCTTTGTGCATACCTTAGCGGGAATGACGGTGGTCAATCTCAAGAATATTCAGATGCTCAACCTCATTGAAGAGCATAATCGAACCTTGGAGTCCAAAGTACAAGAGCGTACTACTGCATCAAGGAGTTGATGGACAACACGGGGCAGGGATTTTTAACCTTTGGTGGAGACTATCGGATTCATCGGGAATATTCAAAACCTTGTGGGCATTTTTTTAAAAGACCGATTGAGTATTTAAGTGTATTGGACTTGCTTTTCACGGGGTTTGATCTTAGTGAGTTCTATTTGAGTAACTTGGAAGATCAGGGACGCTCTCCTCTAAACCGCGAACATGAGCTGTTGGACTTAGTTTTTGCCGGGCAAACCAGTTTGGATATCATTCAAGAGTTATTACCGAAAGAGATTCAGGTACTCGAGAAGACATTGGCATTGGAGTTCCGTTATATTCCTGCAAAGACGGGACAAGGTAAATTCATGACGATTTTGACGGATATTACTAAGGAAAGAGAACTGGCGGCAATGATTGCGGAGGAGGAAGAGAGAAATACAATGATTATCAAGGTTGCCACGGATCGTGATGGTTTTCTCCTGTTTTTACGAGAAATGGAAGAATTATTTCAGAGTGTTCATGCCGTCTTGTCCCAGGATCCAGATGCAATGGATTTGAACGAACTCTTTCGCTATTACCATACGATCAAAGGTGGAGCCGCTAGTTATGGGTTGAAAGCCGTGGCGCAGTTTAGTCATGAAATTGAGAATAAATTAGAGGAGATTCGGCGTGATAAATTGGAAATGGGCGTGGCCTTGCTCCAGGATCTAGTGAAAGAAACATCAGCCCTGCAGCAATTGCTTTCAGAAACACTGAAACAACTCAGCGGTATTCTAAGCGAGGATGAATGGCGGCAGTCGGAGCGTGTTTATCAGGTTCGTGAATCTAAGTTTCTGAATATTGAACAGCTATTAATCAAAAATTTACCAGAGCAATTTATTGAAGAAATTCATAATTCTTTCGAGTCCATGAGAAAGCAACCGATTGGAAGAATCCTACAAAAATATGCAGTGACAGCGAAGGATTTAGCAGGAGAGTTGAATAAACCCATTGAAGTATTGCTGCAAGGGGGGGAAATAGAAGTTTCCTTTGACAGATTGTCTCCCTTTTTCGGCTCAATGATACATTTGATTAGAAATGCTGTTGATCATGGGCTGGAAGCTCCGGAAAAACGCCTCATGTTGGGGAAAACAGAGACTTGTCAAATACAAATTGAAGCGGAAGCCTGCAATCAATCCCTGAAGTTACGTATTATGGATGATGGTTCGGGTATTGATATAGCGAGGGTTCGTCAAAAGGCCCTGACAAAAAAACTGGCTTCGGAAAGCTTCCTGGCACAGGCCTCTGAGACAGAAATTATGAATCTTATTTTTGAACCGGGATTTTCAACACGGGATGATGTGAGTAAGCTATCCGGTCGAGGTGTCGGGTTGGACGCTGTCAAAATTGCAGTCGAAGCATTGCAAGGTGTGATTGAGATTCAAAGTCAGCCCAACCTGGGAACCACATTTGAGATTACTATCCCAAATGTTCTCTAATATGCACCACACTACCTGAAAAAGCTCTCCAGGCTGGGGATAATGGGGTCGCATCTTAAATATTCAATATTCAATATTCAATAATGATGTATGACGTAAGCACCTGGCTAACAGGGTGAATAATCCTATATTGAATATTTAAGATGCGACCCCCTAAGACTAAAGACTAAATAAATTCCTGGAGGATATTCTGCAATAAAGAAATCTGATGCGGCAATACTGTGCGGCAGTCAATCAGAACCTGGCCTTCTTGAATGCGGGCAATTAGTGGTGGGTTACAGCTACGTAGGAAATCTAAGATTTGTTGTTCCGTCTTGCCTTCTTTTTTTACGAGAATTCCCCAGGAAGGAATTTTCTTGCCGGGTAAAGAGCCGCCACCGGGAGTTGACTCGCAGGGGATGATGGTGAAAGCTTCCGGGGGTAAAACTTCCAGAATTTTTTCTGCGCGAGTTTTGACGATGGATGAGCCTTCATTCAACATACGTTGAGTGGGAATTTTTTGACGTTGCTCGTTACGCAAATAGGTTAAGAGTGTTTTTTCCAGTAAAAGCATGGTCAATTTATCGCAGCGAAAGGCGCGGTAAAGAGGGTGGCTTTTGATTTGGTCCAGGTATTGTTTCTTGCCGATAATAATTCCAGCTTGAGGTCCTCCTAAAAGTTTGTCCCCACTGATGGTCACTACATCAGCTCCGTCTTTGATGACCTGTGGAATGAGGGGATCACTGTTCAATTGAGGATAACTAAACTCTGTTAGAACTCCACTGCCGATGTCCTCTATTAAAATCAACCCTTCTTTCTTTGCCAATTTAGCTAAGTCCGCAGTTTGTGTGGATTCGGTAAAACCCACTATTTGATAATTGGAGGTGTGGACTTTCAAGAGGACGGAAGTTTCTTCTGAAATGGCAGCCTGGTAATCCTTCAATTTAGTACGGTTGGTGGTCCCGACTTCTTTAAGCTTGGCACCGGATGTTTCAATAATATCCGGGATGCGAAAAGAACCTCCGATTTCAACCAGTTCACCACGAGAAATCACCACTTCTTTCTGTGGAGCCAGAGCAGCCAGGCTCAACACGACTGCCGCCGCATTGTTATTGACGATCACTGCTTCCTCAGCACCGGTTAAGGATCTCAAGAGGCGTATCACGCTATCTACACGAGGGCCTCGTTTGCCTGTCTCCAGTGAAAATTCCAGGTTTGTGTAAGAGGTGGCGATTTCAATGACCTCTTCTAAAATCTCTCTGGAGAAAACAGAACGCCCCAAATTCGTGTGAATCACAGCTCCCGTTCCGTTGATCACAGGAGTCAGGTCCCATTTGTTTTGCTGGATCCTTTCTTTGATGTGTTGCAAGACTGTGTTTCTGTTTACGCTTGTCTCAGATAACCAAGCTCTATCTTGTCGAATTTCCTGGA
>NVSR01000071.1 GCA_002401295.1 SAR324 cluster bacterium | reverse complement strand
ACAGGAGCTAACCTTATCTTTCAGAATCGGGTATACAGAGTTTGTATGAAATTTTAGACAATCATGTCAAATACAAAGGACTAAGTTTTTGGATACTACAGCTATTTTTCTATAGCAGAGATCCCTTGCCCATCTTCAAGCAAAAGTATGGACATTTATTTTGAGGATAGAGATTTGATGAAAAAAAAACAATACTCACCTCTTTCCGCCAAGTCCGAAGACTCCTTTTTTCCTTCGGCTTATTCTAGCTTCCCTCAATATTAAGGGATCTCTTTCGAAATGCATCAAGCGGTCCAATCTTGACAAGAGAATAGGAAAAATATCAGGCATAGTTATTTCATTGCTTTTCAGTATTTTTTTTCCTACAACAAAAGAAAACCTAATTTATGAAAGAGGAATTATTATGGAGCTGATTTGGGATTCCTGGCCAACATGGTTTGTTGGAGTCTTTCTTGGCATTGCGCTGTTTAAATTTTTAGGGAATCACCGGACAGCGGAGGTGCATCCGGGCATGGCTACCAGCTCGGAAGATTTCTCCATGAAATCAACTTTTCTCCATTTTCGGGGAGGAGAAGCAGCCCTGTTTTTTACCTCCTTGTTGACTATGGGTAGCTTCCTTTTATTTTCCTTGTCCGTTGCTCGGATATTTATGGATTTGTTCCCCAGTTAAGCCTTTACCCTTTGGAAAGCAAACTCAAAGCGGCGGAATTGATGCAATAGCGTAAAAACGTTGGTTTAGGGCCATCATTGAAGACATGCCCCAAATGAGCGTCACAATGTCCGCAGAGGGCCTCAGTGCGCTCCTGCATGAGTTTATGGTCTACTTTCAGTTCAAGTTTACCTTCGGAGATGGGTTCCCAAAAACTGGGCCAGCCTGATCCGGAATCATATTTGGCCTTGGAGTCAAATAATTCCGCGTCACAGCATATGCAGTGGTAAATGCCTTCCTCCTTGCAGTGATAGTATTTGCCTGTAAAAGCTGGCTCCGTTCCCTTCAGACGGCAGATCTCAAATTGTTCATTTGTCAGTTGTTCTCGCCATTCTTTCTCAGACTTCTTTATTTTCTGTTTCATTCCTCTCTCTCATGAGTGATTCTCAATATTTCGGGTGAATACCCAATCCGTTTCCGTAGATAGAACCGGGTCAAAGCCATAACCTTCTTCTGTGAAAGACTTCAGTTTTTCCACTTGAGTGATGCGCTGGGTGAGCAGGTGGCGGGCCATTAAACCTCGGGCTCGTTTGGCATAAAAACTAATCACCTTATATTTTCCATTTTTGTAATCTTTAAAAATGGGTGTAATGACTTTTCCTTTGAGTGACTTTACTCGCAGTGCTTTGAAGTACTCATTCGAGGCCAGGTTGATCAAAACCGGTTGCTCTTGTTGCTGCAGTTGTTCATTCAGGTTTTCGGTAATGCGATTGCCCCAGAAAGCATAGAGATTTTTACCTCGTTGAGTCTCCAGCCGGGTCCCCATCTCCAAACGATAGGGCAGCATTAGATCCAGGGGCCTCAACAAACCATATAAACCCGATAGAATTCTCAAATGCTGCTGGGCGAATTGGACCTCTTCAGCTTGTAAGCTCTCCGCCTGCAAGCCAACATAAACATCCCCCTTAAACAGACGCAGGGCTGGTTTTGCCACCTCAAGAGTGAAGGGCAGCTTCCAGTCTTGGTAACGTTGGTGATTTAATTCCGCTAGTTTGGGGCTGAGTTTCATCAAAGAGGCTAAATCCCCTTCTGAAAGCTGAGCAAGATGATCTACCAGCTCTTGCGAATCCTGCAAAAAGTCGGGGAAAGTGTAATTTTCTTTTTGATTCCACGGTGTTAAGTCCAGTGTTTTTGCGGGAGATAAAACAATTATCATAATTTTACTGATTGGAATTAAAGGTAATGGATAAGGTTCCTCAAGTGGTCCCCGGTAGATTATCGGAACAAATAGATTTTGAACATGTTCTTTTGTGTAGATCCTTGCTACGCCTCTAGAATTTTCAAGAAGAGCTTGCCTGTGACAAGCAGCTTCCATTAGGCTCTGTCTTTTGTTAGCTCACGATGAATGAGCTTCGTGCGCAGTGGGTACAGATAGCAAAAAGGAGAATTTGCATGATATTTGATTTTGATACTCCCGTAAATCGTGGGGATACCTCCAGCCTGAAATGGGACAAATATAAACGAAAGGATGTCTTACCCATGTGGGTAGCGGATATGGATTTCATATCCCCACCAGCTGTCATAGAGGCCCTGCATGCGCGTATTGATCATGGAGTTTTCGGCTATACTCTGCCACCGCAAGAATTAGTAGATGTGCTCTGCTCCAGAATGGAACAAGCCTATCAATGGCAGATTGATCCCGATTGGTTGGTTTGGTTACCCGGTTTAGTAACGGGCTTAAATGTTGCCTGCCAGGCCGTGGGGGAAGTGGGGGATGAAGTGATTTCCATGGTCCCCGTATATTATCCTTTCTTGTCAGCTCCCAGCTTATCTCAAAGGAAGTTGGTAACCACTCCCATTGTCGAACAGGGACAGCAATGGGTGATTGATTTTGACGCATTAAGGGATAAAGCCAGCGCAAAGTCCAAGTTGCTATTATTTTGCAATCCTCAAAACCCCTTGGGAAGAGTCTTTCGAGAAGAGGAACTGCGGGAATTGGCTCAGCTTTGTGAAGAAAAAGATCTGGTCATCTGTTCTGATGAAATCCATTGTGACCTCATTTTAGATCCGGAAAAAAAGCACATACCCCTGGCCAGCCTTTCGCCTGAAATTGCTCAACGAACCATCACCTTGATGGCTCCCAGCAAGAGCTTCAACCTGCCCGGCTTAGGTTGTTCCTTTGCCATTATTCCTAATCCCAAGCTGCGATTGCGGTTCCAACGGGCCATGCAGGGCATTGTGCCTTATGTGAATACTTTAGGTTATACGGCAGCCTTAGCGGCCTATCAACATGGTGGAGACTGGCTGGCAGCCCTGTTGCCTTATCTGCGTGATAACAGAGATCTAGTCCAGGAAAGGATTGCTCAAATTCCAGGCTTGTCCATGAAAGGGATGGAGGCGACCTATCTGGCCTGGATTGATACTCGAGAGCTGAAGTTGGGCAACGCCAGCCGCTTTTTTGAGATGGCCGGGCTGGGGCTTTCTAATGGAGCAGACTTTGGTGGTGAAGGTTTTGTACGTCTCAACTTTGGTTGCCCTCGCAGTCAGGTGCAAAAGGCCTTGGATATTATGGCACAAGCTGTGGAAGAATATGGCTATCAGAATGCGTAAGACAGTTTGATTTCAAAGCCTTCAACCTTATCCTCAAAAAGCTCTTTTCTCGTGTCCGTATGAAAGATAAAGCCTAAAATAGCTCCTTCTTGCGGCACGAGCAGCACTCCCAGTTGACTGTTGATCGTTTGATCCACCTCGACTTTATCTCCCGTCACAGGATGGATGAGGTTAACCTTTCGTTTCCTATCTTTGATGCTGATTGAAAGAACCAACCCTTTGACCTTGAGTTCAGCATTTATTCTTGAGATCGTTTCTGCCAGATGAACACTTTCCTTCTTACCGCCCTTTGCAGAACTAACGGATTTGGGAGAATTGCTTTGAGAGTACTCAAAACGAAACATACTGCTTTCGGGACTTCCCATTTGCAAAGCAACCCCGGCAACGAGATTAGCCCAGCTATTCCCTACCATAAAACTACTGCTTTCCTTGATTCGCTCCATCCCCCCACCCAAATAAAAATAGTCACCAATCTTGAGGGAAAGGCTAGGAATTGTCTTATTTAAAGTCGTAGTTTCATCAGAATCCAGACCAAGCTCAAGGATGTGATCCTTAGTGGTAATGGTTTGAACCCCTAAGCCGAAAATTGTAAATTCTTCATGAGATAAAGTCAGGCTAAGGCGTGCTTCATTCGTTTCCAGATTAACCCGTCCATTGAGATAAGTATCTTTGCTGATCGTCATGGAATCCCCGTAGGCATAAGCATCAACAGCGAGTTTTTCTCCCATCATGAAGTTGAAGTGCCCACTGTAACCGGTACCCTGAAATTCATAAACACTGGAACCATTGAAGTCACGACTTCCAGTGCGTTCAAAACTGGAGACACCGATGGTTGACATCTGCTTCCAACCGGCAGCTGCCGGTAAGACAATCGGAGCAGTAGGATCCAGGGAGGGAGTGACCACCTGCGCATAGCCGGAACCGGCAAAGCAAGCTATCCAGAACAAAGCTTGCGTTAAAGCAAAGCAAGAAGTTTTGATTTTCATGACTAATCAGGATGATATAAATTCTGTAAGGTAACGTGATAAAATAGATACAAACTCTTACGCTAGCATTGCAATCAAAACTTCAGTAACAACTTCCGCTTTTTTAATCGCTTTGATGGTTGCATTCAAGCTAATCCTCTTATCAGAGGGAATCAAGAAAACTTAAAATGAAATTCCTTGAATAGGAGTAAAAGACAGAGAATTTGCTGGGATTTAATGCAAGAATTATCCCTTTTTGAATTGGCTCCCCAAGGAAGTTTTAAGGTCCCTAGAGTCTGTTTTTTCTTGTTGTTGCTTTTATTACCTGTTAGACTCACTCACTATTTTTAGCATTGATCAGGCTTCACTCAATTAATTTAGACTGGAAGGATTCCGGACTCTCAGGGAAACAGAAAGGATTCTGTACACTCAATCATGATGGGGGAGGAAAAATGGTATTTACTACAAGTATTTTATTAATTGGTTTAAGCCCTTTAGTCTTACTAGGGGCTTTTTGTTTCATTCACAAAGCCCTTTTAAAAGATCTTCTTTAAGCTCCTGATGACTTCAGCTTGGAAACAGATAAAGCACCAATCAGTCTACACGGAGTGCTTGAGCAGAGGTTTTAACCGAGATTATAAGATCTCTGCCAATTCTTGTTGCAAGTAACTACGAATTTCACTGGGGGTTCTTAATTCCAGCACTCTTTGCCCCATTCTTTGCGCTTCCACAAAACTCACTTTCCGGATGATTTTCTTAATCACTGGAATAGTGGGAGAAATCATGGAGAGATTACGCACCCCAATACCAATCAAGGGGATTGCACACAAAGGATCACTCGCCATTTCACCACAAATACTCAGGGGCTTGCCTGCTTTTTCTGTGATGCACACCAGCTGATGAATCATCTTCCAAATTGCCGGATGGAGAGAATCATAGAGTTTTGCCACTTTAGGATTGTTCCGATCAACGGCTAAAGTATATTGAATCAAGTCATTCGTCCCTAAACTAAAGAAATCCACTTCTTCAATCAAATGCTCAGCCGTATAAACGGCAGAGGGGACCTCAACCATCATGCCTACTTGATAAGTCTCACTGACGGCAATTCCCTCTTCCAGTAACTTGCATCGTTCTTCTTCTAAAATCGCCTTGGCTTGTCGCAACTCTTCCAGGCCGGAAATCATGGGGAACATAATTCCCAAGTCACCATGTACACTAGCACGCAAGAGGCTCCGTAGTTGTGTACGAAAGACTCCTTGTAAATCCAAACTCATCCGAATGGAACGCCATCCCAGGAAGGGATTTTGTTCACGAGGTTGCTCCAGATAGGGAAGGAATTTATCCCCTCCTACATCTAAAGTTCGAATTTTGGTCGGGCGGTCGCCCATTTGCTGAAGTACCCGGGTATAGAAGGCGGTCTGCTCTTCTTCAGTCGGCTGCTTCGTATGAGCAAGAAAATAGAATTCAGTACGATATAGTCCAACGCCCATGGGCTTGTATTGGTCAACTCGCTTCAAATCAGAAATCAGCCCTATATTAGCAAGCAGGGAGATTTCTTTGCCATCCGTCGTGACGGCCGGCAAATCCCGGAGGGAGTCGATTTCAAGCTTATCCACCTCTTTCTGCGCAAAAACCCGACTATATTCCTGCATGATCTCAGGAGCAGGATTATAGAGGGCCATGCCCTCCTGACAATTGAGCAAAATCGTATCTTGCTCTTTGATCTTATAGATTTGCTTACCAACTCCTACCAAAGCGGGAATATCATAGGATTTGGCCAGCAGGGAGACGTGGGATGTTTTTCCGCCATTGGCCAGGATAAAGCCATTCACTTTATCCATATCCAGGGAAATCATTTGCGAAGGTGTAATATCTTCGGCAACTATAATACTATTTTCCTTTAACCCCGGTTCTCCCACGGGCAAATGAGTGCCTTGCAGATTAGCGATCACTCGCCGACCGATGTCTTTCATGTCCATCGCTCGTTCGCGAAGATAAGGATCTTCCATATTGGAAAAAGCCTCAATATACTTACACGTGACTTCCCGGACAGCCCAGACAGCTGAATTACCCTCTTGAATCAAAGATACAATCTTCTTGCCAATCGCCCGATCATCCAAAATCATCAAATGTGCATGAAATATAGCACTATCCTCTTCAGATAAAGAGTCTTTCACCCGATTCATGAGATGAGAAATCTGATCAATCGAATCCTGTAAGGCATGGTGAAACTGTTGAATTTCCGCTTCAACATTCTCACAGCTTTCTTGTTCCAACAGGTCCAGGTCAATTGTGTCTTGTAAGATATAGGCCTTACCTGATGACATACCAGCACTACCAATAATACCTTTGAGCAGGTTCATGCGCTGGTGTTTTAGAGACTGCGGGTCCTCCACAGCAATCGTTTTTTTCTTGGACTGCCCTTGGGTAAACTCGCATCTGCCTTGCTCCTCTATGGATTGCAGCAACTCGGCATTTAAAATCACTCCCGTCAGTTGGGAGGCGATGGTTACCATCAATCGAATTTCATCCCGGGAAAATTCTCGCACAGTCTGATACTGAACGATCAGAACTCCTAAGGCTTTCTTTCTAGAAATTAAAGGGACTCCCAAAAAGGAATTGACCTCTTCCTCTCTCAAATCAGGGAAGTATTTATAGCGAGGATGGCTAGAAACATTATTTTCAGCAACAGGAGCCATTCTCTGCACGACTAAGCCTGTTATACCTTCTTCCACTGCCATGGAAACTTGGCCTACCTTCTGTGAATTTAGTCCCAAGGTTGCTTTCAAAATCAAGCGCTTTTTTGCGTCATCTAACAGGTAAAGCGAGCAAACATCCGCAGCCAGGCGTTTCTTCACCAGGGAAACCACACTATTTAACATCTCCTCATGGTCGTGAGGTTGCGTCAAAATCTCACAGATTTCTTCTAAAACGGAAAGTTGCTTGGAAGATTTGGATTTTTTAGATTCCATAGTTGTTTTCTGTGCTGTCAAAAGCCTACCGGGCAGTGTTCTCGATAGAGTTTACAAATTTTTAACAATTTTGTGACATGAACCAGAGAAGTGAACTCTACACTGTGGCTGTATTGAAAGAAGAGGTACTTGTTGTACTCGATATTTCCCAAGCTAGCAAGAGTCAACCCGACTCGGCACATTCACAGGACAAGATGGAAGAAGCATTAAACATCAATCGAAATATCAGTGGCTCCGTGGATAGAGTGGTCACTGATTTGGAACGCAGAGCCAAGAAAGAAGGCAAGAAGCTGGGTATTTTTCAGCTATTCGGCTGGCGGCTCCGCATCCGTTTGACTGCTAAATTCTTGATAGTACTGATAATACCTGTTATTTTACTCTATGGAGTGAGTTTTTTCTTCCTGCAAGAAGCGCAGCAAAGTAACCTCTCTATCACCGTAAAAAATAGTTTAAAGACCCTGACAGATCAAAATGTAATGACAAATCAAATGTTAACAAAGGCCTTGGAAAGAAAAGGAAAAACCTTCGTTAACTTCCTGGCCTCTGTCGCTCCCAAGGCCTATTTGCATTTTGATGTCTTCTTTTTGAACCGAATTGTAGATATCGCCAGTCAGGATGATGATATTGCAGTGGTCCACTTCATCGATCAAGACGGGAAATATATTACTGACGACCGCTCCAAAACCCTGCATCGGGACTATTTAAAATTTTCTCTGCCCGTCATGGATGGTGAAGAAAAATTAGGGATCGTTGAAGTCTATCTGAGACAAAACGACCTCAAGCAGTCCATCCAAAAAGGAGAAAATTTTCTCTTGGACGCCAAAGAACAATTGGAAACAATGGGTCGAGAAAACATTCAAAATTTGAATCAACTACTCTTTTCTTCCTTTTTGGGAATGGGTATCTTCCTGTTGGGGACGATTTGGTTCTTCATGAAGACGAAAATTGTGAGTCAACTCGACGATACAGTCAAAAAACTCAAAAATATCGCCAAAGGTGAAGGTGACCTGACACTGCGTTTAATCCCCAAGTCAAAAGATGAAATCAGTGAGCTCGCTATCTGGTTTAATCTCTTTGCCCGCAAGATGGACCGTATGGTTTCAAAAATTACGGATGACGCCCGCAAAATCAACCTATTATCTCGCAAGCTGGCGACCAGTATTGATACGATTAACGAATGTTCGAATACACTCAGTCAGGGTACGGAAATTCAAGCCACGGCAATCGAGCAAACCTCACTGGCCACGCAGGAGCTCAATCATTCGATGTTAGAGATCAAGGGAGAAGTACAATTGATTAATAGTAACTTCAATTTAATGGAGGATAAGGCTGAATTCGGCATTAACGTGGCGGACAAAATGAAAGAGTCCATGGACCTGATCACAGCCAGTTCCACACAGATTCAGGGAATTAATAATAATATTATAGGCATTGCCGGACAAACCAACCTCCTTTCTTTAAACGCAGCCATTGAAGCGGCTAAAGCAGGAGAACATGGGAAGGGATTTGCTGTAGTGGCTCAAGAAGTTCGCAACTTAGCCGAGCGCAGTAACCAGTCCGCAACGGAAACAACACTCCTAATTGAGGAAATTGAAAACAGAGTCTCCCAGGGAGGCATCCATACGGAAGAAGTACTCAATGAGTTCGAAGGGCTGCGCAAAGAAGTCTTCCATAACAAGGCCTTGGTAGAGAAAATCACCCATTCCATCGAAGACAACTCTGAGGGCATCACAGACATCACCAATGCCATGGCAGAGATCGCCAATTCTGTGGAACAGTTTTCCGGCCTAGTCACCCAGCTCAATCAAGCCGGCCAGAAACAAAATCTGGTTTTCTCTGACTTGGATCAAATTTCCCAAGAACTGGGGACTCTGCTCTCCTTTTTCAAGACCTCTAAAAAGGGAGTTAAGGCTTTGAGTCGTCGCCCCTCATGATTTAACCAAAGGAAAGGTCACAGTAAAAGAAACACCCCCCTTTGGATTGTTCTGACAATCCAAACTCCCTTCCATCCTTTGAACCAAGTGATAAATAATATGTAAGCCTAAACCCATTCTTCCTCCCCCCCGTTGGGTGGTAAAGAAGGGGTCAAAAATCTGTGTCAAGTCCTCTTCGGGAATCCCTTTTCCATTATCCGAATAAAGTAATGAGACATCTTCCCCCTGATGCTGCAGGCGTACCAAAAGTTTTCCTTGTACACCTTCATCAAAACCGTGTTGGCAAGAATTGAAGACAAGAGCACTGACAATCTGAAACAGAGTACTGGGATACCCTTCCATCTCCAGGTCTTTGGGACAATCAAAGGTAAGCTTATGGCCCAAAGCATTTAACTTCGGGGTAAAACTCAAAAGAACAGCATTCAGGCATTTGTAAATATTAAAGCAGCGTTTTTCCCCTGTCACTTGGTCTATTGCAACTTGCTTAAACCCCTCGATCAATTCCCCTGTACGTTCCAAATTGAAAAGAATCTGACTGACAACTTTTTCACTTTTTTCTAAGAAATGCTCAAATTGCTGCTTCGTCACATTACCTTTGCTGTAATTTTGTCGGAGCTTTTCAATTTGGGTGGCCAGATAAGATGTTCCAGTGACAGAGTTCCCAACGGGGGTATTAATCTCGTGAGCAATGCCCGCGACCAAACGTCCCAAAGAGGCAAGCTTCTCACGAATGATCACTTGCCGTTGCATCTCCTTTAGTTGCTGTAATGTACTCTCCAGTTCGGCATTTTGATCGGAAATATCTTGGAGTTGCACCAGTTGCTGTAAGTCTGCCTCAACGGTCTCCCTAAAGTTAAGGAGCAAATCTTGATAGAGGGCATTGTAGCTATTTTCCCGATTATCCAATACGCAAAGTGTGCCGAAAACATTTTGAGCAGGCCAGAGTAAGGGGACTCCCAGATAGGAAATCATATTCAGCTCAATATCGGGATTATGGTCCCAGGCGGGATCTTTCAGCGCATTGGGGACGAGCAGTAGTTCCCGTCGAGCCATTACTGTTTCACAATAGAGGGCTCCTCCCAATGGAGCGCCCTCTCCTCTCTTGTAGGGATTTCCCAGAGTCTGACTAGAGACACAAACTTCGATCTCCGACTCATGCACCTGCATGATTAAACCGGAAGGAACATTGATGATCTTTGCCATTAAGTTCACAGTCTTTTGCCACTTTTCCAAGATGGCCTTAGGAACCATAGGGGCTTTAAAATTCGGTGAGGCTAGAGGGCTAGAATTTGTCTCAGACATCTCACAACCACTTTTTAAGGTAGGTTCTATTTTTACTCAAAATACAGGTAGGTTTTTGTGAGTTCACTTCCCTTATAACATATCTCTCGTGGCTACAAATATCAACATGGGGGTCAACATGGGGGTCGCATCTTAAATATTCAATATCAGAGAAAAACAGGGGAAGGTCTCAATAATGTTTACTTGAGAGTCAGAAGGAAATAAGCGATGCAGGATTTGATAGGCGCTGCTACCGCTAACCATCCTACCAATGGAGTTTATTTTCTTCCATCCCCAAGGATCAATTATACGCCCGGTCGTGAAGACTAGTAATGCTTGGGTGATCTCCACAAAGGGGACAATTCTTATTCCTTTTTACTTTGACGTTGCGGAATTGCATGCTGCCAGCATCGACAATCGCCAGTTGATTGGTTAACAACTCACCTGTTCCCAAGATATATTTCAAGGCTTCCGTGGCTTGCATGCTGCCTATAATTCCGGGAGTGGAACTTAAGACCCCGGCCTGCGATGGTGTCGGTACAATTCCGGGGGGTGGTGGCTCCTCGTAAATACAGCGATAACAAGCTGTTTCATGAGGTTTCACGGTGATCATCTGACCGTCCAGTCTCAGGACACTGCCGTGCACATAGGGTTTGTTAGCCAAAACACAGGCATCATTCACCAGATATTTGGAGGCAAAACTATCTGTTCCATCAACAATGAAATCATATTCTTGAATTGTTTCCAGAATATTATCAACGTGCATACGAGAATCAATGATATTGAATTTCACATTGGGATTCAAATCACGCAGTGTTTCCCAAGCGGAGATCACTTTCGATTTCCCCAAATCACTGGTGCTATGCAGTAATTGTCGTTGTAAATTAGAGCGATCCACGTGATCCCCATCGGCCAAGCCCAAGGTTCCGATCCCCGCTGCAGTCAGGTAATAAGCGATGGGAGAACCCAAACCACCCATTCCAATCACTAATATTTTTGCCTGCTTGAGTTTGAGCTGCCCTTGCTCCCCCACCCCGGTCACGATGGTCTGACGACTATACCGCTCTTTTTCTTCCGTACTAAGATTCATCAAATACTTACCCCTAGAGATACTGACATTTATCATTCAACTAATTGATTTTTAAAGGTAGATCAAAAGAAAAATAGCGTAAAAAAGACGTTTTGCCTACTAATACTTAGTCATGACAGATTTGCTAGGTAATCCTCTATTTTTTAGGTCCGTTGTCATAAACAGCGACCTGTAACAGATGGGCAGGTTGGAGCCTTTGCGTCATCCTACATCAGACCTTTCTCCGGCAAAACTACTGATGATGGAGTATTAGGATTGCTATTGTTTTGCCGATTCCTAAATGGAAATACATCTCATTTGTAATCCTCAAGTTATCTAGATCTTGAAATTATTTTTTTTAAGCATAAGTTTCTGATTTCAACAAGTGAAGGTCTTTTTACTCGCTAGGTAGCTTTTCTTTTCCATTCTTCTTCTGGCCGGGGCGTAGCCCGGCGCTACCGTT
>NVSR01000070.1 GCA_002401295.1 SAR324 cluster bacterium | reverse complement strand
TGCTTTTATTCGCAGCCGGCGCTATTGGTGAAGTGAACAATATGTCCTGTCAAGCAGCCAATATCATCGAATACATCCATACGGCTACCTTGCTGCATGATGATGTGGTGGATAATGCAGATTTGAGACGCTCCAAAAAATCAGCTCGTACGATTTGGGGAAATGAAGCGTCTGTGTTGGTTGGTGATTACCTCTTCACAGTCTCCTTCAAATATCTGGCGGCTTTTAAAAACCTAAGGATGGTGGAAGAACTCTCTAAAGCAACGACTTTAATGGCTCGTGGGGAAATTCTGCAACTTACCAGAAGTAATGACTCGGCTACAGAAGAGGACTATTTAGAAATTGTCTATCATAAAACAGCGAGCCTGATGGGAGCCGCTATGGCCTTAGGCGTGATTAGCGCGAAAGGTACAGAAGAACAGCAGCAGGCTTTTTATGACTGTGGTAAGCATATCGGTATGGCTTTTCAGTTGATTGATGATGCATTAGATTATGATTTGGATAATCAGTCTTTAGGCAAGCAGCAGGGAGCAGACTTAAAAGAACGTAAGATTACCTTACCGCTCAGCCATTTGCTCAAAACGGCTTCTGAGACAGACCGGGAAATCGTTCTTGATATCTTGGATGAAGATGAAATCACCGATGCACATGTACTCTGTGTAGGTAAGTTAGTACAAAAATATGGCTCTGCTGAGTACACGAAAAAACGAGCAGAAGATTATATTAATCAGGCTAAAAAGGACCTGACTTTAGTTCCTCAAAATGAATACCGAAAGAGTATTGATAAATTAGCGGATTTTATTGTTTTTCGAAAGCAATAATTCTGTAAGACTCTTGAATCAAAAATGAATTAGATTGTTTGTGAGGAATAGATCGTTTATACTTGCTAAAGCATCCGCAACAGGGATGCCTGCAAGAGTAAAACACAAGATATTTTAGCGTATTAGCAACTCTTTATGAAAAAGACCTCTTTAATAAATCAGCCAAAACTCAGGGACGAAATTGTGGGATGGATAGGGGAAACCCCCTATTTTAACAGAGTCCCGCAAAGTTTATTACAAGAGGTAATTTCTGCAGCAGCGGTTTATGAACTAGATGTGGGAGAAGCATTAATTCGGGAAGGGGCCACGTCCGACCGAATGGTCTATCTGCTGATTAAAGGGGGCTTCGATGTTTTAGCTGGCAAGCAATTTATTTTAAATATTAATACGCCGGGAATGACCATTGGCGAGATGGCGGTAATCAGTCCTGATACTCCCCGCTCAGCTGATGTGATCGCTACCACCGCTAGTCGAGTCATTGCGATTCGCTCTGATTTTCTGGATGAAGACACGCCAAAAGCGTTGAGGAAAGCCAATTCTTTCCTGAAAATGTTCAGCAATATTCTGGCGGAAAAACTTCGAATTACCACAAACCGCGCTAAGCTCTATGAGGACTCTGTCCTGGAAAAAAAAGAGATCGATAGATACAACAAGGAAATCACCGATTTCTCTAAAGATCTCAAACAGGAACTCCAATTAAAACTAGAGCAGATCAAACTCTATTCTCAAGTGGTGGAATGCAATCAGGATTCTATTGTGATTGCGGATGAACAGGGAATCCTGCACTCTGGAAATCAAGCCTTCATTAGCCTGTTTGGTTATAACAAACAAGAAATTTCCAACCTGAAATTGGAACAACTATTTGATGATTTGAATTTCGAGGACACTGATTGGAATCAACGCTTTCGAGATGGTTGGAAAGGGCAAAAAATAGCCCGCAGGAAGGATGGTTCCAGGTTTCCATCTCTGATTTCTATCTCTCCCGTCAGGACCACCCAGGAAAATCAACAGGAGAAGATCGTCTTTGCGACGGTCGTTCGAGATATTACGATCCAACGAGAATACGAGGAGCATATCCTGCGAGCGAATGAGGAACTCAAACAAACCTATCAGGAATTAGAAAGTACCTTGCAAGAGTTGGAGAAAAGTAATCATGTCAAAGATCGTTTTCTCTCCAATATATCCTCTCAGTTAAAGACGCCTTTAGTCAGCATGATCAACTATGCTGATCTAATCAATAAAAATTTGATCAAGGATGTCTCTCCACCGGAGGAGGCTAAGGGATTGCTCAGTCAGATTATTGATGAAGGCAGGAAAATGGAACAGTTGGTCGGGAATCTGCTTTCTCTGGCAGAGATTTCCCATGGGCTGACAAACCTGAATCTGAAGGTTATCAGGTTCCAGGATTTCATCAACTTGCTTAAAGAAAAATTAGGCCACTACTCTAATCTATTCTTTGATATTGATCCCAGAGTCTCGACCATCATTGCGGATCAAGTGAAGCTCACTGAAGCTTTTGTTGATATTATTACTTATGTCACTCAAAAAAGAGAAACCGGTCAGTCCATAACTCTGCAATCCTTTCTCAACCAGGACCAACAATACCTGGAAATTCAGATTTTCCTGGGACAGGATCAAGAGGTTTTTATCCCGGATGACACCAATGATCTTGCCGATGGCATTGAACTAGCCCTGCAAAAAGGTGAGCTTCTACTTCCCCTATCCAAACGCATCATTGAGATTCATCAAGGTGAAATGCGTTTTCAGGAAATCAATGAATTACCCTATATTTTCTTACGATTCCCCATTGATCCCACGGAAGTGCATGATTCCAGGATCAAAGTGGTCATTATTGATGAGCATGAATGGGATCGAAAGCTATTGCATGGTATTATTGAGAAACAGTTCCATTTGACTGAAATTTTTGAATTTGACAGTCAGATGAGTGCGTTGAATGCGTTGAATGCCATCAAACCAAATCTGGTTATTGTGGACCCCTTCTTTAGTGACCCCCAATGGGAGTTTGATCACTATCTCCGCAAGTTACTCTCCGGGAATAAAGATAGTTTCTCCACTTTGGTCGTGAGCAGCAACCTGACAGATATTGATGCTCGAAACCACGTAATATCACTAGGAATTACAGACTTCCTATTCAAACCTTTTACGATTGAGGACGCCCAGTTCAAAATTAAGTCCATCATCGATACCAAACAAAAGTTCTATCATTTATCGGATTCAGTGCAAAAAGCGGAAAAGAGTGCGGCAACTGATGGCATGACGGGGTTATACAATCGCAGACATTATGATCAATTCATGAAGGATCAGCTCCTGAAGGCAGAGTTGCAAAATACTCGTCTTTCATTGATCATGACTGATGTGGATAACTTTAAGCATTATAATGATACCAATGGCCATCAACTGGGTGATGATGTACTAAAGAAAATTGCCGAGATCCTAAAAACAGGAGTTCGTCAAACTGACCTGGCAGCCCGTTATGGAGGCGAAGAATTTGTGGTGGTCTTGCCCGGAACCCCTAAAAACATGGCCCTCAAGGTAGCAGAAAAGTTACGTAAAAACATTGAAGAAGCGGGCTTCACTAATGAGCAGAAACAGCCTTTGGGACGATTGACCGCTAGTTTTGGAGTGGCTTCCTATCCGGAAAATGGTAATACACCAGAGTTGGTTTTAAAAGCTGCTGACCACTGTTTGTATTTGGCAAAGGAACAAGGTCGCAATGTCGTGGTGGAAGCGGAAGGTATCATCCATCCGCTCACTGATAACCCCTAATCTCCCTTTGAACTTATATGTATTATCTAAAATTATTGACCTTAATTTTGGGTGTCGTCTTTTTGTTACATGGCTGCGCCAAGGAAACGAATCAAAAACCTCAGTTTCCCCAAGATAGAATTGATCAGCAGCGTTCATCGGAACAGATGGTCCTGGTGGATCAGCCTTTTACTGATTTCTTTAAGGGCGATGATTTATCGGAAAAAACATTACACGATGCGATTGGCCAATCTTTAGTTTATCTAAACCGCATACCTGCCAGTCGAACTTTTAACTATGGCAAACTTAAGTATACAGCGGAAGAATTAATCCTTTCTTTCAAGCTTTTCCAGGAGCTGCTAGCCCAAAGCAATGATAAAGAGCAGTTCATTCGTCAGTTGGAGGAAAAATTTTATCTTTTCCAATCTGCCTCCAATCCTGGTGATCAGGTTCTTTATACTGGATATTACGAACCCATTTTCCAAGGAAGCTTAACCCCCAGTGCAGAATATAATGTAGCTGTCTATCGCAAGCCCAGTGACCTGGAAGTGCTGCAATTAGGGGAATTTCGCAAAAGTTTGAAAAATAGAACCATTGTTTTCCGTAATCAGGCCGGTCAGGTAGTCCCCTATTTTTCTCGTCGGCAAATCATGGCGGACAAGATACTAGCGGAGAGAAATCTGGAAATCGCCTGGATGAAAGATCCCGTTGACCTTTTCTTTTTGCAAGTCCAGGGATCTGGAATTTTAGCCCTGCCTGACGGAAGAAGGATTAAACTTAGTTATAATGGTGCCAATGGGCACAACTACTCCAGTATTGGCAAGTTGCTGCTTGATGAGGGGAAAATGGAATTGGAGGAGATCTCTATGGGCAGTATTCGTCAATATATGGTTGATCATCCACAAGAAAGGGATCGCATCCTCTACCATAACCAAAGTTACACTTTCTTTGGTTTAGGTGAAGCAGGCAAAGCACCTAGAGGCAATATCAACGTACCTCTAACCCCCCTTCGTTCGGTGGCTACGGATGCAAGTATTTTCCCTAAAAGTGGACTGGCTTATATTGTGACGGAAGTACCGATCTTTGATTCACAAGGGCAGGCCAATGGAAAAAAAGCAATTTCCCGTTTTGTGCTGAATCAGGATACGGGGGGGGCTATCAAGGGAACCGGCAGGGTTGACCTCTTCTGGGGAAATGGAGAGATTGCGGAGAAAAGTGCGGGTAGCCTGAGAAGTTTTGGGCGTATCTACTTCCTTGTAGCTAAAAAAGTAGCCCTCCAGCGTTATGCGGCACAAGGCTCAACTTCATTGACAATGTCTGAGTGAGACTCTCTTCAGTTGAATTGTAATAATCATAAATTCCCCTCCAGTGACGTCAAGATCATCGGCTGCCCGCTTGAATATCCTGATAAGTGGAAGTAATCAGTAAATCATTCTCCCCAAGATTATCCCCATAAAATTTACACAACTCACGGGTTTGCCCGGAAACCCTGCCGATCTCTTCCAAAACTTCACATCTTTAGAAGAGAGATCCCCCCCCCCTTTTATTTGAGGTAATCCAATGAAATAACGGGTGTTGCTGGATTATGTAGGTTTTATATGGGTATAATATACTTATGCGAAGTTAAATGTGAGTATTGACGAATCACACTATTTCGCATATACAAAATGCATTGTCTTTCACATTGTCTTTCACATTGTCTTTCACATTGCTTTTTTTGATAGTGTATCCACTGTACTTTCTGCCACTGGGGTTGGCTGTGGGTAGCCTTTTCTGTACCCCTTGGAGACTACAAATGACGCTCAAGACAGACGCTCCCTTTCTATCAAAGGTTATATCTGAAATTATTGATAATCAAAGGTATGGAGTTGAGTATCAGCCCATCTTAGATACAGAGTCACAACAAATTTTCGGTTACGAAGCTTTGGCTCGCTTCTATGATACTAAGGGGAATAGCCTCTCCCCCCAGCTGGTCTTTTCCGCATTGCATCGCCTGCCCGAGAAATTCTATGCAGTGGAATATTTGATCAAAGAATTACAGATTCAAAGGGCTCCAGAGAAGAAGTATCTCTTTCTGAATTTAGATCCTGATGCTTATGCTGCTCAGGAGGAAGTTGATGGAGAACATCCCTTTGTAACGCTCCTGTCTCAGCGGGAGAATATCATTATGGAGATCATTGAAAATACGAGTATCAACGATGCTGCTATCAGTATGCAGATGATGCAAGCTTTCCAGGAAAAGAATATTAGCGTTGCTTTAGATGATATTGGAACGCCGGAGAGTATGTTATCTTTTCCCATTTTTCTGTCTGTTGATTTTCTGAAATTTGATAAAATTTGGCTGAAAATGTTGAGTCAGAACAACTATAAAATTCTATTAGAATCCCTGCTGGCTTGCGCTAGGAAGACAGGGCAAAAAACCATTTTAGAAGGCATTGAGCAGGAAGAGGATCTACAAATAGCGCGGGATCTGGGATTTGATTTTGTGCAAGGATTTTTATTCAGGCCTCTTTTTATCAATAGCTCCTTATCTTAGAAGTTGGCCAAAGCCTGAGCTATTTTTTACCCACAATGCTACCCTCTAGGGGAGTCTCAATAACGCTTCAGGCTCAACATCAGCCGTTGAAGCGCTGCAAAAGGTAAAAAAAATAGCAAGAGGTAAGTTATGCTGGAAAATTTTTTAATTGCTTTTACCTTGGTTGCTACCATAATCATTCCCCTGTGGATTCTTGGAATGTACTATTTTGGTACCCATCCTGATCAACATTGGCACTGGCCCTTCACCCATTGAGCTTGAGAAAAAATCCAAAGTTCACAATCCCCTGCCTCTCCCATTTTTAGGGGATTGTAAAAAAAACCTCCCCAATAGCCTCATGATAAAGAAGCTCAAACTTTGTTTTTGAATATAAAAAAATAAGTTTAGTATTGACGAATCTTTTCGTTTTCTAATAGATATTTTGAAAGAAGAGCAGCTATGAAAAATAAGTTGGTGGCATCCAGGATGGAATCACTATTTACTGTTCGTATTTTCTAATCAAAGCTATCGAGAGATGAAGCATGTTGAAGAAGAGTATTTTAAAAGCCTTGTTAGTTGGTGCCTTGGGAATGGGGTTGGTTTCTCCTGTTTCAGCGGAAGAAGTAGTGAATGTCTATTCTGCTCGGATTGATAAGCTAATCAAACCTGCTTTTGATGCTTTTACAGAAGAGACAGGAATCAAGGTTCGCTTCACTACGGCTAAGGCACCTGTGCTGTTAGAACGTTTGCGTTATGAGGGACGTCATACTGAAGCCGATCTCTTGATCACTGTAGATGCGGGTAACCTCTGGCATGCTGCTAATGCCGGTGTCTTACAAGGAGTGAAAACTCCAACTTTGTCCACTAACGTTCCAGAAAATCTGACGGATCCTGAAGGCAAGTGGTATGGATTGACAGTGAGATCTCGTACTATCGTCTACAGCCCGGAGCGAGTGAAACCAGAAGAACTCTCTACTTATGAAGCTTTGGGTGATCCCAAGTGGAAAGGACGACTCTGCTTAAGAACGTCTAAAAAGGTATACAATAAATCTCTCGTCGCTACGATGATTGCTTCTGCCGGTTATGATGAAACCGCCAAGGTATTGGAGAACTGGATGAAGAATGAACCGATCATTCATCCTAAAGATAGTGGTGTACTTAAAGCTATCGCTGCAGGTCAGTGTGATGTGGGAATTGTGAATACTTATTACCTGGGACGCGAACTGAAAAAAAATCCAAACTTTCCAGTAGCTCTCTTCTGGGCTAACCAGGAAGGTCGTGGTGCTCATGTGAATATCTCCGGTGCCGGTGTGACTAAGCATGCTAAAAATAAAGCAAATGCTATTAAATTATTGGAATTTTTGAGTTCAGAAAAAGCTCAAAATCTGTTTGCTGATGAAAATATGGAATACCCAGTCAATCCAAAGGTTAGCGCTAGTTCTCTAGTGACTAAGTGGTGGGGAGATGACTTCAAAATGGATCAGGTAAATCTACGATTTGCCGGACGTTTCCAAGCTATGGCCACTAAGTTCATGAAACGAGCGGGTTACAAATAGTCCTAGGTTTCTAACTTCTCTTTACTTCCCCTGATAAGCCACCCGAAGCGAACGACTGGGCCGTAAGAACCAGTCGCTTCCCTCAATGGAGGTTGCACTCCATGGCTTATGTGGGGACGTGTAACTCCATCCAAGCACCAAGAATCATGAAAGCATTATTAAAAACTTGGACCGTAGGTTTATTCGTCTTTTTGTCGATTTCTGCCTGCAGCAGTTCTAAAACTCCCCAAGCACAAGATCATGCTGGCACTTCCAGCAATCAGAATCAGTCTACTATGGCTCCTGCTCCTGTCGAAGAAAAACTGACATTGGAGATCATTGAGGCAGARCGTCAAGAAGTCAGAGACTTGGTGGAAGCGGAAGAGCGAAGACTTTATGAGCAAGCCATGATCGCTGAAGAGCGAAGGCTTTATGAGCAAGAAATGATTGTTGAGGAACGAAGGCTTGTCACCCAGGAAAAACTGGCGGAAGAAAARCGACTGGCTCGTCTGCGTAAAGAACAGGGAAGGATGTAACCATGGTTGCGTTAAGATTGTTTTCCTGGAAATGGGCCGCATTGTTAATCGCAGTGCTGATCTCCACCCCACTCYTCACAATTCTRTCYTCACTRCCTMAWTGGAACCAAGCWAGTTGGGAGTATTTRCTYGAKACTGATTTRTATMAATTAGTTTGGAATACTATTCGRTTAGGCYTKGGTGTGGGAGCSRTAACCCTCGTGGTTGGYACCAGYTTGGCCTGGATYATCGTGATGTATGAWTTTCCCGGGCGAAAAATTCTGGAATGGTCCTTACTGCTTCCCTTGGCGATTCCTGGATATGTGATTGGATTTGTGTTTGTGGCCATGTTCGAATATTCCGGGTTTTTCCCCAGTCTATTGCGCGAGTGGTTTGGAGCGGGGATTTATATTCCCGAAATTCGATCTTATCCCGGTGTGGTTTTTGTGATGAGCTGTGTGCTCTATCCCTATGTTTATCTTTTTGCCCGGGTGGCCTTCAAAGAGCAGAATACTACTCTGCTGGAAGTTGCTCGTAGTTTTGGAGTCTTTCCGCATCAGATTTGGAAAGTGGCGCTGCCTCTGGCACGCCCTTCCATTGTTGCCGGTGTCTCCCTGGTTTTAATGGAAAGTTTGGCTGATTTTGGGACGGTGGCCATGTTTTCCTACGATACCTTCACCACGGAAATCTACGAGACTTGGTTTGGTAGTTTTGAACGTACAGCTGCCATGCAAATGGCAGGTATGTTAATGGCGTTCAGTTTCTTGCTCTTTTGGCTGGAAAATAAAACTCGTGGTAAAGCTAAATATTATCAGACACAAGGTACTACTAGAAAACGCTTGTTTCTGCAGGTTCACGGATGGAAACGAGGATTATTGATTGCCTACCCGGTCCTGGTATTATCCGTTACTTTCATTTTCCCASTGGTGGTTTTAATCTCATGGGCCGTAGAAAATTTTGCGGAAGCCTTTGRTGAGCGTTTTGTGGAATTTGGGTTGAATACATTGCTGCTTGGTTTTTGTGGTGGTGTGACTGTAGTTGCGATAGCACTGGTCCTGGCCTACGCCAAACGGCTATTTCCAGGACGTTTAACCTTTCTGATCACTCGTTTCTCCACCATGGGTTATGCTCTGCCGGGCACGGTCATTGCGGTGGGTGCTTTGGTTCCTCTCTCTTCCTTGGACCATCTGCTGAACGACGTGATAGAAGGTTGGGGTGGTGATGCAGTAGGCCTTGTTTTTACAGGTAGTATTTTTGGTGTTTTATTCGCTTTGAGTTCCCGCTTTTTAACTGTGGGCTTCAACTCAGTAGACAGTAGTTTGATAAAAATCACTCCTTCCATGGATATGGCCGGGCGCAGCTTGGGACAAACCAGCAGAGGAGTCTTGACTAAAGTTCATCTACCTTTGATTCGTACCAGTTTATTCACCGCTTTTATTTTAGTTTTGGTGGATGTGATGAAGGAGATGCCCGCAACCTTGATCATGCGTCCTTTTGGATTTGATACCTTAGCCACTTGGATCTGGCAGTTGACCTCCGAAGGCATGATGGTAGAAGCCGCCTTACCTTCTTTGGCCATTGTAGCTGTGGGGCTGATTCCTATCTCCATTTTTATTTTCTTTGAAGGTGACAACACAACTAAGAATCAGAGGTCGGAATTATGAGCTCCACTCATGGAACACAAGCTTTACTGCAGTGCAGAGGGATTAGTAAATCTTATGGAAAAAATCAGGTACTGAAGTCTATTGACCTGGAGGTCTTTCCCAGAGAATTCGTTGCTTTATTAGGTCCGTCGGGTTGTGGTAAAACTACCCTTTTACGGATTCTCGCTGGTTTTGAACCCTTTCAAGGGGGCACGCTGCATTTTGAAAATCAGCTGCTGGCTGATACCAAAACCATGATCCCTCCCGAACGAAGAAATATTGGAATGGTCTTTCAGGACTATGCTCTCTTCCCTCATTTGTCGGTACAGAGAAATATTGCCTTCAGCCTGCAGGGCAGTAAGCAGGAAAAGCAATATCGAGTTGATGAAATGTTGAACCTGGTAGGCTTGCTGGAGTACGCGAAATATATGCCCTATGAGCTTTCCGGAGGACAACAACAGAGGGTTGCCGTCGCTCGTGCCTTGGCTCCCCGTCCCTCACTGATTTTGATGGATGAACCTTTTTCCAATTTGGATACCAATCTCAGGACTCAATTGCGTAATGATATTCGTAAAATCCTGCGGGAGGAAGAGGTCTCAGCTATTCTTGTCACCCATGACCAAGGGGAATCTTTCTCTTTTGCTGACCGCTTAGTAGTCATGAATCAAGGTCAAGTCGAGCATACGGGAACTGCCGAGGAGGTCTATCACCAACCTCAAACACCTTGGGTTGCTTCCTTCACTGGTTCCGCCAACTTTTTGGAAGGTAAAAGTTGTGATGGAAAAGTCCAGTCTGTTCTAGGCGATTTTGCCTGCCCTAACCTGAAAAATGGGCAGGATTATCAATTATTAATCCGCCCCGAACGACTGTCACTGGATCTGGTGGACCACGCCCAGAGTGATGGAGAAATCGAGCACATTGAATTTCTTGGTGACCGTAGGGTTCTAACCATCCGTCTCTGGTCGGGAGAAAAGCTAACAGCCGTAGTCTCATCAGCCGAAGAGTGGATGGAAAAAACCTGGGTCAAAGTTAGTAGCGATCAGGTAGTCCCTTTCCCCGTGCATTAAACAAGTTCCCCCTGTGATATTTATGTTCTCACTGCATCTCCCGTGAGAACAAAAGAATGTGATCCGGAATCAAAATATTGTGGAACCCCATGATTACGATTAAAATGCCCTTTCTCTTTGGAATTAATACTCAAGAATTAGCTTCTACACTTAGGCTTTTCTTCTCTCTAGCATGAAGACTCAAAAATTCAAGAACTATCTTATACGCTTAGGCTTTTAAAAAATCTGAATTAATGATAGGGATTGAGCATTCTAAAGTAAAATTTCCCTGATAGATCACTGCTAACCTGCAGGGGGAATAGTTCATTAATTCAACTCTAAGAGTATGGAATTAAATAGGTACTACACCATTTCAGAAGCTGGGAACGAAGCCAAACACTTTTCACAAAGCTTACTACAATCCTATCCCATTACCAGAGCCTGCCTTTCCATCTTAGGGAGTAAATTAATCGATCAGCTGGAATTTGGCTTTTTTACTGGGGGAAGGAATATCATTCACCAAGGGGAAACAGGGAAGGAACTCTTTTTGCTCTGCAATAACCTGATTGATGTGCTGGTGAATGAGCAGGTGGTGGTACAAATGGAAGCTCCTGCCTTGTTGGGTGATAAAGCGATTGTGGAACCCAAATCAACGCGCTCGGCTACAATTCGTGTGGCGGATAAGAATGTTTGTTTGATTCTTAAAATTCCTATGGGGCTTTTCCTCCGGAATTTCAGGGATCCCAAAATACCGGACCGGTCTTTTCACCAGGAATCGGGGATCTTCTACAGTATGTTCGAGGGGATCCAAAAGCGCTTGTTTGAATATATTTATTTGCAAAAAAACCTCTGGGAAGAGGTGACGACCACCTTGGGGCTGCTGAACACGCAATTAATCGCTAAAAATTTGGAAAATGCTAGGGATCAAGGTTGGGGCCCGGAAATTTGGAATAGTGTCAAACAGGTCTTAGCCAAAGAATTTCGTTTTAATTGGCCGGAACAGATTGAACTTAATTCTCAAACTCTGCGAGAAATCCTGTTGCGGGTTTTAGCGAATAAATTCCCTCGTGCCAAGTTTCCTGGCAATGATAGTGACTACGTGATCCAAAAAAATCTGATGTGGCACCAATGGTTGTCCACTGTAGGCCAAGCCGTTACGAAGGTTTTGCCCAAGGAAAAGCAGCCC
>NVSR01000069.1 GCA_002401295.1 SAR324 cluster bacterium | reverse complement strand
GATGGATTCGGTCCTACCGCCTCCCTCCGGACAATATCTGATCAGCGATGACTTCATTTCCGAAGAAGAAGCAAAAGTTGTCAAATGGCTGGATTCTTTGGAAGAAGCGAAATTACTGGCACAAGCAACGCAAAAACCAATTTTCCTGGACTTTACGGGCTATACTTGTGTGAATTGCCGGTGGATGGAGCAGAATATTTTTGCACTGAAGGACATTCACAAGACGATGGCTGAGGACTTCATCCTGGTTCGTTTGTATACGGATGGTGGGCAAAGAGCGGAAGAGAACCTCCAGTTACAAATTGAGCGTTTTAATACGGTCGCTCTGCCCTTCTATGTTTTGCTATCAAAGGATGATCAGTTCTTAAAATCCTTCAGTGGTATCTCTCGAAATCCAGAGGAATTCGCGGATTTTCTGGCACTTTAGTGTTGAACAGGATTTTTGCGCAATCCCGCTCCTTAGACCGACGTTACCTTACTCTAGCATAGCCGGTACCTAGACCGGCGCTAGAGTGAATTCTAACTTTTACTCACGGGGAGCGACTTTGAAGCGTTCCATTTGGGAGGTGAGGTTAGTTGTATGTCTGGAGATATCCCGCCCTAGCAAATCCTGAACCTCTGATACCTGATTAATCTCATCACAATACTCAGAAATCGATAAACTGATTTTCGCAATGGTTTTTATAGTTTGAAAAGATTGAGTCACGGCTATAGTCTGTTCCTGTGTGGCATCTGCTACTTCCGCAAAAGTTGAAGCGACCTTAATTGCGTTGGCCTCAATATTATTAAATATCTCTAACATAGAGGCGACAGAGTCCTTGCCCACGGATAGTTGCTCATTACTGGTATTAATTAAAGCCTGAATTTTTTGTGTGGATTGGTTGGTTTTCTGGGCCAAGTTTCGCACCTCTTCCGCTACGACCGCAAATCCTTTACCATATTCTCCTGCCTTCGCTGCTTCAATCGCTGCATTCAAGGAGAGTAAATTAGTTTGCCTGGAGACATCTTCCATTGCCGTCATGATCTGGTGAACCTCTTGGGAGCTGGTGATAATCTCTGACATGATATCGGAAACTAAGTGCACCGATTGCAAACCATTTGTGGTAACGGTCTTGTTTTCCATAGCGACTTTAGCTGTCAGGTTACTATTCTTCTCAATCTCTTGGATGGAAACCGTTAGCTCTTTGGAGGTAGCTGAAAGCTCCTCCAAATATTCTTCCTCTCGATGGGTTTCTTTAGTAATCTTCGAGATTTTATCGTCCACTTCCTTTGTATGAACCGACTGTTGGGTTAAGAGGCGTGAAATTTCATCGGCTCCCTTTTGACTGTCTCCGATTAAGGAGGAAATATTTTCTACAAAGCGATTGAATAATTTCGCCAATTCTCCAAACTCATCTTTGCTTACAACCGGCAAGCGCCGGGTCAGATCGCCATCACCATGGGCAATGTCTTTAAGAATACTAATCAATGAATGAATAGGATGCAGAAGATCCCGTTGAATCAAAATGGATAAGAGAAAACCAGTGAGTAGTGAGACAATAGCCATGATGAAAACCGTATCACGAATGGAAGTGAAAATTTGTTGATCACTTTTTTCCAGAGACATCGTTAGGTCCATTACTCCCAGGACCTGACCTAGTCTGGCATTTGTATGACAGCCCAGGCATACTTTCTGTGCTTTGAAGGGTTTCAGGATTCTGGCCAGATGCTCACCATCTTCACGCAGCTCATGCATTATTTTTTCGCCACTGGCAAAAACTTTCAGGATCTCCTGGTCTTGGGTAAAACGCTCGTCTACCTCGAATAAATCAATGATTTCTTGCGATTTGGCAACTGACAAGCGATATACTCCTGGAATTGTATTCACCTTATCTACGGCGTCTTCCACTAACTCGGAGACCCCCGTATTCATGTTACTACGCAAAGTTTGAAAAGCTGATTCACTAAACATGTCTAAGGTTTCCTGTGATTGCAATCTAGTGAGCTTAATTGCGGAGAAATACAATATTCCAACAGCAATCAGCCCATATAATACGAGACCAACAATCACCCCAATTAATGCTTTCATCCGAATTGTGACTGGCATTTCTTCACCTCCCCCTTTAAATTATCTCTGATTATTTTTTTATAGTTCTACGATAAAGAACTATATCCTCTCTTTTTCCCTTACCTACCTGTTTTTAATCAAAAAGAGTAGTTTTTTTTTAAAAAGACCATGAAAAGTAAAATTCTCAAGTATAGTGAGAATTTTCTAGATGTAGAACATATAAAACCTTTTTTCCCAGCCTTCATCAGGAGCTCTATGAAATTTCTACACAGTATGATTCGTGTTTTAGATTTGGAAAAATCCTTAGACTTTTTCTGTAATAAACTCGGATTGATTGAGGTCCATCGCAAAGAAGTGGAAGCGGGACGTTTCACCCTGGTATTTTTGGCCACAGCCAAGGGTGAAGCAGAAATCGAACTCACCTACAACTGGGATGAAAAGGAGGCTTACCCGGGGGGGCTTAATTTTGGGCATTTAGCCTTTAGTGTTAAAAATATCTATGAAACCTGCCAGCAGTTACAGGAGCTGGGAGTTGATATTCTTCGTCCTCCTCGGGATGGATATATGGCTTTCGTGCGATCTCCTGATCAGATCTCTATTGAGCTTCTCCAGGAGGGGGAGGCTCTAGAGCCTCAAGAACCTTGGATTTCTATGAAAAATTCCGGGGCATGGTAACGTGATGTGGATCAGGGCTTGGGTTAAAACTGATAGTTGATCCCTGTCCCTGCTAAAGAGAGCCCGATGATGATCAGGAGTATAAAAGCCATACGTCGGCGGTTTTCATCGGAAAGGGGAGGAGGGAAGCGATTGCCCAGTAAGGTGAAGATAGTGACTACTGGCATGGAAAAGAGGCTAAATTTTATCACCTCAGTGGTGATTTGCCCCTGCAGGCCAACCACGATGATGCGAGCCGCAGCAGAGAAGAGGAAAATTGAAAGTAATGTCGTACGGATAGCCACAATACTTAAGGGCTGACGGTAGAGGTGGTAGACCAAGGGAGGTCCGGAAGTGCTGAAGAGACCTCCTAACCAACCCGCCGTAAAGCCAGACAAAATAAAGCTCCACTGAGGTTCGAGGCCTACTCTTGGTTGGGGCTTTAACATCAGTAAGAGGCCTCCCCCGATGACAACAATGCCTAAGCCTAGTTTAATCGTGTGAGTGGCGGATTGACTCAAATAATTGAGCAAATAAACTCCACCTATCATTGAGGGTAAGAGGCCTGTCAGTACATTGCGTGTGATCTTTAAATTGATTGACTCATGGTTACTCCTGAGAGCAATCAAACCATTCCAAAGGGCCAGGAAGCTGACCACAATGCTGGCAAAGGAAATGGAAGCGAGATCAAAGATTGTTACCGTCCCCATGACGATCAAGCCCATTGCAAAGCCGGTAACTGTTTGTACATAGCTGCCAAAAGCAACCATTAAAAGAAAAAAGACTAGTGACTCAGTACTCATGAGACCTTTTATCAGCGTTAATCTAAACCTTTGAAGGCCAGTCCTAGTAATGGATGATCAGTCAAAGAGTAAAAAACTGTTTGTGCCTGTTTGTTGGTCTGCACCACTTTGCACATCTTTAGTTTTGCCAAATGCTGGGAAATGGCCGGGGCAGAAACCCCAAAAATATCTCGCATATCACAAACACAGACAGGGCCTTCCTCACGAAGAAGGTTGAGAATCTTTAATCGAATAGGATTGGAAACTAGATGAAAAAATTCAGCTAACTCCTCCATCTCTGGATGGAAGGAGTACTGCTCCTGATACCGCTGAATGACTTCCTCACTTAAAGTCGGACCCACACACTTGACCATACTATACCTCTATTTTACCGGTTTTATTTGCACTACCGGTTTGTTATTTTGATGGATAAACTCGGTTGGCTGTTAGAACAACAAAAATTCCCAATAATGGCAATAAAATATAATTTTAGTAGATTATTATCCAGGTTCTGAGTGCAATGAAAAAAGATTTTAGTGAGGTGTTGTATTCCTACTGCTCCCAGCTCTCAAATCCTGAGACAGTCCATGTCTCTATGCAATTCTTTGCGCAAATTGCGGGCAATAGGCCCTACTAATCCTTGATTGATTTTAAACCCGTTAATCTTGACAATAGGCATTACTTCCAAAGAGGTAGAAGTAATAAAGACTTCATCTGCAAATTTTAAATCCTGCAATTTATACTCACCACTGATGACTCTTAGATTCATTTTTTCTTCACAGAGGCGCATGATCGTGGAGCGTGTGACTCCCTCCAAGAGTCCTGTGGATGCATCAGGAGTGAAAATCCACTGATCTTTTGCCCAGAAAATATTCGACGAAGCCCCCTCACAGACGTGATCCTTGTTGTTTAGCATGATGACTTCCAGGACTCTCTCAACTTTCGCTTCTAATTTTCCCAATAGGCTATTGAGATTACTAATTGACTTAATTTTTGGATTAATTGCTTCCGGGGCATTTCTTCTGATTTGGGCGACTTTTGATTCAATGCCCACTTGATAAAGGGAATCTTCAAATCCTTTATATTCGTTAGCGATAATTAAATAGGTTAAGTCATTCTCCATGGAACGATGAAAGCCAATTTGTCCTTTGCCACGGGTTACGGTGACTCGAAAATAAGCATTGGTTAATCTATTTTTTTTGTATAGTTTTTCAAGGATCGTTTCTAACTCTTGCTGAGTGAAGGCAATTTCATAGTTAAGGGCCTTTGCAGATTGCAACAAGCGATCAAAATGCCGGCTGAATTGATAAAGCTGGTTTCCCGAGGAACGAAAGCTTTCAAAAATTCCATCACCATATAAAAAACCCTGGTCAAAGACGGAAACCTTGGCTTGTTCTGCTTCAACAAATTGACCATTCAAAAATACATAATTCATTTCGGGACCTAGAGTAAATTTGTGAAAGAATTGACTTCATCAAATTATTTTTACTCTTCACCAGTTTTTATAAAACATCAACTATAACTGTGGGTCGGTTCTTATTTTATCCTCTGATTTTAGGCTTTATTTGACGGAGCGGGTTCTGGGCTTTAGATTCTATCAATATAGGTAATTCAAGGAAAATATCTCCTCAATTCAACCATTCCTTGAGTGAAATTAACGCAAAGCGTTATCGCATTTTTATGCCACCTTGCTACACTTAGCGAAACTTTGAAACTTTCTGAGAAGCATCATGGACTTGTCAAAACTGGGAAAACGAATCAAATCACTTCGGGAGAAGTCCAGGCTGACACAGAATCAGCTGGCTAATTCGTTACAAATCTCAGCACAAGCCGTTTCCAAATGGGAACGAGGAGAGAACGCGCCGGATATTACCATGCTGGTTCCTTTATCTTGCATACTGAAATGCTCTGTGGAATGGATTCTAGTGGGTGATGAAAGGGCGAGTGATACCTTTGAAGCAACAGTCATCAATACGAGTTTACGGGATTACGCCTATCGTTCCGCTGAATTATCCGTCAGAGAAGTAGCCTTGTGGGTGAATAGCATTTTCCAACTATTGACGGAAACTGTCCTGAATTATGGTGGTGTCACCGTTAAGTATGTGGGAGATGGCTTCCTGGCTTACTTTTCAGGGCCAGCGCACGCACAACGCGCTTTTGATGCGGCGGTAAAAGGCTGTCGACTCTTGCAAGGCACAAAGCTTTTAGCTTCCTTGCATACTGGTCAAATCTATTTGGGAGCTATCGGGCACCCTGACTACTCAAGGCCTGATATTTTGGGAGATACGGTGAATAGTGTGTTCATGATGAACCAATGGGCTACCCGGGAAAGCTCGGCAAACCTGGTTCTCAGTGAAGATACTTGGCAAAGGATTGCCTCTGAAAAAGTCAAATCTGAAACCCAAGCCATCTCCATCATAGGATTGGAAAAAAAGTTGACCTTACATAACATTTTTGTCGGCTGAGAAACTCCAAATCTCAGCGGTTACTCCACTAATTATAAGGACTAGATATGAATACCGAGTTAGAGCAAGACTATAAAGTAGCGGATATTTCCCTGGCAGAATGGGGACGGAAAGAAATCACTATCGCCGAAGCGGAAATGCCCGGATTGATGTCTCTTCGCACTGAATTTGCTGAATCTCAGCCATTGAAAGGTGCTCGCATTGCTGGTTCCCTGCATATGACCATTCAAACGGCTGTTCTCATCGAGACATTGACTGCTTTGGGTGCTGAAGTTCGTTGGGCTTCCTGTAATATTTTCTCCACTCAAGATCAAGCGGCAGCGGCTATCGCTGAGACAGGTGTACCTGTCTTTGCCTGGAAAGGTGAGACAGAAGAAGAGTATTGGTGGTGTGCTGAGAAGACAATGACTTGGGCTAATGGCAAGGGACCCAACATGCTGTTGGATGATGGTGGTGATATCACTGGATTGGTTCATAATAAAATGCCTGAGCTTTTGGCTGACATTCGAGGACTTTCCGAAGAGACAACTACAGGTGTCCATTTACTATACAAAATGGAAGAAACTGGCGCTTTGAAAATACCTGCTTTCAACGTCAATGACTCTGTGACTAAATCCAAGTTTGATAACCTCTATGGCTGCCGTGAGTCCTTGTTGGACGGAATCAAGCGCGCTACTGACGTGATGATCGCTGGTAAGGTCGCTGTTGTTGCCGGTTATGGTGATGTCGGTAAAGGTTGTGCTGCTTCTTTCAAAGGAATGGGAGCTCGCGTGATCGTAACAGAAATCGATCCTATTTGTGCTCTGCAGGCAGCAATGGAAGGTTATCAAGTCATGTCAATGGCTCGAGCGGCTAAGATTGGGAATATCTTTGTCACCACTACTGGTTGTGCCGATGTGATCACTCGTGAGCACATGGATAGCATGCCTGATGAAGCCATTGTTTGTAACATCGGCCATTTTGATTCTGAAATCCAGGTAGCCTCTGTTTTTGATGACGAGACTTTACAACGAGTGGAAATCAAGCCTCAAGTTGATCAAGTAATCTGGCCTGATGGAAAGAAAATTATTATTCTGGCAGAAGGTCGTTTGGTGAACCTTGGTTGTGCTACAGGTCACCCCAGTTTTGTCATGTCCAATAGCTTTACCAATCAAGTGATGGCGCAGATGGAGCTTTGGAAAAATGCCGATAAATATGAGAATAAGGTCTATACTTTGCCTAAAACTCTGGATGAAAAAGTTGCCCGCTTGCACTTGGATAAGCTGAACGTTGAGTTGGATGTTCTGAGCGAAGAGCAGGCTGATTACTTGGGACTTAAGATTGAAGGCCCATACAAGCCTGAGCATTACCGCTACTAATCTTCCCCCATTTCTGAGGGAATGAATAAGCAGGAATACCGAACCCGGTATTCCTGCTATTTTTTTGTCATGATTTTTTTTTCTTGCTTTCTTTCATGAGAGCAAAGTCAACTTTCCCATTACGGAAGGAATACCTCAACCCGTATTGCTTCGTCAGCCCATCCAGCCATTCTTGATCTTCCAGTATTTGATTATTAATTATTTTATTGCGGACCTTCCATCCGATACGATTCTTTAGAAAATTCCAGCGACTGTTTGGTTCCCCGGGAAGACTGCCATTAATTTTTTTAAACTTCTTTGTCCATTCGTCGGCAAATACACACTCCACCCATTCCTGAACCGTCATATCACCATTTTCCAATCTCTTTCTAATCTCTGAGGGTTTCATCAATCACCTTTGTCTCCTGTTGTTTTAGGGGGAAATTACTGCTACCAAACTAGCCCTGGAAGTAACAGAATTCAAATCTCTCCATCCGTAAAAAAAGAACAGAAGTGATCAGTTTAACCTTTGTCTCTGAGCCATTGGCTGACTTGGTTAGCTGTCAGCTGAGGGTTCTTCCTGGCCAATTTAATGATCTCATCAGCCCTTTTTTTTTGGTTTTTCTGATGAGGGATTACTTGGTTCATATTCTCAATCTCTTCTACTGAAGGTAACTTAGATTGCCGGGCCGTTCTTTGTATGGAATTCGATTTTTTTACTGGTGCAGGCCGGATTAATGTGAGCCCGAGAGTGAGCACAGCAACACAACTGAAAAAAACTTTGATGTAAAAAATGATTAAATCGTAATCTAGTGTCATTTTGAAGCGCTTTCATGCCTAAATTTATAATTTGCCTCTGATTTTCTTTCTTTTGTTGTAACACTCTTTGGTCAGGGACTCCAGTGGTTCGTATCAAAAAGTGACTGGAGTTTTCTCAATCACTTCTTAAAATTATAATGATTTTTTGAAAAAAAATTGCCAATGACCAAGAAAACATAGTATAGCACTGTAAAAACTAATTAATGGTTCTCTTTTGGTCTAGACAGACAAGATTGAGGGCATTTTGCTTGAGGTATCAAATATAGTAGCAGCTATAGGAGGAAGAACCCACAGTACCATTGGAGTATCTACATAATCAGCATTTCACTTTTGTTATTCCCTATAAAACAGGAGGAAGCGGTAATGAGTATCCAAGGTAAACTAACTAGAACAACGATGCGGGGAGCAACTTGTCCCACACACTCCCCCGCTTTTCACGAACCTCCATTTCAGTTTAAAGGTGCGAAATGGACAGTTTACGAATATGAAACAGATGCGGAAGTTGCGGCAGAATTAGTCCCCCATATTTTGGAATTGGCTGAGGTTCCTGTAGCTTCTTTGAACTTTATTGAATATCCTTGGTCCAATTTAGGGATCTACAATGATGCCTTTCTTTCTATTCAATGTATTTATGAAGGAAAGGAATACAACTATATCCCCTACCTGATCTCTGATAGTGATGTGAAACTAAAGATCAGTTCGGTTACAGAACGTCCCAAAAAAACAGGGGTTGTGCGCTTTACCTACCAGAACAATCATCTGTTGGCCGCCGTGGAACGTCCTGCGGGAGTTGTTATTGCCAAAGCTAGAATTGAGCGGAAGAAAAAAACAGAAACTGTTTCTTTCCCTCTATTTCCATTCTTAACCTTGCAGAATAATGACGACAGCATGTCAGCCAAAGAACCCTCCTTGGCATTGATTGAACCGCTACTGGAGCTGAATCCGGTTGCATCGTGGGATGCCGTCGCAGATTGTGATCTGACTGGTGCTTCTGTGATTGACCCTTGGCATAAACTACCTATCATACGGCCTCTTGAATGCCGACAGTTCGAACTCGATGGCTCTGTCAGTTCAGGAAAACTGGTGGCTTGTTTTTAGTGACTCTGGAAAGGTTCCTTATTTTGTGTCGGTCCCTCCAAATTTCCTTTTTTCCTCAATAGAAACTAAAACTTAGAAAAAAGGAAAAGAGGTGGTCAAAAATATCTTTCCCACCTAAAATAAAGGGAAAGATAGAGGGACAAAATTATTGAATATCAGTGTATTAAATAATAAAAGGCAAACATCTACTTTTTCTGGAAAATGGATTGCCAGAGAAAGGTTGCCATGTTACTTTCACTGATTACGATTACTTAAAGGGCTATTTGTGACAAGCTTTTGCCTTATGAAATACAAGGGAATTTTATTATATGCAGCTTTCAGAAAGTCAATACGAACATCTCACGGCCTTGATTCAGCCAACCTTAGATGAACTAGGGATTGAACTGGTGGACCTGGTGCTAAAACAAGAAAATGGGAACACCATTTTTGATGTTGTGATTGATAAGGGTGGAGATCTTACCCTTGATAATTGCACCGCAGTGAGCAAGAAAATATCACTAATCCTCGATGTGGATGATCCTTTCTCTTTTGAATACTACTTAGAAGTGGGTTCTCCTGGCATTTATAGAGAATTGTGCAAGGATACAGACTTTCTTCGATTTRCCAATAAAAGAGTTAAAGCGGTTTTTCATAACTCCTATAAGGGGCGGAAACAATTTGTCGGGATTTTGAAAGAATACCATCCTCCTTCTATTACAATGGAAGGAACAAAAGGATCCCTGACTGTTGAACTGGAATATATCAAAAAAGTTCATCTGTTTCCCGAATTTTAATTTCATGACGTGAAGGCTACATCCCGCCTTCAAGATGGGATCAGATCAACCCAAACACCAATTAGTAAGGCCGGACAAATCCTTGTCCCCGTCTTAATCAAATGTGCAGGAGTATATATGAAACCCTCCGGGTTGCTGGAAGCGATTGTTGAACTGAGTCAAGAACGTGGTTTGGATCAGGATGCAATTATTGAAGCCTTAGAAGATGCAATTGTAGGCGCAGCTTATCGAAAGTATAAAGAATACAAAAGTATTGAGGCAGTCCTTAATCGGCAAACCGGAAAGATTGAATTGATGCACTACCGTATTGTCGTTGAAGATTTAGTCGATCCTCATAACCAGATTTCCTTAAGTGAAGTGAGAAGGTTAGATCCCTTGGCGGAATGTGGTGATGAGGTTGAGTATGAAATCGATAGTCGGGAATTTGCCGGGGTAATTGCTCAAACAGCAAGACAACTCATCTTTCAGAAAATTCGAGAGGCTGAGCGGGAAGCTGTTTCCGAAAAATACCGTGAAAAAATTGGTGAAATTGTTCATGGAACTGTTTCCAGAGTAGAACGTGGGCGGATCATTCTAATGATTAGTCATTCCGTGGAAGCAATGCTCGATAGACGGGAACAGATTCCTTTTGAAAAATTACAACCTGGCGATCATGTTCGTGCCTTGCTGATAGACTTGAAGTCTGATGGCAGAGGACCTCAACTGGTTATTTCCAGAACCCACCCGAAATTCCTGATCAAATTAATGGAAGTAGAAGTTCCTGAGGTTTATGAAGGCGTGATCGATGTGGTTACTGCAGCCAGAGACCCAGGTCGTCGTGCGAAAGTTGCTGTACGCAGTAATGATCCTGATGTTGATCCCGTTGGCTCCTGTGTTGGTGTTCGTGGTACACGAATCCAGTCGGTAGTTTCCGAACTCTGCGGAGAACGAATTGATGTGGTCGAATGGTCGGAATTTGAAGAACAATTTATTACCAATGCCATCGCTCCTGCTGAAATCGTTGAAATGACCCTGAAATCAGAGGGACGAGCCGTAGATGTCAAAGTCCAGCCCAGTCAACTGTCGTTGGCTATCGGTAAACAAGGACAGAACGTTCGCTTGGCTTCTCGTTTGACGGAATACTCTATCAACGTGATCCCATGGGAATTGCCGGATCTCGGTGAGGCGAGCAAGTTAGTTGGTGATTTGGCTGACCTCGCTCAACGAGACACTGAAAACTCTCGGAAAGAACTGGAACTGCCAGGGCTAATGGGAGAAGGATTGCCTGAACTAGGCAACAGGGCCCAAGAAGATGAGGAAACGCCCCGCGAAAAAGGTAATGATATTGCTGCGGACGAATAGCTGTTTTTTTTNATTAATTAATTTTATTGAAGATCTATACGACTTCGGACCCGTTTGACCCTTGGGACTGAATGTGAATGGTGAATAGCTGGACAGGTAAAGCATTGGAGGAATGTTCATGTCATTAAGAGTGTTTGAATTGGCAAAAGAACTGGATACTCCCACGAAAGAGTTTCTGAAGCGCATTAGTCGCTTGGGAATTCAAGCATCCGGAAACTTTTCCGCCTTAAGCGAAAAAGATATCAACCGGATTCGTACGGAGTTTTTGGAACCGGCTAGTCGRATTAAAGAGTCTTTGGTTCCATCCCAGGACGGAGGACGAACGGTAAGAAGAAGAATTATCTCTGCAAAGAAAGCAAAAGAAGGTAAGAAAATCCGTGCCTCCTTGAAATTAGGGGATGCCCCTCTTGAGAAGGATCTCCAAACTCGTCAAGAGATTACTGCTGAACGAAAAATGCAGGAAGCTCAGAAGTCCTCTCCAATGCCAGTAGCGTCTCCGGTAGAAAAGATTCCTCAAGTTGAGGAACTAAAGGAGAAAACTGTAAAAGTAGACAAAAATAAGGAAACTCCGCAAAAAATAATGGATAAGGAAACAAAGCCTCAGGTTGTTGCCAAAACTAAGCAGCAAAATCCAGTTAGGAAAGAGGCTACACCAGCCGAGACTCCTCAAGAAAAAGCCAAGGAAACGAAAATCGAACCAGTAAAAGAAGGAAGCAAGCCGGCTAAAAACACTTCGGTTGCTAGAAAACGACAGGCTTTAACCCGACCCGGACCAAAGTCTTTCCTGAGAGACCAAAAGAGAACTCGTCCTCAAGTGGTAAAAGGCCCACCGCCTGTAAAACCAAAAGTAGAAGAGAATCCTGAGGACTATGAGATCAAAGTAGTAGTTCGTCAGAAAAACAAGCCCGTTCCTGTAGTACCAGCCGCAAAAAAAGAAACTCGCAGCTCAGGTGACAAGCCGAAAG